>JBCCJU010000083.1:0-24801 GCA_039027715.1 Cyanobacteria bacterium P01_C01_bin.120
ATGACACTCAAAAGGCTCAGCAGCAAAAGTGACCAGAGGGGATAATCCACCGGTTGCTGGCCCCGTCGCCAATCTGGAATCGTTTTGAGGTCGTCAACCAGTGTCCGAAGGCTCATGATAATCGCTCCCTCAAATCCCCCTATTTTATTTTTCTCTCCGTAGAGAATCAGCTCTAGGGTGTGAGGGTGGCTGGGTGGCAGGGGCGAAGACCGCGCCTGTACAGATGGTGGCGGAGCTTGCCTGGAGGGCTTTGGAGTGAAGAAGTGGAATAGCAGAGTAGGGGACAGATGGCGGAGAAGCCAGCGCTGAGAAGTGAGCATCAAAGATCATGTCCCTAAAACTTAACGCCGAACTTTCCCCATACGTCTAAGGTGATGCCGGGCGGGAATTTCGATAATTGAGTCACGTTTTACGGCAGGAATGGCGGTAACTGTGGCGATGTCAGATAACAAAAAAGGGTTACTGAAAATGCCCCGTCTGCGGATGGGGGGGAAGCGGTCAGGTCGTCAGAAAGATTTGGCTAAAACGGTAAAGCAGCGCGAATTGGCGCGGGTGCAGGGCCGCTTCAGTTTTTTCCGCAGTCAGTTCATGTATCGACTGTATTCGGTGGTGCCACCGCGATATCGCTGGCTACTGCCGATGTTGCGGGACTATTTGCCTAGCGTCGCCGAAGCGGAAGCCGAAACCCCCACCGAGATCGCCCCCGATATTCTCGATTCGCTGCCGGTCATCACCGACGACTTTTTACTGCCAGCCCTGCCTCCGGGAACGGAAATTTTGGGGCAGCGCGGTCGCTATCGCATCGAAGGTTTAGTGAGCGTGCGGGGGCGGGGGCGGGTTTATCGCGGTCGACAAATTGGCACTGAACAGCTGGTTAGCCTGCGGGAATATTTACTGTCGCCGCGTCAGTTCAGTCCTTCTGAAAGTCGGCTCCGGCAAAGTAGCTTTCGCGATCGCGGCGGGCTGGTGCTGGCTGATGGCCGCCCAGAACGCTTCCGGGTGATGGAACCAGAGGACGCTATTCCCGATCAGAAAGAGCCTCGCTGCTATTTAGTGGATGCCCAAGGAATTGATCTGCTGCCGTCATTGCGGACGCATTTGTCAGGGCGATCGCCCTGGACGGCCATCCAGGTCTGGCGCTTTTTGAACCAAATTTTGCAAACGCTGGAGTCTCTGCACGGCCAAAAATTCACCGTGCCGGCGGGGCAAACGCGACAGGGGATGGTCCACGGAAATCTGAGTCTCGACAGCGTCCTGATTGATTGGCCTGTAGATCCGGCGTTTGCGGGGGACCCCCAGTTTTTGGTGTACGTGACCGACCTATTTTTGTGGGAAAGCATTTTTGCGCCTCCTGGCCAGGAATCGGCCCAGCCTACGGTAACTGACGATCTGGCCGCGGTGGGTCGGGTGGCTTACCGCTTGTTGACCGGGGAACCCGATGACGCCGCAGCAGGGAATCCGCTGCAGCCGGAGGCTTGGCCTGCAGTACAGCCCCAACTCAAGCAGTATCTCTTCCAACTGTTGGGGCTGCGAACACCGTTTCCCAGTGCTGCGGCAGCGCGGCAGGCCATCCCGACTGACTGGCAACTCCTGACGGCGGCGCCGGTTGCAGAATCAGCGCTGGCAGACGATTCGTCAAGCCCGAAAACCCGCTGGTGGCGCTGGCTGTTGGCAGCGCTGCTGCTGGGGCTATTAGGCGGCACCCTAGGCTGGTGGCTGACCCGCCGACAGTTGGCTATCGCCAGCACTGATACGCCTCGGCTCTGCTGCTTTCAGGAAGTGGCGGGCGTGCCTCGGGGGGACTTTACCTACGCAAGCGATCGCGCCGGCCTAGGCGATTATGTGTTCCAGCAAAAGCATCTGGTGTTCCCCGAGATGACGGTGGAAGTCGCCGTGGAAACCGCCTACGACGAGGTGCAGCTAACCTATGCGCCGATGCTGACGGATGCCGCCGCGATCGCTGCTGTGACCGAGGAAACAGCCGACTTTGCCCTATCGGCACTGTTTGGCGACAGTGACCAAGCGCTGCTGCCGCTGCCAGCCAACCTCCAATCACAACCGATTGCCCACGATGCGATCGCCGTTTTTGTCGCCTTTAGCTACGAGCAGCGTTCCCAAGGACTGCCCCAGCATTTGAACGGACGCCTGAGCTTCGAGGAAGTTCGCCAGCTTTACACCGGACAAATTATCAACTGGCGGGAACTAGGCGGCCCCAATTTGCCCGTCAAGCTCTACGTGCCGTCGGAACCCGATATGGTGGCCCTGTTCGAGGCGCGGGTTTTGCAAGACCCCATGGCGATCGCTGCCTTTCGACAGCTAGTGGAAACCCAAGCACAGCCGTCAGCTACCAGTCGGCAGGCAACTAACTCAATGCTGCCGTCAGTGCAGGTGATGCGCACGTTTGAAATCTTGCGGGCCGTAATTCAGGATTTTGAAGAGGCCAAGATTGGCAGTATTGGCTTTGGCCCCCTGAGCCAGGCATTCGGCCAGTGCTCAGTTTATCCGCTAGCGCTCCGGGCCGACTCCGGCGGGTACGTACAGTCAATCGTGCGCCATGAGGGGACTCAGGCGATTGATCCCAGCATTGACCTCTGCCAAGATAAAGGCAGCTATCGCCGCAACTATCAGGCCATTCTCACCGGGCAATATCCGCTGGCTTATCCGCTGGAAGTGATTTATCCCTACGACAATAGCCGTCCGCCCATTGGCCGCAAGATAGTCGAGATTCTGCAGGCTACGGACAGTCAACGGCAGCTAGAGCGGGCTGGACTGGTGCCGATCGCCCGCGATGAAGAAAACTAACGCCCGCGCAAAGATTGGACTTTGGTCGAATCGTTTTCGCGAAGCCGCTTACCACAATGAATTGGCAGATCTAAAAGGCTGACCGATGAACCGTTTTCCGTTTCCGTGGGCGGGCGATCGCAATATCGAGCGCGGTCATTGCCAGCCGGCCAGCACTGAACCTTTACCCAACAGCATTCCTGCCGCCGGCTTTGCTGCCCCCGCAGGCGGGCAAATTTCATCCCAGCAGCAACAGCGGCTGGGTCGCACCGCCCGTCAGGTGCTCAAAAATCCTCATCTGAAGCGTCGAGTCAGCGATCGCGTCTATGCCCTTTGGGTCGCTGAACAACATCAGTGGAACCAGCGAGATCGCCCCCGCTCTCGCTTCAAATAACCCATAGCAAGGCAGAAAAACTGTGGCTTTTTCTCTCGACGACCTACAAAACTACGTCACTTCCCAACGATTTTACGTCTACATCGAGGGAGACAACGAACCCTCCGCCTGCTTTAGCGAATGCTCTGGCCTGTCTTACAAAGCCAAGATCAAGCGCTTTTTTGAAGGCGGGGCGAACAACCGCGAGCGGATTCTTGTTGGTCAGCCCAAATTTAAGCAAATCAAGCTTAAGCGCGGCGTCAGCGACAACATGGTGTTTTGGGATTGGATTAATCAGGTCTGGAATCCCGACCCAAGTACGCCAGGACTGCGGCGCAACATCAATATTGTGGTGTTTAATCCCGCTGGCGATGGCGTCCAGTGCTGGACGGTAATCGGGGCCTTTCCCATGAGTTGGAAATCTCCAGCGCTAAAGGCCAAAGCCAAAAACTTGGCGATGGAAGAACTTAAACTCGCCTTTGAAGGACTCGAAGTGTCACAGTCAGTCGTCTCTGGCGCTACCCTACTCAGCGGTCGCGACGAAATTGGCGAATTTGGTTAAACCTGCAAATGCAGATTGGGAAAAGATAATATCAATTTTCGATTTTCGACGGTAGATGCGAAACCGTTTTCATTCCAAAGCCGCCGTCCTTAAACCCTATAGCTCCAAAAAAAGATCCGGCATTACTTCTCCCACAAGTCACCAAAATCCGTACGGGCGAAGGCCGTTCGCCCCTCCACCCTGCCACCCCATCACTCTGCCACCCAATCACCCTGCCACCCAATCACTCTGCCACCCAATCACCCTGCCACCCCATCACTCTGCCACCCAATCACCCTGCCACCCAATCACCCTGCTACTCCACCCCTCCACCCCCACTTCCTCTAAATGACTGGCTCTCTAGCGCGATCACCCCACTCTGACTCCGGCTCCCCACCGCCACCGCTGGGAGCACATCAGGGTTTGGGAACTACAGTGATTTCGCCTAAATTGGTGTCACCGCTGGGGGCACAGTCGCTGACAGTATTGCAGGCGTTTCCCAATGCTCTCTGGATGCCAGAAGGAGGGCCAGCAGTACCCGTACAGGCGCGATCGCGGGCTGCCGCCGATACTCACTCCGAGACCACAGATTCGTCCTCTGAAACCAAGGGAGCTGCCGCGCCGACGACCGTACAGCGAGAGCCGACAAGTAGCGCTGCCCCCATACCTTCAGCTGCTGAGGCTTCGCCGTCTCTCCAGGCCAGGCCTCGAACGACCAGGGAAGATAATTCTGCTGGTGCTACGCCAGTGCAACCACAAACTGACAGCGGGTCCTCGGGCCAGATTGCTGCGAACTCAGATGACATAGCCAGTTCGTCATCGCCGCCAGTACTCCAGGCGCAGGCCAAGCCTTCCACCACTGCCACAGCTTCTAGCGGGCAGCGGCAGTCTACGGTTGAGACCGAGACTCCAGCGCCAACGTTACAGGCACAGGCCGCTGCTCCATCAACCGCAGCAGCAAACTCGACGTCTCGTACGGCTGAGAAAGCAATACCGGTCCTGCAAGCTCAAGCTGATCGTTCTTCCACTTCGGGACCGATTGTCAATATTCAGCAACAGCCCGCAGCGAGCTCAGCAAACCCCTCGTCACCGTCATCGTCTGCGCCAGTCAGCTCCTCTGCCGCCGCGCCGGCATCGCTGTCGGTTCAGCGCCAATCTACAGACAGCCCTGCAAACGGCACGCGATCGCCGCAGGTTGAGAGCTCATCGAGTTCATTCTCGACATCGTCCCCAAGCGTTCAGCCACAAGCCGCCAATACTTCGGGCAACCGGCCAGCTAGCCAACCGCCCAGCAACTCTTCTGCATCGTCTTCAACGACAGCACCCAACCTCCAGCAGCAATCGTCAGATAGTGCTACCCCAGCGGCTTCCCCAGCGGCGACTGAACCGTTCGGATTCTCGGGCCGCGCTCCGAATCTTCAGCAGCAAACGGTCAGCGCTGCCAGCGACATTGCCACACCTTCGCTGCCGGTGCAGGCCCAGTCATCTTCGTCATCGAGCCCAGCCCTAAATGGGCAACTGCCGCCTGCCGCCGACTCTGCCGGCAGCGCGATATCGTCGTCACCAGGTTCTGCTAGTACCGCTGCCGATTCAGAAGTTGCGCCGATTCAACGGCAACCAGAGCCTCAAGCAAAACCGGTGATTGAGGGAACGGCGATTGCCACTCCCTCAGCAGCTCAGGCTCCGCAGATCCAGGCCCAGTCATCATCCACGGGTTCTGTCACTCAACCCTCAACTGCCGCTGCCTCGCCGCCGGCACTACAACGACAGGCCAATCCCGAGCCAACATCAGCAGTCAGCGGTCCGTCAACGTCTGAGAATGTTCGATCGCCGGATAGCCTTCAGCGATCGCCGGACGCCACAGTCAATTCAGAAGCCATCAGCAATCGCGGCGCTTCTACCGAAAATGCCGCGATTGCTGATGGCTCCATGCCAACGATTCAGCGATCGTTAGCAACTGACTCTGCAGCCGAGACCGCCGCCAAGTTAAATCCGCCGCTCGTGCAGCGACAACCGGACGCCAGCACCGCCTCGTCACAGCATCCCTTGATGCCAGCAGTTTCAGCCGCTGCTCCTGCCGCCATTCAGCGATCGCCGTCGGCCTCAACGACCAACCTGACACCAGCGACCGCTGCTCAATCGGCTCCCTCGTCTCAGGCGACTGCTACTTCAGATTCAGACAATCATCATTTACAGGCCCAAACGGCGCCGTCATCAGCCGCTGAACCCGCCGCGTCAGCAATTACTGCAGAGGCGGAAACGACAATTCAGCGATCGCCCGCTGCCTCATCGGCATCGCCTCCCACCACTCCAGCATCACCGGCGACCGCTACATTTGCTGCCAATTCATCAAGCGATGCACCCGCCAACCTTCAACGAGCCAGCGAAGACAGCTCACCCACGGCTGCCGCACCAGAGCTGGAACCCTCAATTCAGCGATCGCCAGCGCCAGTAATTCCGTCACCGGCCAAGGACATGACTGTGCAAAGGGCAGCGGATGCGACTGCTGGCAACCCACCCGCTGTTGCCCCGCTGCCGCCAAATGCCGCCGCTGCCATTCAGCGATCGCTAGATTCTGCTGAAGACGCCCCATCGACGCCAGGAATAACTAACCTGCAGGCTCAAACCCAGCCATCGGCGCCGATTAGCCCAACTCAGCCAACGGCTGAGGCAGGGCAACCGAGCATCATTCAGCAAATGGAATCGTCGTCTCCAGAATCCTCTACGGCAGAGGATTCTGGGCCGATTCAGCGGCAAGCAGCGACGGCTGTTTCCGCTGAGACGAGAGTGAGTCCGTCGTATCGACCTGTGCAGCGGCAGACCGAGCCAGCCTTCTCTCCTGAGCCGGCTGCGTCTGATTCCGGTTTAGCCGCATCAGCGAATCTACAGCGATCGCCCGACCAGACTGTTCCTGCGCCGGCTCCCTCGATGTCTAGTCCGGTCCAGCTTCAGGCAAATTCGGTGACCCCGGCGGCTCACTCTGTCGATGCGGGTACCAACCCAGGATCCGAAACTGACGCTCCCGAAATACAGCGATCGCCAGCGACTCCAACGGCACCGACCCAGACGTCGGTGTCGCTCCAGCGCCAGAAAAATTCCTCAGCTACAGCCTCATCGGTATCGTCTCCAGCGGGGGCAGTGCAGCGATCGCCCGAACTGGCCCATGGCGAGACTGCATCCAGTAGTCCAACCAGTGAAGTAGCCGTGCAGCGTCAGGCGGATTCGTCGGCTCCGGTGCAGCCGTCCGCTGATGTGCCGTCAGCAACTACATCCGTCACGTCTGTCTCCAAGTCTGCAATATCCGATCCGGAAACTTCCCCGATCCAGCGATCGCCGGCTACGCCGCTCTCCTCCTCAAAGGCCTATCCGGATCATATTCAGCGCCAGGAAACCGCGACTCCAGCCCCCGACCAGCCAACCGCACCGGTCGGTCAGCCAACCGCACCGGTCGGTCAGCCAACTGCCGCCATCAATTCACCGGCGGTGCAGCGTCAGGAAGCAACTGCACCGGTTTCCGGTCATCCCGCCACACACACATCTGCGCTCAACTCAAGTTCTCAGTCACCGGTCATTCAGCCACAAACCGCGACTCCGATCGCCAGCGCTCAGGCGCCGTCTGCGTCTACTGAGTCAGCCGCGGCGGCGGTGCAGCGATCGCCTGATGAGAATGCACCCGCTTCCACAACCGTTGATCCGGCAGCCAGCGTTCAGCGCCAGACACACCCAGCAGTCAGAGTCCCGGATTTGCAGCAGTCATCGACAACAGAAGCTGTTAGCGAAAATTCGCCGCCGTCCATTCAGCGATCGCCGTCGTCACCGCCGTCCCTGTCATCGACAACCGCAGATTCCAGACTGCCTTTACAGCCACAGACCGCGACCAATCCTCCCGCTGCTGCTGCCTCGTCGTCGCTTCCTGCTATACAGGCGAGCTCGCTATCAATCACTGATTCAGACGCCTCAGCCGCCTCAGCCAGTGCCGACAGCTCAGCTCAAACCATTCAGCGATCGCCCAGCAACGGAACAACCGAACCGTCGCCGTCGCCAGCATCCAACTCCGCGCCTAATGTGCCGGCTCAGGACTCCGGACAGGCGCCCTCCCAACATTCCACAGCGTCTCTCGCAACACCTTTACCGGCTGCCGACAATGGCCCTACTATCCAGGCTCAAGCAATCGAGTCGGGTGATGAGGTCCGCAACACAGCCGCCACCGTGGGCTCCACGCATCCTGCTCCGCTTCAACGAGCCGTAGAGAGTAGTTCAGCCCCAGCGTCTCTATCGCCAATTCAACCAGCAGCAGTCGAAGGCGAAACTCCTTCATCGAGTGGTGCGCCAATTCAACCAGCGACATCGTCTACAAATAATGGCGATCGCCCCCTTCAGCGAACGACTGCTGTACCTAATCAATGGTCATCAGTAGCTCAACTAATGGGGGAGTCCGACTCTGATGCTCAACCCTCTGCCGCCGCTCCGACAGCTTCAGGGGAGCCTCAAAGCAGTGCTCCCAATATCTCCCCCCCCAACCTTCAGCCACAGACCGCACCGACAGCTATAGCCAACGACGATCGCCCCATCCAGCGTTCGACATCGGGGGAATCTCAAAGTAGTACTCTCGATACCTCAACGACTTCAACGACTATTCAGCCACAGCCGACATCAGCATCAGCCGTGGATACAGCAGGTGATCGCTCCATCCAGCGAATAGCAGCAGTGCCCGGCCAGTGGTCATCAGTGGCGCAATTGATGGGTGAGTCAGGTGCCAATACGGCTACCCCATCGCTGTCAGATGTCACCGTGCAGCAGGCCGCCGCCACCGAAGCCACCGCCACTGACGATGACATCAATCCAGAAGGAAGCCCCGCAGAAAGCGCTTTATCAGACGATGAACGGCTCGAAAATCTCCGCCACAGTGTTCAAGCTGCATTACCGGATGACCATGATGAAAGTCAGTTGTTGACCGAAGCGTTTTTGGCCAAAGCAGCAGGATTTGAAGTTGACTTCCAGGAATTTTTTGCCGACGCCTATATTGAGCGATCGCAAAACGATGATGAATTTCAAGACCATGTTCAAGAACTTGAAGGTGGTGAACTAGAACTCACCGAAGAAGCATTTTTTGAAGCTTTAGAAGAAGCGCTTGCCGAAGAAGATGAAGACTTCCAAACACAGCTAGCAGAAAGCATTAAAGCAGCTGATGAAGTGATTTTAGAGGCTCTAGCATTACGCCTTGAAGATCCCGATGATGAGTTTCTAGAAGCTTTAGCTGAAAGGATTTTAGAGGCCGATGTTGAGTTTCCTGAAGGGGATTATCTCAACCAAGAGGAAGCCGCCCAGGAGTTGGAAATATTAGCCCGAGAAATGTACGTATTGATGCGGCAGCGCCTGAGCCGCGATCGCGAACGCCAAGGAGGCTATTATGCCGGACGTTTACTTTCATCGTAGAGATATCTCAGGAGGCTAATAAATGACGACGCTATCAAAAGCTCGACTATTTTGTTCTGACAGCAATGAGCTAGATTTCGAGTTTATGTTTAACCCTGATAAAGTACAGTTTAAAGAGTCTGTATCCGTCGGAGAATCAGCATCTGCTCGCACTGAGAGTGGGCGTCCTTTAGTTAGCTTTGAATACCCCAATGCCCGCACTTTAAGACTGAAAAAAGTAATCTTTGACACTTATGAATCAGGCGAAAATATTATGTCCGTCTATATCGATTCACTCAGACAATCTGTGCAATTTCAAGGCTACTCCACCGGCGATTCTTATCTACCTCGACCGCCAGTTTATCAGTTTATTTGGGGTGACAATAATTACATTACCTGCTTTGTAGAAAAGCTGGATTATAAGCTAACCATGTTTTTGGCCGATGGTACTCCGGTTAGGGCAGAAGTCAACTTATCGCTTAAGGAAGTTGATGATTCGTTCCTCTCGTCGGAGGCACGTACCTACGACGAAAATCAGTTTGGTGAAGACGATACCCGGACTCAACCACCAGAGGCCATTTCGGTTAGCGAAGCCAGTGAATATTATCTGAAAGAACTTCAGGAGTTATGTGAGTCTGGGACTGGAGCCGCTGAAGAAAAGAAAGAAGAAGCTTTAGAAAACTATGATCCAGATGGTCAAGTCACGCTCTATAAACATTCCAATAAAGATGGCGATTCAGTAGCCGTCGGTGAAGGTGAATATGACAAGGGCGATTTAGGTGATGTGGGCAATAATAACCTCACCTCACTATACGTTCCGGCGGGATACAAACTCACCCTTTATAAAGATTCCGAATTTTCGGGTGATAGCCGAACCTTTACTGGTGAAATCTACATTGCCCACTTGAGCGAGTATGGTTTTAACGATAGAGTCTCAAGCTTCAAAGTGGAGGTGGATGAGTCTGCCAAAGAGGCCTACGAATCTCTGATGCAGGAGGCTGAAGCTTTAGAGAGTAACGCCAGCGCCGCCTGCGAAGAGTATTCAGAACGGCAATCCTGGTATTCGTAGCGCTATTCGACTTAATCAATTGAGGTGATTTCAGCTTTGAGTACTGCAACTTACATTCCCGTTCCATATCTTGAAATCGGTGGTGAAACCGCCCCAGATGAGTTGATGAATTACATTCAGCAACTGTCGGTTGAAGAAAGCCTGCATCTGCCAGCAGCTTTTACGATTGTGCTGGAAAACCCCTACTACTCTAACGAGTCACCGTGGCGCTTTAATGACTACTTCTCCCTCGGACAAACTATTCGTATCGGGTTTGAGGCCACCACCACCGCCGATGAGGAATTTAGCGAATCTAATATGAGCTACTTAATCCAGGGAGAAATTACGGGTATTGAAAGCAGCTTCAGCTCCACCTCCCAGGCCCCGATTATCGTTCGAGGCTATGATTTTTCTCATCGATTGCATCGGGGGCGGCACAATCGTTCCTTTCAGGACTACACCGACAGCGACATTGTGGAAGAGATTGCGGCGCAGGTGGGTATTGAAATTGGCCAAGTCGATGCTAGTGGCGATCCGCGTGCTTATGTGTTCCAGGAAAACCAGACGAATATGGAATTTCTGCGATATCGGGCAGCGCGATTGGGGTTTGAACTGTTTGTGCGCGATGGCAGGCTATATTTTCGCCAACCAACCGCTGATGACAACCTGACCCTGGAATGGTTGAAGGATTTCGGCGGTTTTCAGGTACGGGTAACCACGGCTGAGCAGGTCAGCGGGGTCGAGGTGCGGGGCTGGGACTATGCCGGAAAACAGGCGATCGTGGCCTCCGCTCAAGCAGAAAATACGCTGACCGAGACGGAATACGGCAAAGGCTCTGCTATGCCCGCAGATTTCGGCCTCGCCAGTAATCCTCCAATCGCCTACGTGGTCGATAAGCCGGTCGAAAGCGTGAAGGAAGCCGAAGCGATCGCCCAAGCTCTCTATGATGAACTGGGCGGTGAGTTCACTGTGGCAGACGCCCAGGCCAATGGTAATCCTGAAATTCGAGCCGGTCGGGTCGTGGCTCTTGAAGACATGGGTAAATACGACGGCGACTACTACATTACGGAAACCCGGCATCTATATTACAACCGCAGCTATACCACCGAGTTTGCGGTCCGGGGACTGCGAGGCGGCAATCTACTTGGTGATTTAATAGTGCAGCCTCGTCTGCGCCCGGGACAGACCTTTCTCGTCGGCATTGTCACCAACAATCAGGATCCCGAGAGCATGGGCCGAGTACGGGTGCGATTCCCGACACTGTCGCCCCAGGAGGATGGCAGTGGACATGAGAGCAACTGGGCGCGAGTTGTGGCAATCGGGGCGGGCAGCGATCGCGGCTTTCACTGCCTGCCAGAAATTGACGACGAAGTGCTGGTAGGCTTCGAGCATGGCGATATCCACCGGCCCTACGTCATTGGCAACGTCTGGAATGGCGAAGATCATCCTCCAGATCCGGTAGAAGCTGCCATTAATCGCGGTAAAGTACGACTTCGTACCTTACGCACCCGCACCGGGCACCAGCTTCAATTTGTGGAAGAAGATCAGCTGACCAGTCAGGCCGGTATTTCGCTAGAAACTGCCGGGGGGGCTCAAGTTTCCCTCAACGACAGCACTGGCACCATCACGATTCAAACCCAAAACGGTCATCGCCTCAGCTTTAGCGACAGTCAAGGAGCCATTGCAATGCGATCGCGCGGCGGCCATGAAATTACGCTCAATGATGCCTCACAAGTGCTCAGCATTCACTCGACCGGCAGCTTGAGTATTGCTGCTACTACGTCAATCGACATCGGCGCTATTGGGCCAATTAATCTGCGTGGTGCCCTGGTCAACTCTACCCCGCCGCCCAATAAACCCCTGGCTTAGAAAATGGGGGCCGTGTAAAGGCTTGGCCAGTAATGTAGCTTTTAAGAGTTCAACCCCCTGTAGGATTGGCACTTAGTTGGCAACCTAATTTTTGAACCAAGCTCCACAGGCCTCTCAAGAATGGCCTGCAACAAAATCTTGGCCGCATTTCAGGTGGTTGTGCTCTATTTCATCTCAAATTAATGTCAGAAAAACTTCAGGCACTTCCGGATCATGGATGTGCTTTAGCGAACAATGGAATGGTAGATGCACCCTGATAGCAATCCCCGACCAGTTTGGCCGGGGATTTTTTTTGACTATTCGGTTTTCTCAGATTCCGCTGTAGTATCAGCCGTCGCCTCAACGGTGTCTGCGACCGCTTCCTCCATGGCCTCATTCAACCCCTCTGCAGCCGCTGCTTCGGGCTCAGGAACGGGCTCTTCAGCTTTTGGTTTCGGCTTGGGACCACGCATCAGGGCCGGAGGCACAGCCGGTTTCTTTTCTTCGCGATCGCCGCGGCTTCGCCCCTTACCACCTTTGCGGCCTTTGCGATTACGTTCACGCCGGTCATTGCTGCGCCCTTCGCGATTATCTGTGTCGGCTTTTGCCTCACGAGCCACCCTTTCCGACTTTTTGATGGGACGTTCAACCATGACTCAAAATTTTGTAACATCTCGAAGATCTTACCGTGAAAGGCCCCCGCTTCCGGCAGCTTCTCTCGTCTTGTTTTCCTGATCAACACTTAGCTCAGGAGGCGAACGACTGGTTTCAAGGTACAACCAACACCGACTCCATCAATCATTAAATTACCAAACCTCGGGTGAGGTGTATTATGTGACCAATTCATAATGCCTGAAAAGTAGAAGCACAGGTATTTATCTTTCAGAGCTCAATTACCCTTTCAAATTGTCCAAGCTCTGGGTTCCACTTTAAAGTCCTAGTTCTGACCTCACATATGGCGATCGCATCGAGACACTGTTGCCGTTGCGCTTTTTATTCCGGGATCAGGTTTGCTGCCGGGTGTCGACATGGACATGTTCTCAGGGATTTCTCTCATGACATGCTCCCGCTGTGCTGCGACTCGCTTACCTCAATGATGACCTCTCTACTGACTAGTATTTTCTTACATAGGAATTACCTGCTCCCTTTGAAAACGCTTTACTATCGCATCACATATTTATGTAGGAACACATCAAGACTTAATCGTCAAAGCTATATAGATAGTGAATAATGGCTATTAAAAGGGCGAGCTTTGCAGCGGAGTAGTTCTTTGAAATCAGTAAAATCTAGAAAAGTTGCAACATTATTAACCTACTTGAGCGGCGGTGGTGCTGAATAAGCAATTTTGAACTTAGCTACGGCTTTGTCCAAAAGGATTCGCACGTTAACTTAGTGCTAGTTAAAGCTTGGAATCTCCATCTGCAGGAAGTTCAATCTACCTAGAGACTTCTATTATGTGGCATCTTAATTTGGTTTTGATGTTTATCTTTTTTGAAAATAGGATATAAGTTATTGAAGTGCTATGGAAATAATACTCTTTATGAGCAAAAAAGATGGATTATTAGCCGGCTTGAAGTGACACTATCATTAAGCATGATCTCATTGACTTATGGAGAAGCGAATTGAATTTTGAGTGCAATGATCTACATTAAGATCAACGCTTGATAGCAGTACATTCAGTTATTATGCGTAAGGTTTTGAAAACTCTTTTTTAGCTTCTAAATCGTCGAACAGATTTTCGAAGAATTAAAAAATTATTGTAAAAAGAAGGTTTCTATAAAGATCTAAAGATGACCATCTGAGATCTGAAATTGATTGCCGTAATTGCCCATATATAATAGAGTCAAGATAATTAATTAAGTCTATAATCACTTAAAGAGCAGGTAAACTACCTTACTCAAAAAATGTTTTATTAGTTTAAATAATCAGTCTAGAAATAGCAAAATTTCACGTAATACAATCATGAAAAAGTATCTAAACAAATTCTTTTATATTCTTGGCCATCAAAAAGCTAAACTTATACCTCTATTCATGGTGATTTTGCTTACATCTTTTTTGGAAGCTGTGGGGGTTGGTCTAATTGGTCCTTTTATTGCCTTAGCAAGTAATCCAAGTTTAATTCAAAGCAGCGCTTTCCTTAGCTGGATTTACGAAGCCTCTAGCTTTGATTCTGTTGATCAGTTCATAGTCGTGATTGCGATCTCTATCCTGATCGTATTTTACGTTAAGGCTTTTTTTAATTTCAAAGTTCGTGAATATGTTGTGTTGTTCAGCCTATTCCATCAGAGAGAACTTCGTCTAAGATTACTTAATTCTTATTTAAGGCTCCCTTATTCATTTCACTTAAAAAGCAATACGGCCTTTCTAATTCAAAATATCGTTAACGATGCTGACGTGTTTTGTAACAAAACTCTTTTACAGGTTCTCAACTCCACTGTAAATATAGTAATGATGGCAACTTTAATCGGACTATTGTTGATTACTGATGCTCTTTCTACACTAGCAGCCTCATTAATAATATTCCTAGGAATTGCGTTAGTTATTCGCTTTCGCAAGCGTCTTTCATTATGGGGTAAAATTTCTTCCCAATCTAAAGCTGAGATGATTCGCATTATAAATCATAGTTTGGGAGGTTTGAAGGAAACTCGCTTAGTCGGCTGTGAATCCTATTTTGAACAGCAACTAAGTCATCAGTCTAAGAGATATGCTGAGGCCTGTGGTTCATCAATGAGCTTTGCGATTTTACCTCGCCTTTTAATTGAGGCATTAGTTATGACCTTCATATTGGGACTGGCCTCAATTTCGTTATTAACGAATAGAGATAGTGATAGTTTAATTGCAACGCTGGGCGTGTTTGGTGTTGTCGCTATCCGACTAATGCCAGTTGCTACTCAAGTCACTTCTGGTATTACTCAGCTCCGTTCCTCATCTTATGTAGTCGATAAACTTTACTTTGACCTTAAGGAACTTGAGAACTTTGAGGAGAGTTCGCATCAGCATTTTAACGTTCGCCGACCAAAAACAGAGACTGATAAGTTAACCACCTTGCCTCTTAAAGAAAAAATATGCTTGAGTCGTATTTCGTTTCAATATGAAGGTGCTAAAGAACTAGCATTACGAGGCGTAGACTTGGTACTTCACAAAGGCGAATCAATTGCACTCATTGGCAAATCCGGTGCTGGGAAAACAACTTTGGTTGATCTGATTTTAGGTCTTCTAATGCCACATTCAGGTGACATTTTAGTTGATGGTAAATCTATCTATCGCAATTTACGGGCCTGGCAAAATCTGATTGGCTATATTCCACAGTCAATTTTCCTGATTGATGATACTCTCGAGCGCAATATTGCTTATGGAGTTCCAGATGAGCGAATAGATGCTGAGCGTTTGAGGCAGTCGATTGAAGCATCTCAGTTAAAGGATCTTGTTGAAGAAATGCCGGAAGGTGTTAAGACGTGCATTGGTGAACAGGGTATGTGTCTATCAGGGGGACAACGACAACGCGTTGGTATTGCCCGAGCGCTCTACCATGAACGAGAAATCTTGGTTTTGGATGAGGCTACTTCTGCACTAGATAACGAAACTGAGCATCTTGTCACAGAAGCAATTCGAGCTCTTAGTGGTAAGAAAACAATGATTATTATTGCCCATCGCCTTTCAACAGTTGAGCACTGCGATCGCATTTACATGATGGAAAAGGGGCAAGTTGTGAAATCAGGAACCTACCAGGAAGTTGTTTTGAGTCATAGCTACACTCCATCAATGTAATCTTCCCTCTTCGAGTCTAATGCTCTCAGGTATGCTTCCACTTTGTGTTTGTTTTTTTGCTTGATCAAGTTCCTGCGTTTCTTTACCTTCCAATCTCAAGATGAAAGCGTATTCCAGATACAATCTGATCATCATCTGCGCAGCTTTGCTCGGAGTCCTAAGTATAGGATTATTCAACCTATTAATTGATCCTTTTGGGATTCTTGGCAGTCCGGCAATCGCAGGCTTGAATCAGGAGAAGCCAAAGGAAGCAAGCCACGTTCGCTTATTTAAGGCAGTTGACGTGGTTCGGATCAAGCCCAGAGCAGTATTTATAGGAACTTCTGGAGTTGAGTACGGACTCAATCCTAATCACCCATCTTTAGCAAACTATCAACCTGTTTACAATTTGGGGTTGCCCGATTCTAATGCCTATGAGCAACTTAGATATCTTGAACACGCGATCGCCAATCAGCCTGGTCTAGAGGTGGTTGTAGTGGGGTTGGATTTTGTTTCGTATAATCACCAGAATGTTACTGAAGTGGATTTTCATGAAGATAGATTGGGACAAGATCATGTGATAGTTAATGATCTTCTAAAAGTAATGCTTTCCATAGACGCATTGGAAGCCAGTATTGAAACAATTACTGAAAACACAGATGAGAGTACTGAATTTCCCTACTACTCTAACGGAACGAGAAATGGGGAATATTTCAATTCTAACAAACCGATGATTGATATTTTTCAAGAATATCTCAAAACATACTTACATCGGTCAGAGTTATACGGGCAGTTCTCTCTCTCACCAGAGATGCTGGATAGTTTGAAAGCAATCGTCGATTTATGCGAAGAGCACGACATCGAACTTAACGTCTTTGTTTCACCTTTTCATGCAAGTCACCTGGAAGCAATTCAAGCTGCAAATCTCTGGTCTGTTTTTGAGGATTGGAAGCGGCAGGTTGTTGAAATCACTCCTATTTGGGATTTTTCAGTTTATAACTTTGTTACAGCGGAAACAATTTCGGATGACATGCAGTATTTTCGGGACAGTGCTCACTACCGGGAAGAAGTGGGGAATTTAATTCTTAACTGCATTCTTCAGTCTCAGGACGAAGAGATTTGCTCTCTGCAACCTCAAGGGCAAAATATTCCCGAAGCATTTGGAGTTTTGGTAACTCCCGACAATATCGCTACTCATCTGGAGCAAATTCGTAGAGATCGTGAAAGTTGGGCAACAAAAAATTCTGAAATAGTAGAAATGGTTCAAATATTAAAGGCTGATTAGTCGAAGCTTTGATAGTGGTTTCACGCAAGGATTTTTAGTTGGACGGGCTGCGTGCGCCGTCCAACCCCTACTAGTTTAGGACTACCCGATTTGCTTTCTGTGATTACTCGACAGAGTATAAATTCCACGAAGGACTGACTTTAGTTAAACTTTGCATAATTATATGATTTCTTTGAAGCTTACGTAAATACACTTGCCCGCATAGTGGCTGAATCATAGTCTGGGGCAATAAGTCTGGTAAGTTTTCAGTTAAGTCAGTAAACCTACTTTGGAGAGCAATTCTCCCTAAGGCAATGAAAGAGTTTCTACACTGGCTACCTAAGCACTCTGACTTTCGAGAGGCGATCGCAGCCTGTAAACGGATTGGTGAATTCAAGGGGCAGATTCGTTGCTTACGTGAGATTACAAAGCATAACCTTGATTTCACACAAACTTCACGAGTTGATCGTCGCTTACAAGAGATTTTGACTGCCCATCCTGGTGAAACAAGTGGTTTACAGTCAATTCGGCTTGCAGTGTTGGCATCCTCTACAATAGAACATCTGCTTCCTGCAATTCGAGTCGCTGCGCTGCGTCGAGGCTTGATTGTAGAGTGCTATGCTGCGCCCTACGGTCAGTACCGTCAAGAAATTCTGAACCCTGCCTCTGGTCTGTACGAGTTTCAACCCGATGTTGTACTCTTAGCACTCAATGGCAACGATGTTGCAGTGAAGCTGCCTTGGGCTGCTCCCTCTCAAGATGTTAAAGCCACTGTCGAGCAGCGGGTCGATGAATGGGTGCATCTCTGGGAAACAATTAATACTCAATTGAAGGCGATTGCCATTCAGCAGATGATGGTCATTCCGCCGGAACGATTGTTTGGACAGTATGATGCAGTGCTATCGGCCTCACCTGCAAGCATTCTAAATCAGGCTAATCAGGTTTTACGTGCAAGAGCTTCTGAACACAAGGTATTGCTGCTGAACACAGATGAGATTGCAGCCTATGTTGGTAAGCATCTCTGGTGTGGCCCTGCCCTCTGGCACCACGCAAAACAAGACATCTCTCCAGTTTATTCGCCTCTCTATGGAGATCATTTGGGGCGGATGCTTGCCGCTGTTCGGGGACTGTCTTACAAGTGTCTGGTGCTTGATCTGGACAATACCGTGTGGGGTGGAATCATTGGCGACGATGGGCTGTCGGGAATCCTTTTGGGGCAGGGCAACGCGGTTGGTGAAGCCTTTTACGCCTTCCAGTCTTACGCAAAAGCATTGAAGGAGCGAGGCATTATCCTGGCAGTTTGCTCCAAGAATGAAGAGGCAAATGCTCTGGAGCCTTTTGAAAAGCATCCAGAGATGATCTTGCGTCGAGGTGATATTGCTGTATTCGTTGCCAACTGGGAAGATAAAGCAACTAATCTAAAGCGAATTGCAGCCACGCTGAATATTGGGTTGGATTCTCTGGTTTTCTTTGATGATAATCCGGTTGAGCGAGCAGTGGTACGCCAGTTTGCTCCCGCTGTTGCAGTTCCCGAAGTGCCGGAAGATCCAGCGCTGTATGTTCGTTGTTTGTCTGACGCTGGATACTTCGAAGCGGTTTCCTTTTCTGGCGATGACATGAAGCGGGCAGAGCAATATTTAGCGAACAGTCGCAGAAGTGAGCTGAAGGAAAATACACATAGTCTGGAGGGCTTCTTGGAAAGCCTTCACATGGAAATGGACGTTGCCTCAATCGATTCTGTTTCCCTGCCCCGCGCCACTCAGTTAATTAACAAGAGTAATCAATTCAACCTGACGACACATCGTTACACCGAAGCGCAAGTGAAGCAGATGAGTGAAGACTCCAATGTTCTGTGTCTTCAAATTCGTCTGAAAGATGACTTTGGGGATAACGGGTTGATCAGCGTGGCGATCGCCACGCCCATTATCTTCGAGTCCGAAAAAGCGCTGCACATGGATACATGGTTAATGAGTTGCCGTGTGTTGGGACGACAAGTCGAACAAGAATTCCTCAATGTACTGGTTGATCTGGCACGTCAACGGGGATATCGGATTTTGCATGGAGAATATATCCAGACTGCAAAGAATTGTATGGTGAAAGACCACTATGCAAAGTTAGGCTTTGAGTTGATCCACGAGAAACAGGAAGGCGAAGGGGCATTTCGCAGCCTATGGAAGCTTGATCTGGATCAGTGCAAAGGATTTAAGACGTTCATCAAGACAACCATTTCAGTGTAAGGAGGTATTCAATGAATCGCGAAGAAATTTACGAGCAACTCAATACAATTTTTCAAGATGTATTTGATGATGATGATATTGCTGTAGAGGATAGCACTTCTGCAAAAGATGTCAGCGGTTGGGATTCAATGGCCCACATCACTCTAGTCCTGGGAGTTGAACAAGAATTTGGTATTAAGTTTAAGACATCTGAAGTAGCTCAATTGGGTAACGTTGGTGAGTTCGTAGATTTGATTCAAACTAAACTGAATAAACAACCTGTTTAGCGTTTCTTCAAGGCTCATGGCTGTTCTAAATTGGACCTGCGAGCTTGTATAAAAAGCAAGTCTTTTAAAAGGCTCTCAGCTGCGCACTTAAGTAACAAATTTTGGCGGAAGTTAAGCTGCTTATTTCCTGAGCGTTCGCGACTCCATGTCTGCAAAGCAGCACTCTTGATTTGCCATATCTTTGCTGCCAAGATATGTTTTAAGGTGTAAGTTTAAGTACTCTAATTTACTGCCTTAAGCTCAGCGATCAGAAAAAATCAATTGTATTTTAATCATTATCCTGAGATGCTTTTTAACTCATACGAATTTATCTTGCTCTTCCTTCCCATTACTCTTCTAGGATTCTATTTATCTAGTCGCCTGGGCAGTCAGCGATCGCCAATCTTTTGGCTGGTTACTGTTTCTTTCTTCTTCTATTGTTGGTGGAATCCGCCTTATTTGCTGCTATTGTTGCTGTCGATTGGAGTGAATTATATTCTAGGGCAGGCACTAAACCGGACGTATCTTAACGAAAATGAGAAACGAGGAAAGTGTCTGATAATAGTGGGCATCGTATTTAATCTAGGGCTAATTGGTTATTATAAGTACTTTAACTTTTTTGTTGATAACGTTAACAATCTTGCTGGGACAGAGTTTAATATTGCTCAAATTGTTCTGCCTTTGGGTATCTCATTCTACACATTCCAGCAGATCTCTTATTTAATGGACAGTTTGGAAGGTGAAACTGGACATTATCGGTTTCTGGATTATTGCCTTTTCGTAACCTTCTTCCCTCAATTGATTGCGGGGCCCATTGTTAGTCATAGCGAGATGATGCCCCAATTTTCAAAGCAGTCAAAGTTTGGGATGAATCAGGAAAATATCGCAATCGGTCTATCGATTTTCTCGATGGGGCTGTTTAAGAAGGTTATCCTCGCTGACCAGATTGCCCTCTACTCGACTCCTGTTTTCAATGCTGCCAGTCAGGGTGTTTCGCTTAGTATGCCAGAAGCGTGGATGGGAGCGCTGGCGTATACAATGCAGATTTATTTCGATTTCTCCGGCTATTCGGACATGGCAATCGGTGCAGCCCGGCTATTGGGCATCAAACTCCCGATCAACTTTAATTCTCCCTACAAGGCAATCAATATTATTGACTTTTGGGGGCGCTGGCACATAACCTTGACTCGCTTCTTAACCCGCTACCTTTATAATCCGATCGCCCTTAATTCTTCTCGGCGTCGCATGAAACAGGGTAAGAGTTTGATTAAGCGTGGGGTTGGTACCTTTGGAGCTTTTGTTGAACTGATTGCTGCTCCCACTTTGATCACGATGTTCTTGGCAGGTTTTTGGCATGGTGCTGGCTGGCAATACATCGTGTTTGGTTTTCTGCATGGGTTTTATCTCACTGTCAATCATGGTTGGCACATGCTTTTGAAGTCTAGAGGTTATGACTTTAAAGAAGTGAGTTGGTTAGAGCAGCGGATGGGGCAGGCAATCACATTTTTAGCGGTTGTTGTTGCCATGATCTTTTTTCGGGCACCCAATATTGATAATGCGATGACGATCATTGCGTCTATGTTAGGTAGCAATGGGTTTGCTTTAACAGACGGAGCTATTTTTCCCAATCTACTCTTCCCGGACAATAAGATGGGGTTGATAGGATTGGCAGTGTTGATGACGATTGTATTTTACTTCCCAAATACTCAACAGTGGATGGCGCGATTCGAACCAGGTCTGGGCTTTAATCCCGTCTATGAACTGCAACACCATCCTCGCTGGTTAACAACCCTTTGGAAAAACTCTGAATGGCGACCTACTGCCATGTGGGCGGGACTAACCAGTGCGATCGCTATTACCGCATTTCTCGGTTTGAGTCAGGTCAGCGAATTCATCTACTTCCAGTTCTAGAATCTGCCTCAAAATTTAATATTTCCTGTGCTTAGACAAGAAATACCAAGCTTTCAAGAGTCTTCTAGGATGCATTTAGATTTCAACTGTAAAACTTTATCTTTATATCTTCTGCACCCTTTGAAGTATTGTTCGCTTAGAGAGCTTAGAACGCGTCAATCCCTGTTGTTACTTCTGTTGATCTACAAATATGTCTCAATATAGTAAGTTCATCAAAGTTTTCTACGGTTGCGCTGCAACTTATTTACTCTCGGTATTTACAGTGAATTTTATAGTAGACCCCTACGGCATTCATACAGGGGGTGGGCGAGTTAACAATGATCGACTCGTTAAAGCTTATCGAGTTCTTCAGATTGAACCAAGAACTGTTTTCCTAGGCGCGTCTGGAGTTGCCAGAGGACTGGACCCTGACTATATTTCTTCGATATCCCATACTCCCATTTATAACCTATCGATTTTGGGTGCCAATTCCTATGAATTAAAACATTTTTTTCAGTACACCAATCGACATGTAGAGGATCTTGAGCGGGTTATCGTTGAGCTGAATTTTTTCGCATTCAATCGCAATAACACTGTAGAAAGTGGGTTCTCAAGTGAACGGTTAAATTCGCTTCACCCAATTCTGAATGATTTCTTTGGAATATATCTGTCCCTTGATTCTCTTAATCTGGTTCTCAACCCTGAGGAACGGGGAGTATATTTTGCTGAAGATGGAACTTACGAGCACGAGGTTGAGTTGACCCGACTTCGTCAGTTTGAGACGCAACTTCAAACTGACTTTTCTAAACCTGCCCAGATGTACTGGGATTATGAATTATCGGAAGAAGCAATCGCCAACTTTCGTACAAAAGTAGAAACCTCTCATACTGAGGGGATTGACGTTAGGACTTTCATATCACCCATTCACGTAACCCAGTTTTATCCTTCAAGGGTAGAGAATTACTGGTCAACCTATGAGCGGTGGGTTCGTGGAGTGGTTAATATTCATCCAGTGTGGGACTTCTCAGGTTGCAACAGCATTACGACTGAACCAATTAAAGACGCGATGGAGTACTACGACGACCCATCTCACTACACTTACACAACTGGCAATTTAGTTCTTAACCGCATGTTCAATCATCAGATTGATACTGTACCGGAGAACTTTGGAGTCTATGTTACGCCAGAAAATGTTGATGAGCATTTACAACGGGTCAGAGCACAGTGCCAGCAGTGGGCTTCGGAAAATCCTGAAGTTGTTGCATGGCTTGGTAGCCTTGATTTAAGAACAGTTCACTCCAAGGTAGAGTAAACAAAGTCAAGACTGGTGATTTTCTGGACGTACAGCGAAGTTCCGCTTGCATGAGAGAACAATCATTTTTTATCAGCCTGCAATTCCCTCCTGTATTCCTGTATAAGATAATACCAGGGAATTCGTATAAAGATTCTACCTCCTCACCTTCATACTTTGATAAAAGCTGAGTGGTTATTGGTGCGTAGTTAGCGCAAATATTGGTTGCAAACTATCAGGTTAAAATAAGTTATGGAATCTTCACAGGATAAGAATCTAGTTCGCTTTTCCACGGATGATCTGGAACTGTTCAGTCAGGCAAGTCACGATCGCAATCCACTCCATCTTTCCGATGATTACGCTCGCAAGACTCCCTTTGCCAATCGTGTGGTCTTCGGAATCCTGGGAGGACTGTTTGGCTTAAGCCGCCTCCAAGATCGCCCTGGAATGAGATTGAGCAAGATTGTTCTGGAATTCCAAGCTCCTCTATTTGTCGATCTCCCGTACTCTCTTGAGATAAATGAAGCCGCATTAGAAAAGTCAGTCGTCAGGATTTTTGATGGTAGACGATTAATGTCAAAGGTGACGGCTCACTTCTCTCCTGGAACATCTTCTCAAATTAAAGCCGCTGTCCCCTTTGCCGCTCGCACCAAAGCGGCACTATTGTCAGTATCTGATTTGACTGAAGGGTTTCAAGTAGAAGAGACCTACTTACCCAAAATCGATGTGTTAAGACAATTGATTGACAATCTGAATTTGTCTCAGAAGGGGATTGGGGAATTAGAAATCGCAATCCTCCTGTGGTCAAGCTATTTTGTGGGGATGGAGTTACCGGGCACTCAAGCTCTGTTCTCTAAGTTTTCACTCAATCTAGGAGATTCTATTGCTGACCTCACCGAACCATTCTCTTACAAAGCATCTTTAACTCAGCTTGACGATCGCTACAATCTTCTGCGAACCAGAGTCGAGTTGGCTGCTGATGGAATGCCGCTGGCACACGGAGAGATTCAATCCTTTATCCGTCCGGCTGCCCCCACCAGCACCACCACATCCATTGAAGCTTTAATGCCCCGATCCGATGCCCTTAAGGGTAAGGTTGCTCTGGTGACAGGGGCCAGTCGGGGGTTAGGAGCAGCGATCGCTCGAACTCTTGTTTTGCAGGGATGCACCGTTCTGGTCAACTTTCTTCGCAGCCGTTCTGAAGCGGAGCAGCTTCAAACGGCATCAGCAAACGCTCCGGGCAAGCTGGTTCTGATGCAGGGAGATGCCTCAGAACTCTCGTGGTGTCTCTCAACTCAGCAGGAGATTCTTGAAAAGTATGGCAAGCTAGATTTCTTGATCTGCAATGCGTGTCCTGCAATTTTACCTCTCTGGATTGAACCAGCAGCAATCATACGAGTTAATGATTATGTGAGTAAAAGCCTCGCGTTGATGAGCGTACCAATGTCAGTCTTTCTTAACCTATTATCTGAAAATTCAGGTTCTGTGATTGTCATATCATCGGTTGTCGTTTCTCAATCTTCACCAAGTGATTGGCCTCATTATACTAGCGCCAAACATGCGATTGAAGGAATCACTAGAGTTGCATCAGTTGAATATAGTGAGGTTAGTTTCTTACTGGTGCGTCCTCCAAAACTGTTGACTGGTCAAACAAATACACCAATGGGCCGTCAGGCAGCAATCTCTCCTGAAATTGTTGCCGTAAAACTTGTTCAGGATCTAATTGATAATCAGCCTTCAGAATATTTAAAGATACTAGAAGACTTTATCAATGATAATAACTGAATTAAAATTTCTAATTGAGTTTTCATGAATGAAGTTCCAACTATGACCAGACTACAGTGAAAAGTTTCTTCGATACATATAATTCTTTAACTTAAACCTCAAAATTGAGTATTTGAACCCAATACAGCAATTTTATTTACTTGTTAGCTGATTCAGTGCTAATCATACTAATTCATTCGAATTACTATATTTTTACTAAGTAGGTTGTGCTAATTAATCCGAGGTATGCAACGTTCAATCAAGTGGTCTTGACATTGATGTACTGAGTCGTGTGGCCGTGAATCTCGCCCCGATATTCGAGTCCTTCGACGACGTGACAGGCCAGTTCCGCTTCAC
>JBCCJU010000084.1:0-24541 GCA_039027715.1 Cyanobacteria bacterium P01_C01_bin.120
AGGTAACTCAGAAGCGATGTCTTCATCCCAGTACGGAAGACGCTCGCCGTAAATCAACGCAGCCAGCAAACCGCTAATGTCGGTTTCTCCCTCGGCTAGATTGAATGAATCCTTGACAACGCTGTAAGGCACCCAGCCACTTACCCCAATTGGCGCACCACTGGGCAACGACACAGCCGCCGCTGCTGCAAGAGTGACAGTGCCTAAGCTGACATTGACGCCGCCCGCGTCGATAGTGCCAACTTCAACGCCGCCGACCAAGGTTGCATCGTTGGCCGTTGCCGTGCCGTCTCCGGTCGTGGTTGCTGTGACAGCGAGTGAATAAGTGCGGCGTGACCTGGAAAAAATGTAGACAATAGAGCCTTCAGTAACCGCTTCAACCAGTTTTGAGTGGTAGAAATCAGCGTTGATAGCTACTGCTAAATTGCTGGCCGCTGTATTCAAATCGGCAGAGCCCGGCGTATAAGTTACTGATTGGCCGTCAATGACCAGAGCCGCCGTGTCGTCTGCATCCCAAGTGTCAGCTAAGGTGATAAAACTGTATGGCCGTAGCACCTGAAGAACGTCGCCATCATCGAGAAATTGCACCATTTCTGAGTCGTACTGCCCAGTAAACGGAGCGATATCGATGAAGGTTGTAAAAGCTGCTGTTACCGCCGCACCTGTTTTGGTGCGGACGTTTAGGCGTCCATTGTTGTTGCCATCTTTGTAGAGAATTGAGCCCGGACGCACGATCTTGTTACCGCTAACGCCTAGCTGAACCTGATTTTCATCAACGGTCAACGCCGGTCGTCGCCGAATTCCTTCCTCGGAAGCCAAGATGTGCTGTTCTTGGTTAAAGGTTGTATTTCCAAAAGTTACGCTAGGCATCTATATCACCTCCTAAAAAGACCGCTTGATGGGATTGCGTTGACGAAAATCCTCAGCGTATTTTTGGCTAGCTTCGTCATCCGCCGAGTTGTCACCGCCGCTTGCCAATGGATCATCATCTAGAGCAACCTGGCCTAGGCGCGAACCAAATCGCTGCGGTTCGTTATATTTTTCGGCGAACTTCAAAGCTGCTTCGATTTCATTAAGTTGGGCTTCACCGCTAATTTGATCATCGACAGCAGGCTTGGCAAATCGCACGACTGCTGAGCTGTGTTGCTCCTTGTCGGGGAACCATTCTTCTAAGGCAACTGGCTTCAACTTGCCAAGCCGCACAAGCTTGGCAGACCAATCTCGCAAAAGCTGGACGCGATCGCTCACTTTTCGCTCGTGCTGTAACTGTGATGCGAACTGCTCGGCATTGTCAGCGCGTTGCTCAGATCGTTCAGCGCGCGTCTTAAGTTCAGCCACCTCAGCTTTTAAAGCTTTGATTTCTTCGTCCATGCCTTTACCTTTTTGATTTTCAGAAGTTTCGCCATAACTACAACCGTCATTCTCAGCTTCGCCAATCAACGCATCGGCTGTTACATCCAGAACGCGGGCAAAACCACGCAGCCTTTGCTCAGGAGGACAAGTGATATCGCCATTCAAAATTTGGTTGACAGTGCCTGACTCAATTTCGGCTTCATCTGCAAGGCGGCTAATAATGTCAGCGCGAGACATTTCATCTGACTCCATGCCATCAATGGCATCATTCAGCATTGAAGCTAATGTCATGGCAAACCTTTGTGAATTAACAGATACAGTCGGCGGGGCATCCCGGCGGACCCCTAGCACTTCTTGAAGCTTGTCGCGCAAATCATTGATCGCTTCACGCAGCAACGTATTGCAATCGCGGCCCTGCAACTCCTCTTCGGTAGTGTTGCGAATTGAATAAAAAACGTCGGTGGCCATCCAAAATAGTTCGCCCAGTTTTTCATCTAAGTCTGAATAGTCTGTCCATCGCCCCTGCCGCTCAGCCATTGCCCCATCTAAAGTCAAAGCAAAGATTCTGTGGGTAGGATTATCTTTTTTCGGCTTTGCGACGTCAGCAAATTCACTGGCAGGGAAGCGGCCAAACAGCATCGCGCCTCGTACAGCGCCCCATGGCACCGCCGAAACTTCATAAATTGCATATTTGTTGTCGTCGGTGAACTCGCCAGAAGGGTCAAAAGCAATGCTGATAGGCTTTAGCAAAGTCGCTTTATATCGCTCAACTGCATCGGCACGAGTGATATAAAGATGGCCGTAAATTGCAAATTGCCCTATGAGATCCGACAGTCGATCATCTGGCAAGTTTTCTTCAGTGATCTCCTCAACTACCAGCCCTTCATCAACAGCAAGGCGTCCAATGATGTCTTTGGCGCTATACGAATCATCCAAGTCGTGATTGCTGTCAAACAGATGAATGTTGCCGCCATCGTTAAAGTATTTTTTGGTGGCTCTGACAATGCGGTTTAAATCCTTCTTTTCAAAAGTGTAGGTATTGCCGCTAGCGTCGGTAATAGTGCCAGTCGTAAAAAGCAATGTTGGCACTAAAACACCAGCATCCGTCTCGACGGCTTGAGTCTTGAACCATACAAGACCCGGACTATATCGAGTAGATACTGGCGCTGCTGTAAGTGTAGACTCTGGCATCTTAAGCCATTAATTCTGTTCAAACGATACCCACGAATTCGCCTTACATCCGTGAATCACGCCCAGTACGGGCACCCATATCGGGCAAAATGGCTACAATAGCGAATGTTGCTACTTGCGTCACTCATGCTAACGGTCGATCTTAAAAAGCTTCATGAGGTTCAGCTTGAGAATGGATTTATGGACATAGAGGTTGCAGGTCAGATGCGTCGAGACGTTAAAACCATTCGTCGCATGTGTGGGCGCGATCACGGCAGGGGCAAGGCTTACAAAAATGCTTTTGACTCGTTTTTGGAATTTTGCGAAGTGATAGGGGCCGACCCGGTAAAGACGTTTGAAAGGATGCTGGTGAAAGATAAAAGCTGATGGTCGTAACAAACACACAGCAGCTCAAATTTGAACATCGCAAGGCACTTGTTGCAGAGCGAGTCAAGGCGTTGATTGACTCTGGGCAGTGCCCTGTCACTCTAAAGCAAATAGAGTCAGTGGTTGAGCTAAGCCCAAGATCGTTGAGCCAGTGTCAATGGCGCGATGTTCGTGAGCTAATTGATGGCGCTGGAGTGCTGCGAAATACGTGCCATAGTCGCTAGCTTGCCCACCCTTTAAGAAGTGGTGCCAAAGTACGATTTTGCGGATCTCTTTGCGGGTCAGTCACTATCTCTTCAAATCGCGACAAGCGAGACATCACTGGGCTGATTGTACTGCGACAGGCATAGTGAAGTGGTGGGGTATTTGCAGTAACCAGTGCTACGTCTGATTTGGGCATCAACATACCATCCCGAGAGATGCAAATATCAGTTGTGCGATCATCTGAGATTGCAATAAAGCGAATATAGTCAACCAGATCGGATTCATTAAAAGATTGTTGCCGACCTTGATTATATGCTGCAGTAATTTCAGTTCTAGCTATTACTTTTGCCCTGGCCTCACTTACCTTAAGCGTTTTCTGAATCCTTTCTAGCAACTCACTTTGACTAATAGGATTGCCAGTGTCCGCTTGCGGCACGATCGCGGCCACTAAATGCTTTCGTAAATCAAGAAACACGTCGTCAGCAAAATCACCCGCTAGTAAATTGGCCCGGCCTACCACCGCCTCAACCGCATCGGTGTTGATCAATTGCGGCGTTTCCAGCTCAAATATGGCTTCGATGTCGCGCTGAACGTCCAGCGGCACCGCAAACCGGCAAACTCGGCTGAACTCCTTCGCATCTGACGTGGCTGCCCGCATCTCTTCAATGCCCTGTTCGCCACCAAGCGCAAAGGCATCCGTCCATAACTCGAAAATAATGCGCTGCAGAATACTCGCAGTAGGCCACTGCGACGCATTAATGGCCCGTACATCCTGATCGGCTAAAGCATCGTCCATACGATTTAGATAACGCTGCGTTTCAGCCTCAAGCGCCTCTATCATTTCATTGCTGTAACGATTCTCGATGCGCCGCTGGGCCCGTTCGATTTGGGCAGCGGGAATTAGCGGCTGTTCGGCAAACTGCAATATAGGCGAAAAGACGGAATCGACAAGCATCAATTCGGCTCCAGGTCTACAAAGTCGAAATTGACCTGCACCGTGGGGAACGAAAGAGCCGTCAGGCGATCGCTGTTTGGTCCGGCTGTCGTGATAGTGACGTAGCTCATTTGAGCTCTCAAAGTTTCTGCCGCCACTCTTAAGCAACTGTCAAATGCAGTGTCTTCATATTCCTCAAGAGCATTCATCAAATTCTTGCTAACCCAATAGAGGAAATCTTGCTGATATGGAACTTGCAAAGTTGATGCGGCAATATGCCACCGGGCGATCGCCCGATACCTACCCCCAGCAAAATCAAAACATTCCGTGCGAAATACAGCCAGTAGCGGAAACGTGCGAACGGATTGCAGGTCAGGGTTCCACGGCACCGCGTCGGCGATCGCATCCTGCCTTGGCAATTCAGCGGCATCAAAGGCATTGTGAAGACGAGCGTTTAACTCAATCTTGAGATGCTCGGCCAGTGCCCTCATCGGCGTATCTTGCACAGCTATTGGCAGCATCAAGCCCTCCTTAATTGCTGATCAACATAAGCGCCCACTACTTCAGCAACATCATTTGCCAGCTGATCGTGAACAACCACCAGTGGCCGTGCCCGTTCAGGTATCTCTCGGCCCCAAAACACACCAAAATGCAGGCCCCTAGCCTTAGGTAGTGATGAGCCAAAAATCACCTGCTGAAACCCCGTCTCAAACACTTGGCCGTTGCCCGTAAATGATTGCTGCAATTCCCCAGTTTCACGCAGCAACCGCCCCCCAAATCGCGCTGGATTTTCCTCTAGCGTGGACTCTGCCAAGGGGGGCCAATACACACCTCCATAAACTACGCCGCCAGCCTCGACCCCTGGAGCCGAGTCAAAGCGTTCATCGACATCGGCCACGGCTACTAAGCGAATGTCGCGGGCGATCTCAGGGCGTCCAATATCAATGCTGCCCGCCACCTGCAGCGCCTGAGTGACGCTACGTAACTGCTGTTCATTTAGTTCAATGCCTAGAGAATTCGTCATGGCAATGGCACCTCGGTTGGAACGTAAAAATCTAGGACTCTATCAAGAGATCCTTGCTGCCAGTCACTAGGCAAACTGAACTGCAGGTTTGTATTTGACACTGCTCGAATTCTTGGAGGTTGAGATGTCAAGTCAACCAGCTCTCTATAGATTGTCCCAGTGTTGATACCTGCCGCAAGGCTAGAAAAATCAACATCAATTGACCATAAATCTGGAGGATCGTAGCGAATTAAAAACAGGCCATTGGGCTGATCTCTTTCAATATAACCAGTTGAATTAAAAGCACTGTCTATTCTGATTCCAACAGAAGGAAATACCCCTACGGCTTCAGACCGGTCAAGGCTAGGCGCTACAGACGAAAAAATCGACCATACATTGGCCAACATTGGCTGTGGAATGTTAAGGACATTATTGCCGTCAGGGCCAATAGTAAATCTTGGTATGTCTTGAAATGATGCAGAAGGTTGCAATGGATCAGAAACGTCGTAAATATCAATTTCCCAAAGCTCGTCAAGAGAGCTATTGCCAAGGTTGCGAAATGCCGTATATCCCTTTGTAGTGAGAGCCAATAAGTCGGCGGAATCTGGCACTTGAACGCCTCGAATCAAGCCTACTGCAGGAGCGTAAAAACCAACGCGCTGGTTGCTGGTAAACGGGCTTGGATCTCTAGTAATCCAGGTAACCAAATAATCATCGTCGGCATACTCGGCTATTTGCCCACCAAAACCTAATGCATCAACTTCTTCAAATAATTTGACAAAACCACTACTTGACCCCAAAATCATTATGGCGTTGGTTGTTTGGCTGGCTTCATTAAAATACTCTCGTGCGATAAGTGGAAATATTGTGACAGCAATACTTGGCACACGACTTCTACTTTGCCTAAAATCAACCTGGCGTTGCCCCACTTGTCGAGTCGCATTGCTAGGCAAAATGCCCCACCCGGAAGGCATCAACACCGCCACGACTGGCCCCGGTGAAATGCTGGTTAAGCATTGAGCCTTAAGCGATCGCCCGCCTGCCCTAATCGATATTGATTGCCCCGCCCGCCCGCCGCTTGGAGCTGTACCAAACAAGGTCGTTTGCGCTTCATCCACTAGCGCTCGCAGATTTTGAGCAGCATCATCCAGCGGCATAGACAGCCACCTTTCTATCAATTCTCGTCAGAATCCAAGAAAACGCTATAACTACCGGCATAGCAACCAAAAACAATGGCCAGCCCCGAGAAATTCCAAACGCTGAGCTGATCAAAGCCCCGATTAAATAATGGCTGAGAAAAACAGGATAACTAAGCTCTGCAGCCATCCCTGACTCTTTAGGGATTTTAATTTTCATCCAGTAAGCCGCCGCCCCAGTGGCAAACCAAACTGAATACGTGAACGGATGATAATAACCCCAGTCTGCAGTGCTTAAAATTAAAGAACATCCTAACCAAGCAAAAGTTCTTCGAGATGATGTACTAATCCCAAACGACATCAGCACATAAAAAAGCAGCTCTATGATGATTGCCCATGCCTGCGGAATCGGACTGCCCCAACTTCGATCAATCATCAAGATTGACCAAGGCTCTTGAATTTGCATGGCATGCCAACCACCTATCCCAATCACTCTAAGCAAGCCAACGCTCAAGACCCAATTAATTAGGTAAAGCGGGTAAAGCTTGGCAATGCGTCGCCAGTAAAAAGCTAATATATTGCCCTTGTATTTTTCAGTTATTACTAAAGTAATTCCATATCCAGACAATAGAAAAAATCCATAAACAGCGTAAATACCTAGCCCTTGAATGGCGGCTAAATGCCCAACACAAACAATGATCGCTAGAACCAATCTAATCATCAGTCCTTCTTCATCGCTAAATACGACAATTGACCGGTTGCTGTTCTAGTTGTTAGCGTGCTGCCTGCTTCGTGATAAACGCAGAGTTCGATATAATCACCTGCATCTAAATAATCCAAGATCGAAATGTTGAATCCGGGATTTGCACTGTCTAGTTGGTCACGAAACTGAGCAATAATGTCGGTCCCGTTTTTGCGAAAAATAAAGGCGGAATTTGCACTGGTAATGACGCCGCCACCACCTGTTGCCGTTGTGCCAATAAACGCCTGACCGTTGATGTGATACCAACCCTCTTCACCGACCGGCACTGTCAGCCGCGTTGGGTTACTGCCGTTATAAAGACTGCCATCATCACGCGCAATTGTGTCAAACGAAACCGGCACCACAGTGACATTAGCGACTAGTGTTGCTGCTGCAGCCGTGACTTTTGCAGCGATCGTTGTGCCGCCTCCGCCAGCCCCTGCTCCAATCTGCGACACATCGCCAGCAGAATCCTTCTGATAAAATCCGTCACTTTTGGCGTACAGAGTACGGTTGCCGCTGCTAGGAGTAGCTGGGTCAGAGCCAAGCTCTGTGAAGACTGCCGATGATGCAGCAGTCAGCGAACCTGTGGCCCCGGTGTCGCCCCGTTGGCCCGTAGGCGTCAGCTTGGCCCCCGATGAAATGGTTGTTGACGATGCCGCATTGCCGTAGTCGGCAAGATTTAGCAGCGTCAACTCAGTTGCCGACTGGATAGAGTCAATTTGATAGGTGTTGCCCCCGGCTGCATCGGTAAGTAAAAATTGCCCCGCTACAAACCCATCAGTCGAATCGACTGCAACGCCGGCGACCGTGGCCCCTTCCGTTGGCTGAGCAAAGTCGGCGGTTGTAATGGCGATCGCACTAGTCCCATTGGTACCGTTGGTTCCATCTTCCCCAGCAGGAATACCTGCCGTGACATCAATCTGTGCGCCCGTTACTGTCCCGTTGTTGACAAAACTGAAAGTCGCAGATTCGCCTGGGTTCAGCGTGTTGGTCGTGACTGAATTGATGGCAATCGTTGCTGCATTGCCATCATCGCCGGGTTGACCGCGTAGAACAAATACGATTTTGACGTCGCTGTCTAACGTCCCTTGGCTTGACTCAGTGGTCAGCCCTAAGGTGTGATAGCTCGAATTATCAGTATTGCTAGTGACCTCAAAAATACGATGAGCATTATTGTCATCGCGGTTGAAGATATAGATTTTCGAGCCAGAAATCGCATCGTCCAATAACCCCGACGAATTAACGCCATTCTGCGCCGTTGTGCTGATGTAAGCCTCGGTCTCGCCAGCGTTAAACCTGATCTCAGCCGTTGCAGGCGGCGCGCTGTTATTGGTGCTATATCGATAGGCCAATTCCCCACCGCGCGTCCGGCTTAGCGCTTCAGGGATGGTCAGCTCAAGCTCAGTAAACCAATCTGAAGATTCTGACTCATGCTGAATAATTGTCGCTTGAGCGCCGTCATAAACGTAAGCAACACTGACCCGGTAGCTATCCGCTGTTAGATCAGAACTGCCTGCGGAAGAAGTGAAAGACGCGGCCCCAAGTTCAAATAACGAGAAATTAGCGCTGGGTGCCCCTGGAATACTCCCCGGCGTGTCATCGGCATCGGCCAGGTTGTTAATGGTCACATCCTGAGTAGCGGTGTCAGTGGTGCCAAACAAGTACTCGTAAATATTGCCGTCGCTCTGACGTTCCAGGTACACGGCCATTTGCGGCGGCGTAAAGGCAGCGTCAGCATTCCCCGCAATCACCGACGTGGCCCCGCTGGGCTCAGGATAATCGGCGCGCACCGATCGCCCATGGTTAACCGTGACCGTCAAAGTGTCCCCCGACGTCACCGCCACATAGCTGGATGCTGGGCCAGCGTCAGAGCGACCACTTGCTGTCGAGACCTTGGCTCTGATGCGCTCAGACTGGCTTGGGCTACCATCGCCCACCAGCGGAATACCATTGCCAGTGATGTGAATGAATTGATCGGCAGTGTTATTCGCTAGGCCAGTGATCGAAGTCTCGTCCACCAAGGGAAAGCACAGCACCGGAGTGCAGCCGCTGCCCGACAGCATTTTGACGCTGCCAGAGTCAGGCACGATGCGAGCGCGATCGCCCTCAGGATTAATGCCGTTGCTGTTGACGCCAGAGAGTAAGTTGCGATCGCCGCTCTGGCTATAGGCCCTCAAATTGATGCTGATGACCGAGTTCTGATCGAGGTCTGACACTTCAGCAATGGAAAAGTCAGGGGCGATCGCGAATTCTACCGCCTGACCCGCTGGTAAATCCTTCTCCAGCACATGAGCACCAGCCTTGCCATATTGATAAGCAACTTGGCTGCCAGTTGTCATGCCTGAGGTATCAAGGGTGCCGTCAGTCGGGTTCGCGTAGCCATTAAAAGTGATCTGGAACAGGCCGTTAAAGCCCTGTGTCCGCTCAACACCATCGTCAAATATTCTGACTCCCACGCGAACGCCTTGAGAAGTATTCGGTCCCGAGGCATTGCGGCTACCAAAATACCAATAACGAATTGCGGTGCCGACACTACCATCGACGGGATATTTCGGGGCTTGAATGACAGTGCTGGGTGGAACTTCCCTGAGAGAGAGATCGCAGCCCCCCTCCGCCGTGGTGTCGCTGACATAAGTGGTAAAGCTGGCCATTTGCAGCCATCGCCCAACAGCAGCGCTAAACACCGTATTGTTATCGACCGTCGCTGTTGATTCGGCGTCGTATTTGAGGATTCGGGATTGGCCAGACAAAGGCGGATTGGCATCACCAATATCGGCAACTTCTCGAATCATGCCGTTCAGCAATGCTGCCCCCGTGGGCAACGCCGCCGTATTGGCAAGGACCTGTCCACTGCCGACCGCAATGTGCTCGTCTTCGCTTAGGTAGATGATGGCAGGCAACGAGCGAAACGTTACTTGGTCAGCGTCATATGCCTGCCATGCCGCCACTTGCCTGATGCTGTTCAGCGTCCCCGGCGTCGTGGGGATGCCAAAGACAAATTCGTGAATGTCTTCGCCCGCCGCCCGCGCCGTCGCTGGGATATCAATTTGAATTCGCTGCCCAGCCGTGTAAGCGACGCTAATTAGTGCCGTCGGTAAGTTCCACCCGGCCCTATTGCGAGCCTGCATGGCGACTTCTATGGTGCCGCTGCCCGACAGATTGCCGCCAGCCACCGCAGTGATGCTAGGCGCGGGGAGCTGATTGCGAATGCCGGCAAACTGCGTGTAGGCCATGAAGCAAGAAGCGTGACAATATCATCACAATGATAGCCGCTGGCAGCGAGTTGCAGTCAAGCTATGCAAAAGCAAGCTGCTGCACGGCGTTCCAGTCTTGGAACATGCGCTTGCCGCCAATCTCCCAGACATGCTCTGTATTACGCTTGTGAAACTTTTGGGCATTATTCATGCCGCCAAGAAAACCTAAGCTGGATTGAAACCAAGAAAGCCTATTGGCGTCGTAATGCCTATCAAAAACTTCTTTGATTTGCTTGTTTAATTCATCAGACCAGTAGTTAAAAACGACTATCCTTGAAGCTTTTCCTGTTGCCAATGTTGCATTAAGGCAATCTACGCACATCTCAAGCTCATTAATGCTCTGTGGATTATGCCCTGGATAAGCAGCCGTCATTCTTGATCTTACGATGCGCCCATCCTTGCGAACTTCATCCCATTCTTGCGGATCGTAGTATGGCGGATCAATCACCACCAAAGCATTACTGTAATCGCCGTCGGCCAGCGCCTGTACAGCAGCCTCCCAGCCGCCATGGATGTCTAATCGCTCGACGCCGTTGTTGGGCCAAATATATTGCCAACCTTGAAGATAACTATTCAACTTGTCTTGAGACAGCGCTACGTTTAGTTTGCCGCGCTTGTTGCAGCGCAGAACACCGCCAAAAACTAAACGCTTGAGAGTAAGGTACAGGGCAGCTCTCCAGGCGGGATCTATATCAATTTGATCCCATCGGTTATAGCGATCGCACAAATCCTCAAAAGCGCCTTGTGGATCGTTCTTAACTTTTTCCCTGAAAAGATCTAACCACCATTGCACTCCGCACCTTAGATCAAAACTGGCCCAGCACTTAACCACCGCCAGTACACCTGGATCAATGTCTCCAGCGATCGCGTTTTTAATGCCGTGATGATGCTGCCAAGTTGCCGCACCACTGCCCGCAAAGGGTTCAACAATGACATCGTAGTGGCCAATTTGATCACAGATGAGTGACTGCCAACATGCGCCAAATTGCCGAAAATATCTTGTGCCGCCTTTGCCGCCCACGTATGGACCAATGAAAGCAGGCAAGCCTAAGGGGTTCATTGCTAAAATCTTCCTGTGTGTTGGTGTGCTGCTTTATCCAATGCACCATTCCCGGAGTACTCCAACACTGCCGGGCTTTTACATGATACTCACAAGTAGCGCCTCTCAGCTACCGCGATTGAACGCCTCGGGGCTGCCCTTGCTGTGGCGGTAAGTAAATTTGACGTTGTTCACGGCCTATTTGAACAGTTAACGTCGTGGCGTCAACGCGATAGATTGGCTGCGTGTCCTTGAGAAGCTGGGATAGATTGGCGGCAACTTGCTGGGCGTCAGGCATTATTTACTCTACTAATTTGAAAGCTATTAATTAGATTAAAATCTTCAAAGAGATTATCTTTTGCCTCCCATTGGTCAACGCGATCGCCTGAGCTTGGATCGCAAAGGCTGCGGCCCCATCTCCACAGGTTCGACTCCAAGTATGCCTGCGCTGACCCCTCTATCGCTTCATCTGCCGCATCCCAGTGTTCAACGACGAAACTGACATACGACGATGGCCAATCGCACATTTTCAAATAATGACCAGCAGCGATCAGCAATTCCAGTAGCTTACTCAAGGACTTAGTGCGAATAGCGATTGACTCTTGTGACCTCTCAGCATTTTTTACCAATTCACACAAGTAGAAAGTGCTGCGTCGTGTTGAAACCGCGTTGAAGTAATAAGTCTTTGCTGGTGCAGCATCCATTAATAATTCCCCCTCGTTCGACTCCGCACCGTCGGGCTCAATAACTCACCCAGTCCATAACCCCGACGGAGCACGCCCACTAGTGCGGTCAACACGTCGCCACTACCATCGCCATCGCCCAAACTATCCTGACTCGGCAAATCAATTTCGGTATAAGTCAACCCATCGCCCGCCTCAGGCACCCACCGGGCCAGCGACAAAACCATCGTTCCGCTTAGGGTACGCTGCCATACCGGCCTAGCCTCGACGCCCAGAATAAAGCGTCGCCGGATTTCGCCATGAACTTCGTAGATGAGGCGATCTCCTGGCCTAAGCTCAGGATTCCACGGCACCTCAATTGTTTCGCGCGTGCCATTCTCTAAGTTCTCGATAATCGCATCGGTGCGAGCGGCCAGCAGCGCCTGATCCAAAGTCTGGGCCGCAGGGTAATTGAGTTGTGGGCCTAGGTATTGCGGCGGCTCTGCACTATTTAGCAACCGCAGCTTTTGTTCGCCCTCGTCCGCCGTGTCGTTATCGCCATCGCTTTCGGGAGGCTCTTCTCGCTCGTAGGCAGGCGGCAACTTGTCCGCCTCGCCTGGCCTGCCCTCAAAATCCTTAAACTGAGTATCTTCCAAACTGTTGCTATATTGCCCGTCTTGGGAAGTAAATTGAACTGAGTAATCGGTGTAGCGATCTGCGGTGCGATCGCCCGGCTGTTCCTCGCCACCTACCCGAAACACTCGCTTGCGGCCTGGCTGCAAGTCACGAAGCATCCGGCTATATTCTTCGCGCCCCGAAATCAAACGGGGCAAGTCCGCGCCGCCAGGATTGGCCGTGCTAATTAACGCCGCTGACTCACGAGACGATGCGGACACATACATCGGCTCAACAAAGTTCGGGTTTCGCAAATACCGGGGCACCGTTGAACCATCGGCCAGCGTCACCTGAATAATTTCGCCCTGCTGGTCGGTGACGCTAATGTCTTGATAGGCGTCCCGATGTTGCTTGAGTAAATCGCGCTCACTGTCCTGAATCGGAACTCGCTGAAAGTCATAGAGGTTGTATTCGGCGGTACCCGGCGTCAAGCTAATAGTTTCAGGATTATCAGCCGTCTCCTGCTTAAATCGGGCCAGTCGCCACCCAGTCGCGTCCCAGCCGTAAGCATAACCAGTGCCATTGGTGTCGATCAACCGTTCTCGCCGCGTGTATTCAATCTGCTTCCAGTGCAGCCCCGGCAAACCATTGACCTGCCCCCCGCTCAACGCATCATTAGCGGTGAACGCATAGCCGTATCGGTACTGCTCAACCAAAGTGATAAAGCCATCCAGCTTGATTGTCACTGATAAAGTTTTTGTGGGGCCTGACTGGTCGAAGTTCAGCGACACATCCCGAACAGCAACCGCGCCCGTCGGTGGTAAAGATGCATCCTCATCGCCCTCGCTCAGCACAAGCCGTTCGCGATCGCGCCTGACCCACTTATCCCGGCCCGAGCCATTGGCAAAAGTAGGCTCCTCATCATCTGTCGTTGCAGCCTCGGAAAATTCACCGGTGAGCTGCACATTCTCCCACTCAATGACAATGCCGTCGCTCGGCTCTTCTCTCGGTGTGGGAACAGGAAAGGGCTGGACAGTGTCGGGCAGTGCTGCAGTTGGGACAGGCATAAGCATTGCCTCATCGGGCACAAAGGCTTGAGTCGTACTTTTTTGCCCAAACTCTTGAACGATGCTGCTGTCAATCAGGACACCACCACGGTAGTCCCATACGCGCCCTGCTCGCACCGGCTTCATTTTGATTGCCGCGCCGCAAGAATAGTCAATGGCGGCTCCGTTGATACGAGTGCGATCGCCCAGCTCAGCATCGAGCGTCGTAGATTCACCAGCGCGGGCATTTTCGGGCACTTGCACCACCCCGGCCGGACCCTGGTATACGGCCCCGACTGCCGCGGCTATTTCTGTAAGAGTGTAGCTGGCTGGCACGTCCTCATCTGGCACTGCTGCATCAGCTTGCCCGGCACCAGTGAGTTGCCCAATATTGCGAAAGGGAAAGGGCTCATCAACGTAGTTTTGCCACTTGCCCTCTAGACTGATGCTGACGACATGAAGTCCTGCAGGATAATCGCGGGAAGCTGACGAGGCAACGCGCATATCACCACAACGAAAACCGATGCCATCAATGCTGAACTCAGTCCCCTTGCTTAATCGTGACTTTAGAACAGAAAGCGTGACATCATTTGCCTGCAATTCCAGGTTGCCGCTGGGATGTCCCTCGAAAGTCAGCGACCATGAAAGCTTGGCAGCGGTCGGGAATAGGAAACGGGAGATCGCGGGTACTGGCTCTAAATCTAAAGTGGGAACGTTGAGCAATGCCGTGGCCCCAATGAGTGACAAGGTTTGGCCGTCGTCTACTGTGAATTCACCGCCAGTCGTCAACGTGACGGTATTGGCGTAAGGATCGTGAACAAATTCGCCTGGCTGAGGGTTTTCAATATCTACCGCTGGCTGAAACACGGTGCTGCCGCTAGTGATCACCGCCTGTACGCTGCTCTGAGTTGTTGAAATGGTGATTTCAGCGCCGTTTGTTGTGCCTGCATCAGTGACGACGCTGGGGGCTTGGCCCGTTAGCTCAGTGCCCGCTGTGTAATCGATGGAGAATGATGCGCCGCCTGGATATGCTGCACCCAGGTCGATGACGGCCAATGTCCCGCCTTGATAGATGGGATTTGACGATGCTGGCAAGTTGGCGTTGTCAAGTGTCCACATATTAGTAATGATAGCCGCTGCTCGCAGGTTGCGATACCATAGCAGCAACGAGGTTCATGCACAGCCGCTCTTTATGGGCGGCTTTTTGACTCATCACAATTAGCTTCTTTCTTCTCGATAAAAAGCACCGGAGTGTAAACCATTTCGATTAAATCCTGGCATTTTTCGAGATATTTACTTCGCTCCGCTGGTGAATTAGTTGCAATCGCGCCAGTCACCAATCTCGCCAAATTGCCAAAAGCTTCGCAATAATCAATGTTTTTCATTTCAGCGTCGGCGCTAAATTGAATTTTGAAATTATCTTTCATTTTTACCCCGCCTGCCTAAACATTATCTGCACCGCCTGTTCTTCAAACTTCGGCCCCGTCGCAGTCCCCCTGAACGCGCCCAGCTCATTGATAGTAAGCTCGCCTTGCCGGACAGTAAATGGCTCGGTGCCGCCCGCGATCGCCGCCCTCATATCCACAAAACTAGGCCGGGCGTAATCGTGAATAGTAATGAGCTGGCTTGATGACGCCTGGATCGCCTGAGCTTCTAGCAGCACATACAATGCCGCTGTCTTGATAAGCGTCGTAAACTGTAGCTCGGCATCTTGAAATGGCGTGTACTTAGCGAAGGTGACGCCTGCATAGCCGTACCTCAGCCCTTTTGTCTCAAGGTTTCGTTGCCTTTGGACGTAGCCCCCTACTGAATCAGGGTACAGGCGAAGAAGGTCGTAAGTGACGCCGTCAATGTCTGTCGTGCCCTCGAAGCTGAGATCGGATGCGCCATATGCCGCTTTCAGTCCTTGGGGTACTGCGATGAGGATGGAGCGTTTTGTGCGGTAGGTAAGGCTGCAGGTCATCACCATTCGTACTCCCATTGAACTCTCACCCAGAAGCATAACCACCTAAGGCGAGGCCCATCTAAATTGCCAACTACAGGCCGCCAATACCAGCGATTTATCCGCAACTTAAACTGAAAATTTGCGCCAACAATGCGCCGTCCATTGTATTTGCCACGGGGCCATTCGAGGTAGCGCTTGGGATTAATGATTAACTTCATTCTTTCTTTTTCACCCCAACACCCTTCGCCGCCAAGGCCACTAAGCAGATCGCCTCTGGCATGGTCAAAGCCAGCGAATAGTGATCAGGCTTAAAGCCGCTACCACCGTGCGCAGTTATTCCAACCCAATACGGAGCATCAGAATCAGAAAGTGTCTCTAATTGCCAATGGTGAGTTTCTTCCATCGCAGTGACAACCTGCCAAGCACTGGAGATTTTAGTGCTGTAGTGAGGAATGTAGTCCTGCCAGTCCGAAAAAGGCTTTGGACAGTCACCGACGCATAGTTTGGGCTTAACTAAATCAACAGGATGATCATCTATGTCTGTGGGCAGCAAAAACGAACTATCCGTTCCATCCTTGCCGTAGCCAGCAACCCACACTTTTGCTGTCCACCAACGCCAGCCCATAACATGCTCAGCGACTAGAGCATCTAAGTCCCTGTGATTGTTGATGGTAATGGTTGTTGTGGTCATTTTATTGCCAAGGAATTCAATACAACAGGCAGGATTTGAACCTGCGCACAGCTAGCGATCAATCGAGCTGTTGCGTCTTATCCATCAGAGTGATCAATTCCAATGTGACGCGCCACCACGCGAACGGGCCGCTCTGCCCCTGAGCTACTGTTGCTTGAAAATTGCGCCGACGATTTTTGCTATTCAGAACCACGCTGATCAAACGCAGTTGTCGCACAGGTTACGAATCCTGCTCGACGCAACCTAAAGCCATTCTAGCCGCGCCTCGCTCGCTGCACAACTCGGTCTAGCGCTCACGTTCACACTCCACATCTAATAAATAACGAATTAGCTCTGACAAAGGCTTTCCCTTTACCTCTGCTAAAACGTCATAGCTCTTTTTTTCAATATCGCTGACTCGAACCGTGATTAATTTTTCTCGCTTCATGTCTAGTCATTTGACGCATGATTGACTATACTTTTATTGTACCTTGTGAGTTGCAACATGCAATATGAACTCTGACAAATACGAGCTTTATATGCGTTCTCAAACATGGAAGCGAAAGCGGCTCCAAGTCTTGGAGCGCGACAATTGGCAGTGTCGTTGCTGTAATGCAATCACAGAAGGCTGGTATGCAAAGGAAGATTTACAGGTTCATCATCGCCATTATCAAAACTTAGGTGATGAGCCTTTGGAAGACCTGGAAACTCTTTGCCCAGCTTGTCATGACGCGATTACTGCTGTTCATCGACGCAGGCGTTATGGCAAGAAAAAATTGCCGCACGGTAGTTGCAACTTTCAAAAATCAACACCTATGGAGATAAATCATGGCATTAGTATTGCAAACCTTCAAGCTGACGGGAGCAGTGCCAATCATTCTGCACAATGGCCGCACAGCAAACCCGCTCGATCAGTGGTCAAAAGCTATGAAGATAATCTCTTCAAAACGAAACAAAACGGATGCGGATCATGAGCAATTGGCAAAACTTGAATGGTATGCGTCACTCTATCAAGACAAACAAGGTCGCATTATTTTGCCTGGAATGCTAATTGAATCGGCGCTTCAAAATGGCGCAAAGAAACATAAGCTTGGCACTACTGCAAAGGCAGCGTTGTTTGTTGATCAACATGCTTTACTTGAATTTGACGGCATGGAATTGTCTGCTGACGAACTTTGGGAGCGTGGTGAAAACACTTTGACAGTTGCATGTCGAGTGCAGACCTCCAAGGTTATGCGTACTCGGTTTATTGCTGAAGAGTGGGCGGCTGTCGTGACCGTGACTTACGAAGATGCACTGCTTAATCTGGCTCAAGTAGTTGATATTGTTAACGCTACTGGATCTCAAGTCGGTGTAGGTACATGGCGACCTAAGCATGGTCGATTCTTTGGTGAGATTGAGCAAATGTCTAAGGCTGCCTGATGAACATCGAAAAAGCCCAAAGCATGGACCTGGTGGCAACTGTTATGGCAGTTGGACAGGCAATGATAGTCAAAGATATTAGAACAATTTCTTTGACTATCGCCACAGGCAATAAACGAATCAGAGTGATAATTGATGAAGATCATGTAGCTAATCTAAGTGATTCGTTCAACCGTAAATAACGGATCAAACTTTTTGAGCTAAAAGGTACTCAAAGCTTTATAAAATAAAGCTTATACAGATCACGTTTTTGCCCTGAACATGGCGTTAAAAGGTTTTGAGGCATTGCCGTGTGATGCGCTGTTCGTGTAGTGCGCTGTGAAGTCATGTCATGTAGTGCGATGTAGCGAAACCCATTTTTGGATGGGTCTGAAAGTATGACCCTATCTTTCACTGATGAGCTTTGGGTTTATGGATTAGTTGTGGTACTGCTTTGTGATGTGCTGTGCTGCATTGTGATGTGCTGCATTCTGATGTGATGTCGTGCGTTGTAGTGATGCGAAACGCCCTTCGGGGCGTCTATGGGGATTGACCGTCCCATACTGATGAGCAAGGTTTGTAGCGATGTCGTGTGTTGTCATGTACTGTGCTGTCTTGTGATGTTCTGTGCAGTAACGTAGTGTGCAGTCTTGTGATGTCGTGTCGTGAAAAGCAAAAGCTAGCCTTGAAAGGCATTGCCTTTCAAGGCTAGCTTTTGCCATGATGCTCGCTTTAAGCAAAGAGAGGAATTTAAGTCATGGGATTGAAAAAGGATTATCGAAATAAAAAGGATTATCGAAATGATGACGAAGTCAAACAGTTGTCTGTTCGCCTCAGAAAAGACGTCATTAACGACTTGAAGGACATGGCTCAAGAAGACGGCATTACTGCTACTTCTGCTCTTCAAAAAGCTATTAGCACTCAAAAGTATCTCAGGCAACAGATAAAAAAAGGGGCGAAAGTCTTGATTCAAGACGGAAACGACATTAGAGAAGTGGTGTTTAGGTGACAAGCACCACTCTTCATTGCCTCATCTGTTCTTCATTGCCTCATCTGTCGGGCTCTCGTGACAACGCGATTCAAGGCATTGAAGGTGACTGCTTCAATATCGGCTCCAACAGTCTCGGCGTCTACCCCGGCGGCGAAGTTTTGAGTAATGTTGTTAACCTGCGTGATGCCCCCGGCTGCCCCTTGTTGAATATTCAGTAACTGCTGTGCAAGTTGAGGCGAGACTCCGGTGGCTGGTAGTGGCGTGACGGGCGTTATGGACTGATTTGCAAGGCTGGGTAAAGTTGCAAATGGATTTAATGCCGCATTGGGGTTAGTGCCGACTAAACTTGTGGCTTCAATGCGATCTGCAAAATCATTTAATCCACCTAACGCTTGATCAAAGTTGCTTGAAATCGCCCCGCCTAATGAATTCGATGCCCTAATAGCATCTTGCTCTAACCGGCTGCCTAAGCGCTCAATAAGTCGTTGCTCAGACCTGCTTCCTGTCTCGTCCGCCCTGGCTTGAGCATTCTGTAAATTCTCAAAACGTGTTTGCAGTCGTTCGTCACCTTGTTGAGCAAGTAAGTCTGCTCTGCCAACTGCGGCTGATTCTCTCAAAATATCTGATTGAGCAAGGGTCGCTGCAAATTGTTGGGCCAAAGCTTCACCCTGATCCCGTGTGGCTTGCAGGCTAAGTTGAGCTGCATTGATTTGGGCATCGCTAGCTCCTTCTGCACGGAGAGTTTCGATGTTTGCCTGAGCCGCTGCTTGCGCTGCTCTATTCTCGGCGATCGCTCCTCTAACCCGAGCTTGCTCAATTTGATTTTCAATTTGCAATTGCCTTTGCCTAAGGTCGAAAGTGCGTAATTCCAGAGCTTGAGCGCGGTCAAGCACCGCCAAGCGTGCTCTATCTGCATCGCGTTCCCGTTGCCGTCGTTCATCCTCTGTGTCAGCTAATTGAGCGGCAATATCGAACGCGCTTTGCTGAGCACTGGCTAATGTATCACCGAGAGATGCCCGCGCACTTAATAACTGATCCTGCCTTTCGTATGACGCATTCACTGCATCAAGTGCTGTCTCTAACCGCGAAATCGCCTGCACTTCTGCTTCAATTGCATTTTGCTGAGCTTGCAAGCGCTCCTCAGCGGCGGCTATGGCAGCGTCACGGGCGTTTTCGGCGGCTTGCTGGGCAGCTTCGGCAGCGCGTTCTTCAGCTTCGATTTCTGATTCAATCAAGCTCAAGGTCAAAGCATTGACCTGCTGGCGCGATTCGCGAATCTGGTCGACAAAATCGCCGTCAGCTGCTTCGAGTTCAGCTAGTTTCTCTTTCTCAGCTTCGAGTTCAGCCGTAATGCGATCGGTGCCAGCCGCGGCTAGTTGTTCCTGATATTGCTCCTCACTAAGAATCCCGTCACGCCGCAGTCGGGCTAGTTCAATCTCGCGTCGTTGGGCTGACTCGGTAACCACGGCAAGGGCATCGTCGGCGGCGTCTTGGATGGCTTCGAGGCGATCGGCTTCGGCTTCAGCAATTGCTTTTTTGCGATCCTCTGCTGCTTTCGTTTCGGCGTCAGTCAGGTCTTCTTGGCGGTCTATGGCTTCTGATGCCAATTGAATTTCATCGTCAGCTATTTCTTGGCGCAGCTTCAGTATTTCACGATCTATTTGCGCTGCATCCTCAGAGCTATCAGACCGTTCATTGCGCTGGGCGCGAAGTTCTGCAAGTTCAGCGCGGCTATTGCCAATCTGACGCCGTAATTGCTGCTGCTCAATATTAAACCGTCGCGTTTCAGCCTCAGCTTCTGAAATGAAACCATTTGCCTGTTGCTGCGCTACATCAGCCAAGTCCTCGGAAACTGAAGTATCAATAGATTGAGCCAAGTCGTCATACTTCTGACTTAACTCGTCCAATACATCCGATAGTTCCTTGGTTGCCGCCGCCGCCGCGCCTACAGCCTCAACATCACCGCCCTGTGCAGCAACTTTGTCTTGAATCGTTTGAATGAGATTTTCTCGAATATTAATTTCATTCTGAAGTTGCTGATCAAGCTCCTCTGACTGGCCCTTTTGGGTCTCAAATAACTCTATTTCTTGGCTTAAAATTTTGACTTGTTCAGCAGCGGCGTTTGTGAATTCAGTGACCTGATCAGCGGGCAACTGAATATCGTTCCCGACAATTCCAAAATTTCTAAGCAAATCATTCGTAGAGGCAACGCTACCGCCAAGTCTGTCAGTTGCATTCGCCAAGGCTATTTGTGCCCTTTGTGCTCCCAATTGACTACGAGTAATTACGCCCCACCGCTCTCCAAAGCGACTAGCACTATCAGAAGTACCCCCTAGTGCTGCATCCAAATCAGCCAATGCTACTTGCAAAGCTTCGATAGGGCCGCGATCGCGCAAGACATCCAAAAATCCTTGCTGGATTTCCATGCCTGCTGATTCGGCTGCATCGCGGGTATTCTCCAGCTCTACGACCGCCTCTCTCAAGTCAGCAGCAAACTCAGCACCTTCAGAGCGCTGAAAAACTTGGGCCACTGCCGCGATCGCCCCCACGACCAAAGCCGCTTGAGCAGCAATCACAGCCAATCGAGTGATGAGCACAGTCGATGCCGTAGCAGCTTGGCCCGTCGCCAATGCATAGAGTTGTTTCGCCGCCGCTGCCGCCCGAGTCGCAACTGTGTTCGCCACAAGCGCCGCATTGCTCCGCGTGATGGCAGTATTTGATACTGTTTGAGCGACGCCATACGCTGTTTCGATTGCTAATGCAGCATTCTTGGCGGTGGCATTGGCAATGGTGGCAGCAGTTTGAGCCGCTAAGGCTATGCGAGAACGAATCTGCAAAGCCTCAAATGTAGCAATCAAAGCAATGGCCCCGGATAATGCAGCGGTAAAGCCAGTCAGGCCAACCAAGGATGCCTGTAATGGTGCAGGCAAGGCTAAGAACCCATTCACCAGCGCTGATGCCGCATCGATCAACGAGTTGATGCCAGTGGCGACAACGCCGCCCGCGACAACGGATGCTTGTTGTAGTGAATCTTGCAGGTTAGATACAGCCCCCGCCGTCGTTTGAGATTGAGCAGCAAGAGAGCCCGCAACGCCCTCTAACTCACCAAAGCTAATAAGTGCCGCTCTAATTGCCTCTGGCGTTCTGGCTACGGTTTGTTCAACACCTCTGAACGAGAAAGTAACTTCATCGCCAGCAGATCGCGCCAAAATGCCAAACTCTTTTAATCGCTCAAACTCGCCGGTTTCAGCGTCTAGCAAAGCTTCGGCTAGCTGATCAAATTCCTTAGACTGAGATGCAGCAATGTCACCCAAGTTAGTCAGCTCTTGGTTTGTGGGTATGAAGCCACGATTTACAAGACTGATAAAGCTTTGAGTAAGCGTATCGACTTGAAAAGGTGTTTCAGATGCAAACTCAGAGATTCGTTGCAGTTCATCTGAGGCGCGATCACCATCCTGAAATGCGTTTGAAAGCGCCGCTTCAAACTGCTCAAACTGAGAAAAATTATTAAAACTAATTCCGCCCAGCAAGCTTAAAGTACCAGCTAGGGCTGTGCCACCGATCGCCAAATCTTCAAACCCAGAGAGATCCTGAACCTCTTCTAGTCGTTCGATTGTTGGTCCCAGTGTCTGCTCCAGTGATTGAAACTGCCTTTCAGAAAGTCCAATAGTGCGACCGAGAATTCTTTGTGATTCCGCTGCATCAGTGCCGCTTCTTTGAAGCTTCAGATACTCAGAGGCAATAATGGCCGTTCTATCAGGCAGTGTTCCCAGTGACCGATTAAGCTCCTGAACGCTAGACACTGGAATTCTTAGGCCAGCAGCTAAATCTACATTCGCCTGAGTCAATGCCCCAAGTCGCCCTCGCAAAGCAGCGGCGCGATCGTCGGCTGCTTCAATTGATCGGGTGAAACTCGCAAAGCCGCCGCCACGACCTAGCCGCTCTAGCTGCTGATTCGCTTGGACCGCTGCACCGCCCAGACGGGCCACTGAATCAGCGCCCCTGCCGGAAACTCCAATCAATCCAGCATCGCGCCCAATAAATCTCAGCGTTAATGTGCGTTCGACCACTATTAACCCTCAAAAAGCACTGAATAAATGATACTCGCAAGTATCAGCTTTCAAAAAGGTTGCATTTTAGCGCGGCTAAAATTGAAGCGGCGAACTGCAGGTATTTCAATGGAAAAGTACATTAAGTGGGGAGTTGCTGCGATTGCTGTTTTTATCGCTATATTGGCCGTCATCGCATCCGTGCGGCCCGATAGAGAAACTCAGGAATGGATTAACGATCTTGAGGAAGGAACAGAACAGTTGTTGGAAAAGCAAGATTAACTGCTGAGCATCATTCCGGCGCTGACTGCCGTTCCTTCGCCTGAATTCGGGCCAAAACAGATTGCCCCAGGTACTGCATGGGGTCGCTGACAAGTTGCACGTCTTCAGTAATGCCCAAATCACGTTGCCGCTGTGTTTCGCCAGCTTCTGCATAATGAGCCTCAACACAGCGCTTAAGGTATTGCTCCAAGCGCTCCTCTGGGTCTTGCCTGAGCTGATTGCTGGTAAATATCAGGGCGTCAATGGTGTCGGCGTCAAATTGTTCGTAAATGGCAATGCCGCATTCTCCGAATCCATTGATGAGGTTGGCGAGGGTGTCGGCGTCGCTGTTGCCGCTGGGCTCGATGGGGACGTCGCTGACGGTAAGCTCTCGGTCTGGTTTTTCGCCTGGCGTAATTCGTCCGCCGCCAATAACTTTTTTCGCGACTGCACCTCATGCAGTTTCCACAGCTCCGCGCCCCTGAATGCATTGAGGTCGAATGTCCCTATATCTCCCGCATAGGCTGACTCAGCATCGCCAAAGAACAATGCTCCAAGCTGCTCATACTCACCGGCGTCAGCCAAGTAATCAATATCGTTAGGGTTGTAGGTGGCACTGCGATCGCTGGCCAACGGCAACAACGCCCAAATGCGCCTCATCAAATCAAGAGCGTCATCGCGGGCGATCGCGTCGCCTGTTGAAAACCGCTCTTCAATCCAAATGGATTGCAACTCAATCATGAGATCTGAAAATAGCGTCAGCCTCCCTCTGGAAACTGGCGCTATGGTGCGTGTCTGAGTTGAAGAGATTTTGACGTCAAGCGTTTTCATTCTTGTCTAGTGCCGCCCTTACAAAGCAATCCTTGGCCTCTAACAGCTTCCGCATACCTGCAGATTTCTCGGCTCCATCAGGCAAGACTTGATCCATCGTCGCCGCCAATTCTGCCAATGGTCTACTAATGACCTGAAGATGTTCAGGCAAATGAGCGTAAACAAAGTATTTATCAACGTTGGTAGGCATGGTTGCCCTCCCATGATTAGCAAGCTCTTACTTGGCCCAGCCACTTATAGCGAACGGGCTTACAGGTACTGCCATCAAACGTGATGCGAATTTGCATTGAGACCTCACCGGACCCAATTGGCAAGTTCCCCGACCCAGCTAAGTCAATTGAGGCTGAAGGAATTTCTAGCCGGAATAAATCAAGCTTTCGAGTGACGGCAGTAAAGTTCACTTCCAAATCATCCAAGGGAGTTTCACCCACTTCAAGAATGGATTGACTTGGCAATGGAAAGCTGAACACCACATCACTGCCAACTAAGCTGTCGGCAAATTGATAGCCAAAATTAGCTTCTTGCTTAAAGGTGTTGGCATTAGCAGCATTAAAAGAAGCCGTATCAATGCGGCTTAGTGGAGTAATGTTGCCAAGCCCATCATAAAGCCAAGCATAAGACTCTGCCTGGTCTGCTGCCATGCCAAAGCCTTCTTGCCCAGACGTGACCGCAGCTTTAGCCTTATTGCTGTTAGTGACACGAATACGCTTCTCGGTTCGTGGCAAATGCTCAAAGGAATCGTAAGATATCATCTTGTTGTCTTCAGAGACGGTTGTTGCATGGCGTCAGCGGCACTATTTGGCAGCGGATCGCCCAGTGCCGTCATTTATTGACTACCATGCCAC
>JBCCJU010000085.1:0-24410 GCA_039027715.1 Cyanobacteria bacterium P01_C01_bin.120
ATTCCCATCAAAAAACATGGTCGCAGAGCCAAAAGTTTGTTCCGTTTAGGGTTTGACTATCTTCGTCAGCTACTGCTCAATCCTTCGCCACTTTATAAAGATGACTTTCGCTACACACTAAAACTTTTGTCCTGTACTTAGACGACAGATATAATATTATTTATTTTTTAAAACGACTAGATTTTGAAGATTATCTATCACACCTTGCTGAATATCTAAAACATCAAACCATTGAGCCCAAACTTTTCTTATATACTCATTGGAATGATAAGTGACACCATAAGAGTATTCTGTTTGTGATATCGAATTCTTCTTGATAATCTTAGGGTATTCTACATACACTAAACCCTTCTCTATTAAAGAATGAGGTGTTAGTTTCAGTCCATAGCTCTGGTTGAAACTTTCACTTTGCAGGCAGTTTTCTCCCAGAAAAGTGATTAAAGCAAGCCCACTAGGCTTAAGAATTCTTTGGACTTCACTTAGCCATATTTCCTGATTATCTGGAGGGATGTGAGTCCAAATTGATACAGAATAAATAATGTCAAAATAATTTTCCTTATACTTGGTTGGCGGATCATAGCTGTTGCATGAAGCATTAATTTCTGGATAATGTTGGACAATAAAGTCAATAGCTTCAGTGTCTATATCAGTTGCCCAAATTTTTTTAAAGTCTTTACAAGAAAATTGCAAGGTTCTTCCACAGCCAGCTCCGAAATCGAGAACCTGAAGTTCTTGGAAAGATCTATTCTGATATGTTTCTATCGCTTTTTTTAAGGGTTCATAGCACCTTAGGCCGCTAGCCAAAAAGGTGTCAATTCTATAATGATTGCCTACCCTCACACGTCTCTTCATAGGAGGTATATGCTGTGTGTGGCGCTGAGCCAATCTATAAATGATGACGTATAACGGGTCTATTGCGAAGAGAATTCTCCGAAAAAAATCTTTTACTACAGAATTCAATGTACTCATGGCTGAATTATTCGAGCTCTCTTACTCAATTGAATATGCAAGATGACATCATATCTTTATCGTCCTATTATTTTACCTTTATCGTTGATTTGCTAAAAAAATATCAGCTAGAATTTATCGTAGAAAACCTGCAACGCTCGCAATAGGGCGAAAAATGGGCGCAGGTAATGCTAACGCCAAAAGAGTGGGCAATTTAAATTGTCCGATTCGAACACATTCTAAAAGCTCGCTTCGATAGCGCTTGATATCATCCGAATCTTTCAGCCATTTGCTTCCCCACAAAAGTAGTTCTAGAGCTCGATATTTTAAGCCGTTTTCTTCATATATCTTCTGATGCTTATACGCTATTCTATACCAAGATAGGGGGGTGACCAGACGAGTATTATTCCCTAAATATTTTCGCCATATATACATTGTTTTGGGAATATATTTGCCACAGTAGCCAGAGTCTATCAAACGAATCAAAAACTCTAGATCGTGTATGTCTTTGGCATCTAGATTAGAGTCGTGCCCCTTTAAATCCTCCCAAACGTGGCGACGCATAGGATTATTTGCTCTTAAAGACCATCGAGAGCTCGGCGTGAAGCTTTTGGAACTTAACATGATTGACAAATCAGTAGGTCTTGGGTCAATGAGTTGGCCTATCTTTTTTGCCGAATTTTGACGTAGATAGTTTCCATAAAGCCAATCAACTTTTGGATTTCTGTTGAAGAAAGCTGCTGCATTTTCAAGAGCTCGGAGTGGCAATAAGTCATCTGCATCTATATTCAGAAAAACATTGCCCCTAGCCTTTGAAAATCCTTCATTGATAGCGGCTGCAGGACCTTCATTTTGTGGCTTCCAAATCACGCTAACTCTTTCATACTGTTCAGCCTGTTGACAAGCTTGTCGTGTTTCTGAGTCTGGAGAAGCATCATTAATTAGAATGACTTCGATAGGAGGATAAGACTGTTGTAAGACGCTTTCTAGAGCCTGTAGAAGCAATGCGCCTTCGGTATAGCAGGGAATAACAATGCTAAATTCTAGGGACATTGCTAATAGGGTATGCCTTTAGCTCCCATAAAAGTGGACAACTGAACTCGAAATTTATAAGGGAGAAACCGCAGGAAAGTCAATAAGAGAATAGAGATATACTTCTTCACAATCATGATTAATCCCCAAAGTAAATATCCCTCCCAATTTAGCCGTAGCCAGACTCGCCAACTCAGCCCTGATTGAGGAACAAATGTTAGCTGGAGCAACTTTAGAGGAGAGCCAGGGGTTAGGAGCCAGTTTCTAGGATATAGTCTAGGTTCTTGTTCAGCGGCATTAAACACTGGTGTGCGATTATCCACAAAGACGGAGAAGCCAGCTTTCTTAGCCTGCATAGTGTACAGAGTGTCTCCACCGTAGTGAGGCATCGCTTTTGCATTAGGATAGCCGATGGTATCCACAACGACTCTGGGAAGACATACAATATTGCCGCACAGTGAGTCACATGAAGTAACTTCGCCAGCGGGAGTTTGCATCAGTCGATAACCTTTCCAAGTTTTCCTTTTACCGCCATAGGCAACATGAGTGTTGAGCCTTTTTTCTTTGACTTCGCAGCCTATAATTGCGTGAGGATTGCTGTGACAAAACGTTACTAAATTGGGCAGGGTTTCCTTAGTAAATTGGCAATCGTCGTTTAACCAGATGATGAATTCAGCATTTCGCTGGTAAGCAAATCGCATGCCCAAGACGATTGCTCCCGTCCACCACAGGTTGCCATCTCCTTGGAGGACAGTTACTTGAGGATATTGTTGAGCGATCGCGGCTCCGGTACTGTCGGTAGAACCGTCATCAATCACCACAACTTGGTAGCGTTCTAAATCTTCTGTTACTTGTAACGTTTGCAGACACGCCAATGTCGTTTCTTGCCGATTATGAACGGGAATTAGAATAAACACGACCGGCAGAGCAGGGTCGGACATAACCTACAAAATCAACTTTAAACGCTTCTTTCGAGGATTCCCTCATATAGGGTACGATATGCTAGAGCTTGTTTTTCCAGAGTGAATTTTTTCTCGGCTTTTATACGAGCGTTTTTAGATAACGTTTGATAGCGATTATTGTCTTGTAAAACCCACGCAATTCCATCTGCCAACTCTGCCGGCGAGAAAGGCGCTGCGAGATAACCGTTTACTTTGTGATCAATCATGTCAGGCAGTCCGCCGATATTAAAAGCCACACAGGGGATGCCGCACGCAATTGCTTCAAGGACTGTATTTGGTAAATTGTCCTGCATAGAGGGAGCTATAAAAACATCTGAGGCGTTATATGTCAGTGCTAAAGAAAGATCATCATATAAACGACCCAAATACCGAGTAGGAAGACCTAAATCAGGTGGCACTGCCGGTTTTGACGCGCCAAAAATTAGCAGTTCGGTCTGATTGACCAATGCTTCTTCTCGTAGTCGCTGTAATGCCGGCTGGAGAAGATGAAACCCTTTCCTATTGTCACTAGTTGCACTCATTGCCCCAAACAAGATAAAGCGTTTATCAGTTGGCAAATTTAAAAGTTGACGAGCAAGATAGCGTTCAATTGGGCGATATTTTTGACAGTCAATTGCATTTGGAATGACTCGGATATCAAATGAGTTTAAGAGACTACTGTTTTTGGCGCATTGGGCTAGCCACTGGCTAGGGCAAACAACTGTTAGCGGAAGTTGAAGGTAGGTCTTTGCCTTGCGATGCCAAATCCAGCGAGACAAGTCCCATTGATGACTGCTTCCTAATTGTAGGCATTGACCACAAGAACTTGGATAGCCTTCACACTCGCCGTTATAGTGACACCCGCCTGTGAAAGCCCACATATCGTGAAGCGTCCAGGCCTGAGGGTATTTTAAACCCGTTAAAGATTCAATACGCAGATAACCGCCGCCAATCCAGTGCAAATTGAGAATATCAGGCTGATGCTTACTAATTTCCCGAGGAATCTGACTAGGGAACCAATCGCAACTAAACGGAGTTTTTTGTCTTTGACGATATGGAATTAAAGGAATTTTATCTATGCTTGGTCGCAGTTTCGCGATCGCCCGTTCTTGCTTAGAAGTAAAGGTATGGACTTGATCGTCACCACTCCCTATTTCCTCTTGTACCAACATATGTGAGTCAATCTGCTCAGACCGTAGAGCAGCATGGAGGCGGTAAGTTGCGATCGCTGCACCTCCAAAGTTATCAGCCTGACTAAGGTGCAAAACTCTCATGGTTGATCGCTAGATCTCGAAAACAAATTCTTATATTTTGATTGCAGCTTCAATAAGCTTGCTCGCGGATTGTGTATCAGCTTCTTCACTCGATATGCCCACCTCACTATTTGAGACCGACTTTCATAAAGCCAAAACCACCGACGAGAGTGTGTTTCAGCAGTACGTAAATGATCCCAATTTAATGATGGGGCTTCTACTTTTTGAAAAATTTGAATATAGTCTTCATGCAACTTACTTTCATATTGAAGTCCCATAAGTTCTGCAAGTTCTTTAAAGGTATGACGCAGATGGAAAGTGCTAGGTAAATGGCATTTAATGGATGGGTAGAAATGATTGGCAATCAATAAATATCCATTAGTTGAGAGCTTTGAAACCATATCTGATAAAAGTTTAATGGGGTCATCTACATGCTCTAGAACATCCGTACAGACAATACAATGATAAACTTTTGTGGTATTTGATGTGAATGCAAGATTTTTATAAGAAATTGATTTTTGCAAAGCAAATTTATGTGGATGAGGCTCATAAATCTCAACTTGAATATTTGGACTTTGCTGCGCTAACATGCGACCTAAAGTACCAAAGCCGCCACCAAAGTCCAATACAGATTCAATATTTGAATGACTGCATATCCAGCTTATAATTGCCTGTCGAGAAGCTAATGAAAGCGCATGATTTTCAATAAATAATCCATTTAATAACCATATTGGATGATAATAATATTGCTTAAGTTTTTTAGGATCAGGATATCGATTATCGCATCCAAGCTCGTCCCAAACTTTGTCCATAAGTTGCCAGAGTTGATGCAACCCTAATTCTGTTCCTGGAACATATTCGAGTAATCTATCTAACTCTGACCTCTCACCGTTAGAAATAAAAGCTGCATCTTCATAGGGGACCAGGTCAAATATATTCATATATCCCTCTCAAGAAACAGGTTTTTGTAGCAGCATTATAGAGTCACGTCTGACAAGATTAAGATCTTTTGAGAGCACTGACCAACCAGCATCAATAGCAATTTTTTGCATCTGAGCTTTAGTATTACGAGGCCACCAAATTTGCTCATCAGGCAGTTCCTTAAACTTGATCGGAATGCTTCCTTGGCGCCAACCATATTCTTCAAGCTTTTCCCAATCAGAATATTGGTGAACTGCATATGAACCAGGCTTCATTTTTGAGAATGAGTGGGTCAGAATCTCGGCAATATGATTTTGACTGTTGTGGCACAAGACTCCCATCGACCAAAAAAAATCAAACATCGAATCATAAAATTGAGAAAAGCTGTTTTCCTCAACTTTATGACATAATAACCTTCCAGCATATTTTTCTGGTTTCAACCAAAGGCTTATATCTTGGAAATCAACTGTGTGTAGAGTTCCTTGAGGAATATGCTTAAGAATAGCTTTTGTCCAGGACCCTCTACCTGGTCCAAGTTCCAAAACTGTTGAATCAGACTTAAGATAAGGAAGCACCGCATTGTGAAAGACCTTTCTATATGAACCGCCGATTCGCCGTTCTTCACGAAAGCGGGTCAAATTAGGAATTAAGCTTAAGACGTTACCGCTATCATATCCGTAGGCAAATTCTTTCTTTAACCAATCAAGGGTAGGCATTAGTAAATTCACTCAATTAGAAATTCAATATTTTTTTAAAGTCAAACAAATATCCTAGTTATATTCACTTCAAACTATACGTTGTACTGTTCTAGTCAGTCTAGCAATTTTCTTGAGCAATAAGTGTCTGAAAGAGTTTCTTTTGAACATCTGTTCAAAAGTGTATGAATCAGCAATTTGATCTCGCACTACGAAGGAAGGGTGATTTATTTCATTTGTAATAGTTTTGACATCTAAGTCAGCAAAAGGATTTTGAGCATCACGAGTATTGGTGCTTAAATCTCCAAATCCAATATTTTTAACAAGATTGACGTTAGGTAAAATCGTTAATCCACTGTTAATCCAACAGGAATAAGCCCAGCAATAATCCCAAGTGTCAGGTGTATTTTGACTCTTAATTTGGTCGAAGATTGAAGTCCAGTACTGAACCTCTTGATGGTTAGAAAATAATGAACTTAGAAGATTGGTTTGCTTAAATTTATGCCACTTTGAGAGGCTATTATCATATTTTTCCCATGCACGCTTCCATGTTGCCCAACCCCAACAATGTGGATAATAAGAGAAATAATAGCTGCCATCTCCACGCCAGCATCCGTCTTGAAAATTATTACCACTGATGACCATGACTCTCTTATCGTGCCGGTAATAGTTGAGTAAGTTTTCACAATAACGGAAGAAAGAAACATCGGGGAGACAGTCATCTTCGAGAATAATTGCTTCATTGACATGCTCAAAAGCCCAGGAAATGCCTGAAGATACTCTTTCACGACAGCCTAAATTACTATCAGCATAGTTTCGATATACTTCACAATCCCAATCAATTTGATTAGTGACCTCTCTTGATTGTTTACAAGACAAATTCTCTTGAGAATTACAGGGGCCATCGGCCACCACAAATAGCTTCTTTGGTCGTATAGCTCTAATCCGCGAGAAGACTTGCTGAGTGAGTTCTGGGCGTCGAAAAATCAAGAAAATAATGGGTGTTTGATGCCTGGGAGTCTGAAGATTTATGAGGTTCATATGTAACTTCAACTAAATCATATTTAGAAGCTTAGAAAAATTCAAAACTAAGCTTGCATAATTGGAATCAATAGCCTTAAGTTTGCTGTATGTTGAACCAAGAGAATTTGCTAAGCGCAAACTAGCTGTGCGTACATCAAAAATCTGTAAGATATCCAGCCAGATTAAAAACGCTTTTATTATGCCTTTTATTAGAATTAACGCATCATTATCATTTAAAGCATAAACAGCTTCTTTGCAATCGGGATAGGACTGAATTAACGCAGGAAGATAGCTGGCTGCCGCACCAAATGTTTGTTTCTTCAAGTAAGAAATGTTTGCTTTAAATGAGGGAATAAGATGATTGCATGACAGTTCGGGAATCAATCCTGCAGCAAAACCCAATTTAAATCCTTCCCAAACGATTTGTACATCTTCAGCACTTGAAAGACTTTTTCCAATTCTACCAGTGACCGTCAATTTTCCTGAATTGACCTGTTCCGCATATCTCTCCAACACTTTTCTTCTTACGCAGAAACCAGTGCCATTAGGGCAATAAGAATTCCATGTTGATGGCAAACAGCTATAACCAAAGTCTTCTCTTCTATGTTGAAATAATTCAGGATGTTTTTGCAGCCAGAAGTTTACTGAATCAGTGTAAATTACTTCAACGTGTCCTGGTCCCCAAACACCCACATTAGGATAGTTTACAAAATACTTGTCTAATATTTCTAAATAATTATTTTGTGGTTCATTGTCATCATCAAAGAAAACTAGCAAATTAGAATTTGTATTATTGATCGCTCGAATTCGAGCCCACTTCAAGCCTGCCTTACTCTCTTGAACGAGATCAGCATTTGGATGATTTGCAAGAAAATCTTGAACTATCGGGATCTCGGTCAATTGCAAAGAAGAATTATTGTCAATAATCAGAATTTCTAGAACTTCATCAATGTATTTTAATTTTGAGATTGAATTAAGTAATCTCTCAAGCAAATCGCTTAAGGGATTATGAGTGCAAACTGCAATCGAAAAGCTGTAGCTAAGCATCAAATATTCCAGGTTTTAGCCCAATGATGAATAGCGACAGTATCATCCTTTAAATCAGAATACATCAATTGCCCTTGTCTTCTTTGAACAAATTCGTGATAAGGATTATATGGATAAAAATGAGACTGTTCAAATATAGATATATCGCCGTACTTTAGCTTGCTATAGCATCTTTCAATAACATCACATATTATTTCAAACTTTCCAGCTTCGGTCATAAGATCATACTCCTCTAGAACCCTTTTTAAGAACGCATGATTAGGAGAACTTCCTATAATTCCAGCATTGAGCCTTCCTGGACTTTGATGTCCGAGAAAAGCATTCAAATCCAGAAAAGAGTCTAGAGATGAGATAAGCTCCATATCTGTATCTAAGTAGATTCCCCCGTATTTTTCAAGTATATGAAATCTTAAATAGTCCGAAGCAAAGGCATACTGCTTGAGTCTCATCGCTTTTTCGACATAGGGATGTTCGATTGGAAGATTATCTTCATTCCAACATTGAATTCTCCACCCTTTCAAATGCAGAAACCATGAAGCCATACATTGTTGCATGAGCTTGCTTCGAGTTCCTTTCCCGAGCCAGATGTAGTGTACTACCTTTGGAATCATATCAACTTTCGCAAATTTACTGCAATCAAATCTTCGCCATTAAACATCAAATCGTATCCAAAATCGGTTAAATACTGAAGTACATACTCCTGGTCTTCCTTTCCTAAGTTCACAAACTCTAGCCTTATAACACTTGGTGTATGAAAGGCCAGATTTATAGACTTAAGAATTTCATAATCAAATCCCTCAGTATCAATTTGAAGATAGCTGATTTGAGCAATATCAAAGTCCTGATACCAATTATCAGGACTCGAGCAGTTTACCTGAGAAAATTTTAAATCACTATCTTCAGCGTGCTCAAGTAGTCGCTCTTTATACAAACTTGCCATCCCAGATATCCAAGATTCGTACTTGTAAACCTTTGATTCTTCAACTTCATATATTTTTAGATTTTGGAGGCTAGGATGGACTGCCAAATTAAGGCATTTACAATTTTTTAAGTTTAGTTTTTCAATATTGCTTAATAAGATATTGAAGGGTTTTTCTCTGGGCTCAAACAAAAAAATTTTTTTTTCTGATCCGAATAGCATGTCAGCAATGCAGTCAAATGACAGCAAATCATATGCTCCTATGATTACGATTGAGTCATTGTCCTTTTGAGACACCGCTATACGAATGACTTCTACGTCACTTAACGATTGCATCCTATAAGTATAATTTCTAAGGATGCTGTTCTTTCGGATTATTGTAATTTCCAACCCTAAGCTTTTAAGGCATTTCTTGATCCACAATTTCAATGAATCTACTATCAACGACATGAACTAACCTCAAACTTAAGATTAGGTACTGTTACTTTGCAGTAGTTTTCATCAAGTCGATGTCCTGAAGAGTAAATATCTTTTGTTTCTCCTTTTATGACAAAAGCATTTTCTAGAATTTGATAGCTATCGCCAATATAACCAAAGTATAAATTCATGAAGAATCTCCCGGTTGAGTAAAATGGGAAGCTTGGTATTATTATGGAGAGTAAATATTTTCCTGGCTGATCTTCTAAAGAGAGACCAAAATGCTTGCTATTCCCGCCAAATAGCCACTCACCTCCTTCTAGAAGGATGCCAAAGCCAATTTCTAAATTCCTTGTCTCTGAAGTTATACAGTAAGTTACCTTTAGTTGCAGTTTGTCGTTCGGTTGTATCGAAATCTGTTGATGATCGTTGACTGTAAGGTTGGCACAAATTATACCAGAGCCATTGAAATTATTGTTGACGTATGTACTGTTCTGCTCGCGCAATTTATAGCTGGTGATTGCACTCTGGTAGAGGTTTAAGGTCTTTGACATTTGACCTGAATAGACCACGCCTCCTTCATTTATTAAAAGACCTCGCCTAACGTGTTTCCTCATATAATCAAGATTGTGGGAAACAAAGAGGATTGTGCGCCCCTCTTGGGCGACACTATTCATTTTTCCAAGGCATTTCTTTTGAAAAGCAGTATCACCAACTGCGAGTACTTCATCTATTACTAGGATTTCTGGTTCTAGGTGGGCGGCGACGGCAAAGGCAAGGCGGACGTACATTCCGGAAGAGTATCGTTTTACAGGGGTATCAAGAAAGCGAGAAACTTCTGCAAACTCGACAATTTCGTCAAATTTGTGGTTAATTTCAGCTTTACTCATGCCGAGGATGGCGCCGTTTAGAAATATATTTTCTCGTCCAGTTAATTCCGGATGAAAGCCGGTACCGACTTCGAGTAGGCTTGCAACTCGCCCTTTGAGTTTGACTCTTCCAGTGGTGGGCTCGGTGATGCGGCTAAGAATTTTTAATAAGGTTGATTTGCCGGCACCGTTGCGACCGATTATGCCAATAACTTCTCCTCGTTTTACCTCAAAGGAAACGTCTTTTAGTGCCCAAAATTCTTCTCTATTTGAAGGTTTTACTAGTTTATTAGGTTGCCGCAGCTTACGCCCGAGCGATCGCATGCCATCGGCAATAACATCTCGTAAAGCCGTATATTGATACGCACCTGCCTGCTGGTGGCCGATGACGTATTTTTTACCCAAATTTTCAACCTGGATAACTGTGTCAGGCATAGCAAAAAGGTGAGGCGTGCAAATTTTCACCTTGTCATCATTGTGCCCTGTTAGTTCACGGTTTTTTCATGAAGCTACAGAGTTTTATGGTCAGGCATCTGGAACAGCGCTCAGGCTTGTCAAGAAGTTCGAGAGCTAGATGATATCGGCAAAGGTGCGCTCCATGTGACGAAAATAAAGAATGCCAGTTATGAACAGGACAATGACTAGTAGCAGCGATAACAAAAAGCCTGGCCAATAGACTTGTACTTCTCCTTTAATAATGGCCCAACGAAATCCGTCAATGACTCCTACCATTGGGTTGAGAGAATAGAATAGTCGCCATTTTTCTGGCACAATGTTGCTGCTAAATCCGACCGGGGAAATGTAGAGGCCAAACTGCACCAAAAAAGGCACGATGTAGCGAAAGTCTCGATACTGCACATTTAACGCCGCTAGCCACAAGCCTGCCCCCATCGCCGCTGCAAAGGCGATCGCAATAAACAGCGGCAGCGTCAAGATCCGCCAGGATGGAACAGCGTTATACCAAGCCATTAGCCCGAGCAAAATCATGCCGGAAATTAGGAAATCAACAAAACTAACGATAACTGCGCTCGTTGGCACGACCAATCGCGGAAAATACACTTTAGAAATTAAATTGGCATTGTTGATGAGGCTGTTGCTGCACTCCGTCAGAGCGCTGGCGAAAAACTGCCAGGGCAACATTGCCGCGAACACTAAGATGGGATAAGGCGCGTTTCCCTCGGTTGGCAGGTTAGCCAAGCGACCAAACACAATGGTGAAGACGACCATGGTCAGAAATGGTCGCACCAGTGCCCAGGCAATTCCCACTGCAGTTTGCTTATAGCGGACGAGAATGTCGCGCCACGCTAAAAAATAAAACAGCTCTCGGTAGCGCCACAGGTCCTGAAAGTAGAGTGCCTCAGTGCGTCCAGCTTCGATAATCAGTTCTGGGGCGTTTTCAGTCCGTTTAGGGCGGGAATCTGGCACGGTTCAGTTCAGCAAAAGTGTGTTTACGGGATGATTCACTGCCAGCGTACCCAAGCTTTACAAAAACGCGATCGCCCCTGCCATCACGACATTGTTTGAACTTGGAGAAAGATGCATGGTCCGCTAGCGGAAGCATTCGACAAAACTTGCCCATTGCCTGGCTAGCGCTCTTAAAGAACCGTCTATCTAAATATCGCTGCCGCTTATCATTTCTTTGCATTGCTAACACTAACTATTGCCGCCAAACTGCTTTCACAGAGACAGTTTGAGCGGTTGATAGCAAGATTTTAGGTTTCCTTATGGCATGACTGAAATCGGCGGACGTATCCTCTAAATCAATGATGATTTTTTTGCAGCGGTACTTGTGACTGCGCCATGAAAACAAAACAATTTATTCTGCTTGCCCCTCCCGGTGTCAAGGGTTCGGAGCACACGGCGATATTGGCAGAGCGCTGGCAAATGCCTCGGATTGACCTCGATGAACTTTGGCAAGACGCGATCGCTGCTGGTAGTTCTCTAGGTCGCCAGGTTTTACCTTATTTTGGGTCCGGAAAGCCTGCGCCAGATGACTTAGTTACTAAGCTAGTGCAGCGGCGACTTGAGCAACCCGACGCCATGCTCAAAGGCTGGATACTAGGAGGGTTTCCTCAGACCCTGGCGCAGGCGCAAGGCCTTGGTGAGTGGTGGTCTGCAATGGGACAGGCGGCGCCAACGGTGGTTTACCTCAAGGCCATGACGGGAATTCTGCTCAATCGGCTAGCTGCTGATCCCAGCCAAACCGAGCCCACTCCAGCTCTTCGTCGTCGCGTAGAACAATTTCAAACTGATGTAGAACCGTTGTTGACCTACTATCAACAGCAAGATCAGCTTAAAACCATCAATGCCAATCTCCCCTTTAAAGAAGTCAGTGCAACCTTGGGACGCTTAAACCAAGAAAACGCTGGTGCGGCCCCATTAATTCAAGATGAAGCAGAACTGGATACGCTCATTTATGGCCAATCTCGATTGGTTGTGGATTGTATGGCGACTTGGTGTGGCTCTTGTAAGCAAGTAACGCCATCCATTGATAAGCTTGCCGCAGAATATCGCGATCGCGTCAACGTTACCAAGATCGATTTTGACGCTAACCGCCAAATTTCTAAACGCTTTGGCCTACAGGGCATTCCCGCTGTCATGTTCTTCAAAGATGGTCAACTGCTGGAAACCCTGACCGGGGTGAAATCCTATACCGAATACGACACCGCAATTGGCAATCTACTGCATTAACGGCGGGGCTTCCAGAATTTCCAGAGGGGGCAATAAAGACAACACCGCTTCTCGTCCCCCAAAAGCCTTCCCGCAGGATAAATTCCCTGGCAGATTTCCAGAATAACCCGGCAGAATTCAGCTATGACAATCGCTATCTTTATTGCCTTGCCAAGCTTTTTGGTCGGGCCTTGATTTGGGAGAGCCAACCGGACAGCTTGATCTCACTTGGCAAATTACCATTACAGCCCGTCATCTCGACTGCCACAACCTTCGCGCGGCAGGGCTTTTGCTGCTAGCCTCTGCCTTTTGTCACGTCCAGAATGCAAACTTGAGAACATCAAGAATCCTAATCCAAAATTCAACCTGGGCCTTACCAAAAAAGCCGATTCAGCCAGGTCTGCAGGAGTTTAACTCCAATGGGCTCATGGTAGTTCGGGTCTAACAGGTTTGCCAGCGCGGCTTCGACCTGACTGAGAGCTTGGTCAATGGCGAGACGTTTGGGGCGATCTTGCTGGGGCAAAGACAGCGGTTGACCGAAGCGGAGAGTGAGCTGTTTGCGAAAAAATAGGCTGTGGGTGCCCGCGATCGCCACTGGCATAATCGGCACCCCAGAGCGCATCGCGTAGATCACTGTACCCCGCTTCAACGGCAAGTGCAGTTGGCCCTCCTGGCTGCCCAAGCGGCCTTCGGGAAACAGCATAATCCCGTCACCGCGCTGCAAGATGGCCTGTACGGCTTGGTCAATCTGGCGCATTTGTTGGATGGAACTGCCGTTGGGCACGTCGATTTTAATGGCGTTAGCGAGGGGTTGGAGGTCGGGGCGATCGCCCGATTCAGCCTGCTGCATCACGGCAATCTCTTCTTTCCACCAGCGCTGTAGCGGAATCACGCCCCCGGCGTTGCCCACGACCCAGCGCTTCCAACGCTTGTTATAGAGCGTGCGGGCATCGCCCAGAATGTAGTAGTAAGGGCGGGGCGGCACGACGGCCAAGATTAAAAATGGGTCGAGATGGCTTAGGTGATTAGCGACCAGTACCACCGGCTCATCAGGAATATTTTCCGAGTTGGCAACGCGAATGCGAAAAAACAGTCGAATAAATCGCCGCAGCAGCCAGCGTCGAAACCGTCCGCTGACTCTGGGATCATCCTGCCCCTGAGCGATCTCGGCCATATTGGCTAGGGCCGCTGCCGTATGGCGTTGAGCCTGTGGATGACGGGCTGCCGCCAATCCTTCCTCCACCCGGTTTACCACCGCCGGAGTCAGCTCCACCGCCTCTTCAGACGTCAATGCCAGCTCTTCACGGGGCCGTTTCGTCATGGCAATGCGGCAATAACTCTACGAACGATTAGTCGCGTTGATTTCATCCAAAATTGCCTGGGCACCCTGGCCGCGCACTGTTTTTGCCAAGGCCGTCCCCATCGGTTCAGCTTCATCAGGGGTGCCTTGAATCTGCTCCTTAATTAGCGTTTGACCATCCAGGCTCGCCACCAAACCGGTCAGGGTCAAGGTGTCACCGGCCAAAACCGTATTGACGCCAATGGGGACCTGGCATCCACCCTCCAGTTCGCGCAAAAAAGCTCGCTCAGCCAAACAGCGATAGGCCGTCGGGCTGTGCTCCAGGGTTTTAATTACGGCCAAGATGTCATTATCGCCCTCGCGACATTCAATGCCCAAGGCCCCCTGGCCCACCGCATGGAGAGAGATTTCGGCGGGAATTTGTTGGTGAATGCGATCGCCCATTCCCAGGCGCTCCAGGCCCGCCACCGCTAGAATAATCGCATCGTACTGTCCTTCATCGAGCTTGCGCAGGCGGGTGTTGAGGTTGCCGCGAATATCTTTGAAAGCAAGCTGAGGAAAGTGATGCCGCAGTTGCGCCAGCCGCCGCAGTGAAGACGTGCCGATGACGGCACCAGCGGGCAGGGTTTCGAGTTGTTTATCCTGGTGCCGAGCGTGAACGACGAGGGCATCGGCGGGATCTTCGCGCTTGGTAATGCAGCCTAGCGCTAGACCAGCCGGCAGACGTGTGGGCAAGTCTTTCAGGGAATGCACGGCGAAGTCAATATGGCCCTGCAGCATGCCATCTTCAAGCTCTTGAGTAAACAGGCCTTTATCGCCAATTTTGGAAAGGGACACATCCAGCACTTTGTCACCCTGAGTGTCCATTGTCGTCACTTCAAAGGCCAACTCGGGAAACTGCTTCTGCAATTCGTCCCGCACCCAATAGGTTTGCACAAGGGCCAGTTGGCTCTTGCGAGAACCGATGCGAATGGTTCGGGTGGCAGTGGCAGTGGGTGTGGAGACCGTTGAAGTCATGGAAAGTTGGCTTGTGAAAGGCGTCTGGGTTAAACATTGATATGGTGCAGAAAAACTGCAAGATCAAGACTACCGCAATTGCTTCCCCTTTCTGTTGGGGAAGCCGACACTGTTAACGAAAGATCAAGCTGCCCCCAACGCTATGGCTCTAAATTCTCTTGCTCGCTGGCACCGCTGGCTCATCGCGATCGCCCTCACGCTCACTAGCTGGGCGGCTATGCCCCTACTGGTCTGGGCTCAACTGTCGCCCGTACTAATTGAAGAGTTTCTCTCCGACCCGGAGCAGACAGAACCCCGCGACCCGCTGCTGCCAGAACTGCCCGTATCACGGCCCCTAAGTCCGCTAGAGCAGGTGGCCTTAGAGGTTGAACTCGATGAGCTGGCAATCGAAGCCGAGACCCTTTATCTAGCCGGCCAGGAGGCGGATGCGTTTGCCCTCTGGATGCGCGAGCTGCGGCTACGGCGCATTTTGGGCTATGAAAAAGAACTCGCTGCCGTTCAGCGCATTGGACTCCGCATGTGGGAAAACTCCCGGGCCGATGAGGTGCAGTTAATTACCCTGCGGCTGCGACAGATTCAGGCAGATTTGTTCAGTCAAGCGCAGCCCGATCAAGCACTATTGGAAGCTTTAGTGGCGGGATTTGAAACGCTGAGGGATGTTGACGCTGCCGTCGCCGTTTATGAAACGCTGATTGAACGGGCGGTGCAGGCGAGCGATCGCGATGAGCAGCAGCGGCTGCTGGAGCGTCTGGCCAGCCTCCGAGAAAGCTGGTTTCGGTTCGAAGTAGCGGGGCAAACCTATGCCGCTTTGTTGGCGTTACTGGAAGGCAACGATGATCTACAGGAAATTGAGTATCTCAAAGGGGCGATTCGCAACTATGAAGATGCGGCCCAACTGCGGCAGGCGATTGACTATCAGCGGCAACTGCTTCGCAAATATGAGCAGGTTGTCCAGCCCAAACCGATACCGTCGCTGACGCTGGCGATCGCCCGCAATTTTCGCGAGTTGGGCAGTCTACCCCAGGCCCAAACCTTCTACTCCACCACCTATTCGGTAGCGCTGGCCCAGGGGCAAACGGATGTTGCCAGCGAAGCCCTGCGCGATTTGGCCGACATCTACCTAGCCGAGGGCCAATCGGAAGATGTGCTGTATCTGTACCAGCAGCGTCTAGCCGTGGAGCGACTCTCCTACAACGGTTACGGCATGATGCAGACTTTTGACCAAATCGGCCAGTTTTTTGAATCGCAGGATCTGCCTGACAATGCGATCGCCGCTTACCAAGAAGCGCTGATTATTGCTGAGCAACTGAATTATCGTGACGGTTACTTCAAGTTGCGGCTGCAGCAGCTTCTATATGAGCAAGGACGGCTAAATGTGCCGCTGCTGGAAGCGCATTTGGCTAACCCGGTAGGGCCGCTACAAGATCCTGATGCGTGGCAGGGCAACATCCAACCGTGACTTTGGGGGCATTTTGAGTGCCACAGGCAGCATATCTGACGGTGGGATCAGTTGACTAGAGGGGCTTTTGAACAGTTGTGATGAACCGTCAGGCGGAAAATTTTTTGGGGGGATTGATTAGCTTTGGCTGTCAGTGTCGAGTTTGGCCAAAGCATAGCGGGCGATCGCCAGAGCCAAGCGAGCCTGCTCCACGTCCGTTAGCTCATCCCAATCAACTGGGCGAATCGTCTCTACCATGGCTTCTAAGGAGTTCCCTTGGCTGCTACGCATAGCCAGCGCTGGCCGAGCCATCACCTGTAAATCATCTACGCTCCAGCCGGTCAAAACTGACTGTGCTGATAGGACTAACTGATCGATCAATACCTGTCCGCTATCTGCCGCTGTTTGCACCTGCGTGGCTAACTGTGTGAGCAGATGACTGGGCATGCGAGTGCCAAATTTTTGAGCCAACATTTCGGCAAGACCCACCTGTCCGTCACTGGGAGCCCACAGTGCCGCTGCCAAATTAGACACTTGGGTCCACTGCGAGGTCATCACACTGTCATCTTCAAAGTCGGCATCGGTCCCAGACTCCAGCCGATCAAGATACTCAGCCGTAGCCGGGCTATGCGGATTCCACGGATAGCTGATGTCCTCAGACAGCACCGCATGCAGCAGTTCCAGCTCAGTCAGTTGCTGAGTATCGACGGACAGATTGGGTTTTGTTGGCTCGTTCATAGTTGTGCTCTTAGTAAGAAATGCACCGAGATGCAGCATTTCTGTGTCTAGTGAGAAATGCCCAAGGACCTTAGACCAAGGGCTTGAGATACTGCTCCCGTCTCAACTAGCTTGGAAAACGCTGTAAACAACATTGGCGCGGCTGGCAGATAGGCCAGTTTTTGAATTGACACCGATAACTACAAATCAGCCTGCCAGGGTTCCGCACAGAATAAAATAAAGTTACTACTGTAGAAAACAAAAGTCTTCATTGCAGGTTTAAACAATATCGCATTGACCGGCGCGATCGCTGTGGGGTGCGACCAGTTCTTGTCACTGACTGCGTTTACCCCATCGAAAGAGCTGGGAGCGTGGAACACATGCTCCATCGCAAATCGCCATTGGGTTTGGTCATCTCTAGTCGCTACAATCCCCATTCAGCAATGGCTTTACGTCTGGTTACTGGCTGCTGGCTGCTGGCTTTTGCTGCAGCCCCTATGCTTATCAGGTTTGAGGCTAAATGGCTTAAATTCCCCGTAACGCAATCACAGCTTCAGTTAAATTTACCACTGACATCTAATAAATTTTCCGTGGAATTAGCTAAATAGGGGTTTATTCTTAATTTTCGATGATGAACTCCATCAGGCGACCCTGGGGACTACCAAATCGCAAATGGGTGCCAGACCGCACGTTCACTTCTTGATGGTGAATGTGCTGCCAACCTTGGCCTTGATTGCAAAAAGTGCCATAGCGAGAGTCATCTCGGAGATGGTAGGCCGCGATCGCTGCGGGTTCTCTGCTGGTTTGGCGACAAAAAATTTCCGCGTGATTGCCCGAAACCCAAGGTTCGGGAATGACGATGTCGTTTTCAGGACGACGACCAATGCGCAGGGTGCCGCCGTAAAGGTACCAGATCAAATGGGGTTCATCGACGGCGCGAAGCATGGCGATCGCGCTGTTGGGGCAGGCATCTCCGGGCAGACGAGTAATATCGACATTTTGATCTGATAAAACCTGACTATCAAAATCGGGGTGTCGATATAGTACCGGCAGCGTCCAGGCGGGCTGATTGAATTTGTAAAGGGTGAGCAGATGCTGGCGGGCAATGGCCATTGCTCTGTCTACGGGATGGCGCTCCGCCAGTGCTTGAGCAAACACCTGGATAAAGCTCAGGGCTTCATCGTCAGCGATCGCATCGCGCATCGCAATCACCGCCGGTACTCCGTGATGCAGCAGCACCTCCGCCAGGCTACTGCGGGCAATCGGGCGTTGTTGCTGCTGGTCGGGACGCGCTCCCCAGCAGGTGTTGAAGACCGCCAGCTTTACCTGATTGTGCAACAGCACTTGGGCCAGTTCTGTCCCGTTCAAGGTGGACTCAGTTCGCAAATAAATTAAACCGCCATCCGGGGCAGGAACGCCATGGCCGGCGTAGAAAAAAACGTTGTATTTGCCCTTATCCAAAGTTTTGAGCAGCTCACCGGCACGGGGACGCACTAGGACATCCACCTGGCACGGCACTGCAATCCGTGAGCTTAAGCCAGACGTGGCTTCCCCAGTAAGCACCCGCTTGAGCAAATTCGCTTCAGTTTCGAGCTGCAGTACGTCAGCGGAGTTGCGGTCATCCGGCACGCCGGGTTCCCCCAACACCAGCAAAATCTTCAAATCTTGATCAAGACTAGTGTTAGCTAGGGGATCAACGTCGCTTGTGGTGCGGCTAAAGCGAATATGGTCGTTCAGCGACATGGCCTGCCGCCCCGTTTGAGGCTGCATAATTTCCCAGGGCAAGCCAATCAAATTGGGATCGCGAATATCCAGGCATAGACAGAGGGGATTGCCCTGGCCCATCGCAATCCCCAGACTCTGATCGAGACTGCCTTTAATGGCGCCGTCAAATAGCCACTGCCACAGCCGGACCCCGAGCGTCTGCATTAACCGGCCAGAATAGCTCTGTTTGCTGCCGTCAGCGGACTTCATTAACTCCGGCGTAGCCATTTTGGGAATAGCCGTCGAGGTCACGTGGGGCACCGGCGGCAGCCCGCGCAGAGAAAACAGCTCTAGCCAGCTTTGCCAGAGTTGATTGAGCTCGTCTGTCCAAGGGCGATCATGGTGGACATAGCCACTCGGATAGGGTGCGTTGACCACCCAAATCGCATAGTGAGGGGTCTTAGCATTAGCAAGACGTTCGATGGCAATACGCAGGCAAATAGGCTCTGACATTGACAATCGCTGTGGTCAAAAACAAACGGAGTAGGTAGACGGAACCTCAGGCTGACCAGCTGCAAGATAGAAAAGGCAGCTAGAAAATTTACGGCAAAGACTGATTGCCGGTGGAGGGCTATAGGATTCTGCCGGCGATCGCCCAGAGCGGCAACAATATCTCGGCAAAACCGTAGCAGAGCGTCATGCACTGCCATTTAGCACTCTAAGTCATCGATGTTCTCGAAAAATTTTTCGAAAATCTCCTTCCAGATAGATGCCCTTGCAAATCAGTTAGTCAATACACAATCCCTGTTGAGTGCTAGATGTGTCAAGTAATCGCTCGGCAAAAATGGCCATATCGGCTTGGGTTAACCAGCCCTGATCGCCCGGTATGGCAGGGGTTAGGGAGCGATCGCCAGGACTCTCTGCCGTTGCCGTTGGATTCTCCGAAATGGCGGGAGCCGGCGTGGGAGTCGTCGCGGCGGCAGGCAGCGAGGAGACTGCCGAGCAAACCTGCAGCCTCACCCAAAGCTCGCCATCGGGGGTTTGCTGACGGCTACTAATTTGCACCACGCTGCCCACCGCTAGCAGCCGTTTGGGCAAGTCCACAGCCTCTGGTGGTGCCGGTGCCGGGGGCGAGGATGTGATAATCACCGTCGCTGCGGCTGACGGATCGGGCAGTTGCCTGACCTGCAGATAGTCGCCTACCGATAAGTCGTCACGGGAGGCATCGCGGGTGCCGGGCGGAGTGGCAGAGGGCGATAGAATTTCGCCATTCGGCTCAGCCGGGTCAGCCGGGCGAGTCGCACTGGACTGCTGCTGCCACCATTGCCACCCGATGGCTCCGCCAACACCGACGACGCCGGCAACAAAAATGCCGGCTATCAGCAACGGCAGGTTTGGGGAGCGCCCTGGCGCCGCGGCCGGCAGTCGGGTAGTGGCGCTGACTGTCGGCGACGCCACTACCGCTGCCGCCGGCTCGCCAACATCGGCCTGCAAATGGTCCACAAACTGTACGGGGACTGGCGCCAGGGTGGCGGCGGGACGCGGACTGAGCCGCAACAGTCCCACCGTCACGTTGTCATGACCATTGTGGTCATTGGCCAGCGTAATCAAGCGTTGGGCAGTGCTGGCCACATCGCGATCGCCCCACAGTGCGGGCAACAGTTCTGTTGACCACAGCTTTTCTATTAACTCGTGGTCGCTTAACCCGTCGGAACACAGCAAAATCAAGCTGTCATCGGCGATGGGAAACAGCTTGACCGTTGGGTGCAGATGGCTGGCATTGGCCATTCCCAGGGCCTGCACCAGCGCTCCCGAACCGGGATGCTGCAGCGCATCTTGATAGAGTCCTAGGCCCAATCGCATTTCTCGCACAGCCACATCATCGTCCAGGGTAAGCTGGCGAAAATTGTGCGATCGCACCCGATAGGCCCGGCTATCGCCCAAATGAGCCACATACAGCCGTCCCCCATAAACCAGCGCCATCACAATTGTCGTGCCCATGCGATTGCGGTCCTGCCGCTGATCAGCGTCGTTGCGCTCACTAATGACTTGATTGGCGGTGAGAATTGCCTGCCTCAGAGCCGTAACGACTTCCCGATGGGAAATGCGATCTTGCTCCAGCAGCGGCGATAGCTGGCGGGTGACTTCGGCGATCGCACTATGAGACGCCACATCGCCGCCCTGATGGCCGCCTACGCCATCGCACACGACCACCAGGGGCGCTGGGGGATGACGCTGGCCGGTGGTCGCGGGCAATAGCATTGTGTGCACCGTGCCGCTGGGAGGGAAACAGGCATCTTCATTGCGATTGCGGGTTGGCCCCTGATCTGAATAAGCTGCCAGCTGCACCTGCACGCTTTGCTGACTGGCATGGTGTTCAATGGCGTTTACCAAAGAATGCACCAGCCCACGACTATGACCCTGGCCGGCAATCAGTTGATCAGTCAGCTGCGCCAGATAGTCTCGAATCGGCGCTGCCGCCGTTACGACCCAATGACGCCACTGTTTGCCCAAGTCAATAAGGGTGGGAGCGGGATCCCTTACCTGCAGCGTTAGTAAGCGAACGTCCTCACCGTCTACCCGAACTTGCTGTTCGTCCATCAAACAGTGGGCGACGTGATAATCCTGGCAGGGCTGCCAAAGTTTAGCCAGCCGCCAGAGCCAGGCCAACTGCTGCATGGAGCTGGCTTGAGGCCAAGCAGCCGCCAACGTCGGCAGCAGCGTGGGATCGACTTGACCACCGGCGGGCGATCGCAGCGGCACCTCTTCCAGCAGCAGCAGCGGCTCACCACTCTGGGGATGGGCCACTTGCGTAAACGGCCGGGGAATCGCAATGGAAAACGGCGACAGGGCTAGATAGGGTTCCGCCAATGGCGGCACGTCAGCCAACGGCGGCGGCGGAATCTGTGGCTGCATGTCCTGCAGTAGCGGATATTCAACGACCCAATAACGCTCCGCCAGATAGCTGCCCGCCGGCAGCGGCGAGGCACCCGCGCTTTGGGCCCACAAATAACGATGCAGAGGTGGCAATTGCGAAGGAGGCATACGCGACGATCGCCCTATCATCAAACGCTAGCGGTAGAACTATCGATTCCAGTCAAGTCTAAGAATATGTCATGGACTGCCGGCGATGCACCCTTTAAAGTCTAGACATCTAGGCTTATGCACCCAGCAATATGGGCATGCTTAGCCGCTAACGTTACTCGTTAGCTTCTGGTACCACTCGCGGCAGTCCCATGCTGTAGTTTAGGGCTCGGCTCTTCAGGTTGTAGCTAATTTCTCCTGCCTGTAACTGCTGCTTGATGAAATTTTCCAAATCTGAGCCGATGCGCCGCAGATTGTAGTCAGTTAGCTCGGTGCCGCCGGCTTCAGCCACCAGTCGCTCAAACTCAGCATTCACCTTTTGTAGGGCTTCATCACTCCAAATAAACTCGTTATCGGGGTCGACATCCAAGGTCAAAACCGAATCGCTGGGCACCAGCTCATCGTTAACAATCTCAGCCGCATAGATAAAAACGTGGCGAGTAGTCGATTTCAGCATCATTTTTGTACTGTGAACCAGCAACAACCTTGTTGACATTGTAAAGGCAGACGGCAGCAACTGTTGGCTAGAGATTCTGGCGCCCGGCGCTGACTGGACGATGTTCAGCTTGCCGAGATATGTGGCCACTGCTCCACGCATCTTCAAGGGCAGCCATTTTTTGCCCGCTTGGCTGGGGCCAACGGCCAGATTTCAAATCATGGCGATCGCAGCTGTTGACGCGAAATCAGGCTTCTCCTTCACAATAAGAGAGGATACTCATAGAACTGATTACGCTGCCGCCGCCGTATATGACTCATTCGCTGGATAAGATTCTAGAACGTGCCCTGACAGGTGAAGATCTGCTGCCCGCTGAAGGGCTGGCACTGCTGTCAACTCAAGCCCCCGACGCGATCGTTGCGATTCAGGCCACAGCCGATGCGCTGCGATACCGCCAGGTTGGCGACACTGTCACCTACGTCGTCAACCGCAATCTCAACTTCACTAATATCTGTGAGCAGCACTGTAGCTTTTGCGCCTTTCGCCGCGATGCCGCAACTGACGACGGGGCGTTTTGGCTGGACTGGGGAGCCATGCTTGAAAAAGCCAATGAGGCAGTGGCCCAAGGCGCCACCGAGATTTGCATGCAGGGGGGACTCAACCCCACAGCCAAAGTCGATGGCAGCAGTTTGCAATACTATGTACGGTTGATTCGCAACATCAAAGACGCCTGGCCAAATTTACACCTTCACGCCTTTTCTCCCCAAGAGGTGCAGTTCATCGCCCGGGAAGACGGCCTAAGCTACGCTGACGTCATCATTGCCCTCCAGGCGGCGGGGGTGGGCTCGCTGCCCGGCACTGCGGCAGAAGTCCTGGACAATTCTGTGCGACGGGTCCTGTGTCCCGAAAAAATCAGCAGTGAGACTTGGCTGGAAATTGTCGGGTTGGCCCACCAGTTGGGATTGTCGACCACCAGTACGATGCTGTGCGGACATATTGAAACCCCAGCGCAGCAGATTACGCATCTGGAAAAGCTGCGACGGCTCCAGCAGCGAGCGATCGCACAGAACTGGCCCGCTCGCATCACAGAGTTTATCCTGCTGCCATTTGTTGGCCAAACGGCCCCGCAATTCCTGCGGCGGCGAGTGGGGCGTGACCAGCCCGTGCTGACCGATATTCTGCACCTTACCGCCGTTTCTCGACTCTATTTAGGCAACTGGATTGCCCATCACCAACCAAGCTGGGTCAAGTTGGGATTGGCGGGGGCTAAAACGGCTCTCAGTTGGGGCTGCGACGACATTGGCGGCACGCTGATGGAAGAGCACATTACGTCAATGGCGGGGGCCCAGGGCGGCACCTGCATGACGGTTGAAACACTACGCGGGGCGATCGCTGATTTAGGGCGGCCAGCGCAGCAGCGTGATACGCTCTATCGCCCAATTTCTGCGGGGATCGGCTCAATGGGATACAACGCTCCTGCCCGACAGTCGCGCAGCCAGAGCCGGATTGCCTGACCAATAATACTATTACTGCTTTCTTGAGGGGGCGTTGGCGGACGGGTAGCGCTGTCATCGGCTGCCGTCCGCGAAAACATCAGGGTTAGCCGCCAGGCCCCGGCGTCGCGCACCAAAAATAGCCAATGGTATTGCTCTAAGGTGATGGCTCTGTTGTCAAGGTAGCGGCGTTCGAGGGTGGTGAAAAAGACCTGCTCGGTCGCCTCAGCGGGCACCGTCGCAGTTGACAGTGTCTCCACCGGTAACGGCTCTAGCTCCGCCTGTCCGGCCAGGATGACGGTACCAAATCCCGTATCTTCGGGCGTCGTGCCCAAAGCCCGGCGAGCGACCCGGTTGGCATAGCTCGGTACGTCGCGCAGCAGTCCTGCCGTCAGCACATCCAGTGCTTCCGGACAAACCATCGCCGGGCGCAAGTTGGGAGCGGCTTCACTGGCCCAACCCCCAGTCCGGGGGGCAGCGATCGCG
>JBCCJU010000086.1:0-23982 GCA_039027715.1 Cyanobacteria bacterium P01_C01_bin.120
CTGCAGTTGAGCCCCCTCCCGGCGATACACCGCCAGCGTTTCCAGCTGCCAATTGACAATCCAGTATTCTTGCACCCCGTGCATCGAATAGAGCTTCAGCTTAAATTCCTTGTCCCGCTGCTCATTCTGTTCCCCTGGCGATAAGATTTCCACGATTAACTCCGGTGCCACCGTCAAGTGACCCGCTGCGTCAAGGCCATTTGCCAGCTGGTCTTGGCTAATCCACACCACATCGGGAATCACCGCGTCCGTCGGCGAAAAAATCACCCCCGGCGTTTGAAAAGGTTTGCCTAGCTGAGTTTGCCGAGACCACGCCTCCAGCTCAAAGTGGATATTACCGCCAGCTCCCTGGTGGCGAATGTGGGGAGCGCGGGTCATAAACAGATCTCCATCAATGATTTCATAGCGCTTCCAGCCGCCGTCATCAGGCATAAATTGCATATCATCGACGGTCCAGCGAAGCGGTTGAGTCACCATAAATTTAAGCCTGGGCTATGGAGCTAGTGTAACCAAAGCATGGCGTTATCAAGTCGTTAACTGAAGTGAGGCATTAGACTTTTTGTATAAACCTCTTGCCTAAATATTGATCGGCTTCCTAAATCCTTAATTCTGGGGGACGGTAATGGCGGCCCCTTAGCCTGTAAGCTTTGCCTAAAAGCGCGGGCATCCGTCAGCGAATCTTGTCAAAAATGCGGCGACTGCCTGATTGAACGCATCTGGATCGGCTAGGTGAGGCCAGTGATGACCGGGTATTGAGTGGCTCTCTAGCTGAGGCAGGTATCGATAATAGGGGCGGGTTTGCCAGGCCATGCGATTGAGGCCCTGGGTAGGCAACAGCAGCAGCGTGGGAATTGTCAGCGGAACCGTTAGACCCGCCGTCTGCACCACGTCCGCAAAGACGCCATTGCGGGCCGCGATGGCAAATTTGCTGCGCCACTGACCGTCAAGCTGCGGTGCCATTCCCCCTCGAAAAATAGCCTGCTGCCAGTCACTCCAGCCCCGATATTGCTTCATAGTTTGGGCCATCGCTTGCGCCTGTTCCCAATCCGGAAACGGTCCCATTGCCCGGAGAAAAGGCAAAGCTCGGTATAGCAGAGGAAAGGTGGGACGAAAGACCGGGGACAGCCGGTTAACAAAAAAGGGATCAGCCAGCGTCAGGCTCTGAAGCCGGGTGGGAGCCTGTTGGGCCCAAATCAGCGCAACTTTGGCGGCCCACGAGTGAGCGACCACGTGAACTGCCCCCAACTGCTGACGTTGACAGCAGCTTTCTAAATCATCCGCCAACTGCTGCGCCTGATATGCTGCGGGGCTAGCTGGCTTACTACTATCACCATGACCGCGCAGATCAGGCGCGAAGCAACGGTAGCGATCGCTTAAATATGTTGCCAACGATTGCCACACCAAACTGTGGTCGGCCAGACCATGCAGCATGATTACCGGGGTGCCAGTGCCGCACTCCCGATAGGCCATTGTCATGCCATCGGTCAGAGGCTGCTGCTGTACCTGAGCAAAGGAGGCAACTGTTGGCACGCTGAGTTCTCCGCCAAGCTACAACTTTTCACCATAGCGGAGATGATATCAAGTCGCGATTCACGATACCCAGTAGTGCATAGGTTTAGTGAGAACGACGGACTGCCCATATGAGCGACAGGGCGGCCTCTCGTGCAGCGGGATCGAAGCCAGATAACCTCTGGGCAAAACGATACTCCACTCAAAATTCCTTCACTATATTTCGGTGGCATCACCGAGTTCGTTCGCACCATTCCAAAATGCGATTCCAGGCCCACCAAGGGTCAGGATCATTGGCGATCGCCTGCCCTTCGGCACTGCTGACGTAACCTACATGCCCACCGTGTCTGGTTAGATATAGATCGATGGCTGAATTGTTAGCACAGGCGGTTTTGAGATCAGGAATAATGCTGGGAGCAAACAGGGGATCATCGGCAGCGTAAACAATCAGCGTGGGCTTGGTGAGCTGGGGTAGTAACGGCAAGGGACTGCTGGCGGAGTAATACGCTTCAACCGAGTCAAAACCAAGGCGACCGATCACTAACTCACGGTCGAAGCCCCAGATACTTTTTGCTCGCTCAATGGCTGCGGGGTCAAACTGCCCAGGATGATCTTGATGTAGTTTCCACGCCAGCTTTTGCAGATTGCCGGCAATGCCCTGTTCAATGTAACGACCGATGGGATGCGAGGTCAGATAACGTAGCGATCGCTCCGAATCTAAGCTTGGACAAATCACGGCGCCACCGCGAATGTCGTCTGCATCAATCACGCTGGATTCTACCGATTGAGCCGCTTTGATGCCCCAAAGAGCCAACTGTCCTCCAAGGGAATAGCCCGTAAACCAGAACGGAGGTGGACATCCTAAAGCTTGAGCCTGAGCGGCAATGTATACAAAGTCATCGCCTTCATAAAGGCCATCGGATGTCAGCGTCGGGGAAAGCACTGCGGTTTTGCCGTGGGCGCGCCAGTCGAATAGCACAACGGCATAGTTGGCGGCGATCGCTTTGCGTCCCAGCAGTTTCAAATACCATTGATTATCCAGATCACCGGTGATGCCATAAGTGCCAATAATTGTCCCTTTGGGATTGGCCGGCGCCGCCCAAACACCATAGAGGGGAACGGCTTGTGCCCCGGTAAAAACGTGACTCTCATAGGTTGGTTCGGGGGCAGGCGTTTGCGATCGCCAAAACTGGTTAGCAACTTTGGCAATGTAGGCGGTCATGGCAACGCCTGACGTGAGATACCAAGGAGGAGAGAAAGACGGGACAGTAGACACTGAGAGCTATGAAAGTGAATTTTCAGATTTTAGTTTCCCATGGGCACAAAAAGTATGGACTGTGCTGTGGGAAGAAATAGTTCTACGCGACTTAAATTGCGAGACCAGATGATGATGAGGAAGCGCTTCAGTATTGACCAATTGACGATTGCTGTCTAAATTATGTCGTCCTCGTTGCCAATGCTCTAGCTGCCCCAGATCTACCCCCCTGGAAGTATGCCGATGTCAGTTAAAGATTTCTGAGGCTTTTATCCTGCATTTCGCTCCTTGAGCTGATTTATGTCATGCACAAAGTCACTGTGCCGCTTACTGAGAGGCCCGCCATTTAACAAGCGATTTAGCCCATAACAGGTTTTGTTGGGTAAGCGCATACCCATTCCATAGGGTTTCGAGTAGGCAACGATGACCGGCCCGGGGGGTTACCATTGTCTAGATTTCCAGTTATTTGATAGCAAGATTTTCTCCCCCCTTAGCTAATGAAATGAGGGCAGGCGGGATCAGCCTGATCTCAACAGGTTGTTGGTGCTAATTGCCGGCCTGTTCCGAAATGCGCGCCAACTCTTTCGGCAAGGGAAACTGTAACGGCAGCGGAAAATATCTGTCCCATAGGCTTTTGACACTAATCAGTGGCACGTCCCAGCCTAGCCGTAGGAGTTTGTAATCAAAACTTGACGTCAGACATCGCTAAGATTAAGTGCTCTAAAAACGACAAACTCAAGATATTTCAATGGCAATATTGGCTTGTTTAGCATCCCTCTTGTGAAAACTAAACTCTATCAATTGGTAAACCGTAAATTCTCGGGTTCTTAAGGGCTGCTCAAATTTACTGGAGCCACTTTTATGGCTCAAAGTGCTGTGTCAAGATCAAACAGAGCCCGTGGGATTAAATGATATCAATAGCCAATATTGCTTAAGGGATATACGTCCTAGAGACTTTAGTTAAAGGAAGATTACCATTTGTAACTTGATTTAAAGCTGGGGATCAGCGCTTAGGCGCATATTTGATTATGGCTGATAATGTCATAAAAACATTATAAAGAAATCGGTTATTCCTGACATTCAGAGGGGTCTAAAACTTGGCTAAGTACTCTACACGTTTTAGAATCACTACTTGTTATCTAAAAGTGCCATCAAAAAGCAACTTTCGATACTAATTGCTTGGCTAGCATATGGCGTTTCAAAGCAACCAATGGGACTGCTGGGATCATTGGTAGTCGCGTTTACAGCCACTTTGTGTTTGAAAGTGTTAACTTGCAGTAAGTTGTCTAAATGCATATATCTTTTAAATACTCATGGCTCAAATCATTGATCATCTCCCAGAAAGGAATTTGGAGTCAGTTCTCTGCTGTTACGTGAATGCCACCAGTAAGATGCAAATTGTCCGCATCACTAACATTTCTGATTGGTATTTTGAACGTGTCGTTTTTCCCGGACAGCGACTGATGTTTGAAGCCGTGCCCGCAGCGCAGCTGGAAATTCATACTGGCATGATGGCGAGTGCAATTTTATCCGATACGATTCCGTGCGATCGCTTGGCGGTGGATCCTAATCAGTATTCTCCGTGGGAGCAGCAGATAGTCTCCAAAACTGAAGATAGTAAATCGGCGGCAGTTTCCGTTGTTTGATTTACGAAACGATTTCTAGTTCAAAACTAGAGCTGTCAGAGTTGCCGTTGCTGTGCTTGAGGTTATTGCTGCTTAAAGATTGCAGTTAATTACCGTAAGCTTTGCTGAGGCTATGAGCGCTGGTTTCGCTGGTTTGTGTGGTTGCATGCCCCTGCTTCGAACAGGCATGCTTTAATCTTCTTGACCATGGGTCACAAAGAGCTTTCAACAAAATTCATGTTTCCTGATGGTGGGTCAGTAACTCAAGGTTATTGGCCCTTTTTGCTGTGACCTCCATTCTGCTAATCTCAGCTGCCCCTACAAGTCGGCATTGACGCCGCCCAGACATGCCCTCAGCAAAGCTAACGACTTTGTCGTTTCAAAGGGGTTGCGGATATTTGTCGTGTATTTCGGAAAGGTGCTGTGAAACTTTCAAAAGCGAGAGCCGGGCTGGCGGAGAAAATCCAATTCTTCAGGAGTGCTGGAGCGACCCAGGCTAGAGTTGCGATGAGGAAAACGGCCAAACCGAGCAATGACATCGCGGTGGCGGTAAGCGTAGTCGAGAGTTGATTGCAATTCTGGAGCAGAGGCGATTAGGGTCTCGAATAAGGCAACTGAGCGATTTTGATGAGCCAGATCTTCGCTATGCTCAAATGGCAAATACAAAAATATTCGCTCTACGGGGATCAATTGTCGGTCATGGTGGCGAGCGATCGCCGCACCGGCCGTTTTTAGAGCTTGGGCGTCCGCCTCAAAACATCTTCCGGTGCCGCGAAACATATTACGAGAAAATTGATCGAGCACAATGATTAGCGCCAGAGCAGTATGGGGAGCGGCAATCCATGAGTCATAGTGCCCTTCACGTGCCTGCTCATAAATAGGCAAGAAGCGATCGCGAATTTGCTGGTCAAATTCGCAATTTTTGCGAAACCAAACTTGCCGCTGTTGACCATATTCACTGCCGGGAATATCTGGATTGCCGAACCAAAAAATCAGGATATCCTTAGCGATCGCTAGGCTAGATGGCGGCATCACATTGAGTAACCATTAGCAGAATTCGACGGGCGAAAATTTGAGAGTCGAATGATCCCTACCCTCATACTTAACATCTCGTCGATGCTGCTCAACGGCATGTTAAGCGCCGACGGCTTCCTTAGCGGCATACATGACTTCAACATCAATTTCGGAGTAGCCACTCTCGCGGGCAAACTTCTCCGTGTTGCGCTTGACTTTGCCCCGCACAAAGCCCGGTACGCGCTTGAGCTCGGTGAGCGCGTCTGCTGTCCAAACCAGATCGGAATCGGCAGACACAGTTTTGGTAATCGCTTCCTTGGTGTCGTGGCCGCCGAAAATTTCCAGTAGATGATCTTCCATCCCCAAAGTAAAGGAGTTGTAAATCAGGTCTACTAGCTGGTTGGAACCCTCGTAACCGAGGAAAGGCCGATAGCCAACCGGGAAGTTTTGAATATGAATGGGCGCGGCAATGACTCCACAGGGAATATTGAGGCGCTTGCCCACGTGCCGCTCCATCTGGGTACCGAAAATGGCTGCCGGTTCGAGAGCGGCAATTTTATCGGCGATCGCCCCATGATCCTCACTGACGAGAATATCGTCGCAGAACTGGTCCACTTGCTGCCGGAACCAGTCCTCGTCATATTTGCAATAGGTGCCCGCCAACACGACACGGATACCCATCTCCCGGGCCAAAATTTTGGTCATGGCCGCCGCGTGGGTGCTGTCACCAAAGACCACCGCTTTTTTGCCGGTCAGATTTTGACAGTCAATTGAGCGCGAAAACCAGGCAGCATTCGAGACAAATCGAGTCTGCTCATCAATGAACTCCTCGTAGTTTACGTTGGCCCCTTGCTCATTTAGGATGACTTGAATGGCACGGATGCAGCGGGCGGTTTCGACGATGCCCATCGGCGTAATGCTGACGGTGGGCTGGTCAAAGTTTTCTTGCAGGTAGGTAGCGGTGGCGGGGCCAATTTCACGATAGGGCACTAGATTAAACCAAGCGCGAGGCAGCTGCTTAATTTGCTCTACCGAAGCCTTATCCGGCAAAACCAAGTTGACTTCGATACCCAGATCGCCCATCAGCTTCACCAACTCAGTGCGATCGTGGTTGTTGTGAAAACCGAGAGTCGTGATCCCGATAATGTTGACCGAAGGCTTCGCCGTCTTCTCAGTGGGCAATTCACCTTTTTTCTGGGCTCGTTCAAGGTAGAACTGCACAATTTGCTGCAGAGTGCGATCGGCAGCCTGCAGCTCGTTCACTCGATAGTGATTGACATCGGCCAGCAACACGTCACACTGCGCGTCTAGGCTAGCCCGCTCGACAAAGTTTTGGAGGTCTTCCTGCAAAATGCTGGAGGTGCAGGTCGGCGTCAGAACAATGAGGTCGGGAGTCTCTTCGCGATCTTTGCGGACGATGTTGTCAACAACTTTTTCCTGGGATCCCTGCGCCAAGACGTGGCGATCCACAATGCTGGCAGTGACCGGGGTAAAATCTCGCTCCCGTTCAAGCATCGATCGCATGACGTTGAAATAGTCGTCGCCCAAGGGTGCGTGCATAATTGCGTGCACGTTTTTGAAAGAGCTTGCAATCCTGAGGGTGCCGATATGCGCAGGACCGGCATACATCCAGTAAGCCAGCTTCATAATAGGGAGTCTCCTGTGGTGAGGTCTAACTGCTTGCGAACCAAGGCGTCAGCTCCGGCCATATGCTCTCCAATAGGTTGGAAGACGAAGCCTTGACTAGAGCCGATTGCATCAGTCCGATGCGGTTGAGGTTTTAGCCGAAAACCCTCGCGCCCCTGCAGCTGGGGTGACTTCACAATGTCCGCGGCGGCAGTTTCAACCACCGCTACAGCGTTTCTGTAGCTTTACTATAGTCAGCTATGGAGACGGACTGACGACTGTTGCTGGGGCGTTCACACACTGCAAAGTTACTCAATGTTTTAGCGATCGCCATAAAGACCATCGAGCTGAGCTGCACGTAAAGCCTTCGCTTCGATGAATTTGCTGGAGGTCAGCAGCAGTCGACCCAACAAATTTTCTCTAACGTTGAAATCGGCTGAGCCACTGCGCTTTTTTGTTCATCGTTTAACGATCAACGATGATGCGATAACGGGGTTTTTCAGGAATCGGCACCTCAGGTGGCGGTTCGCGCTGCAGAATCACTATGTCCTGCCCAACGACGGGCGATCGCGCCAGCATATCTCCATCTGCCGTCATAAACTGCAAGTCCGCGAAGGACAGCGACGCCGACTGCGCCATGAGAGCTTGGGCCAGTTGCGTTTGGTCATATGGCGACAATCGGTACCAATCACCGTTGATGATGAGTGTCAGACGATTGTTGATGAAATCAGCCTGCACCGAATCGATCACCCGCTGAGCATTCAAAATCGAGTTGTCGGTCAACTGTGCTTGGATTTGGGCAATCCGTTCTCCGTCAACATTGCCCAATGTTGAGGCACCGCTAGAAGTAACTTTGGCAGCAGCCTGGGTTTCTACATCTCCGGACGATTGAGATGAGGCATTAACTGCCGAGTCGTCACCCGACAAGGTCTCCGGCTGAGAAACCCTTGCCGCCGACGGCTGCCGTACGCTGTTCAACAAAATTAATAACAGCACTAGAGTGCCAATGATAAGGGTGCTGAGCACCGTATCAGAAAGGTTTGCCGCCGCTGGAATCCGCCTGCGCACCCCCAAAATTAATCGGCGCCAAATCTGCTGAAATCTTTGCCAAGTCGGCTGAATCCAAGCTAAAGCTTCTTGGGTTGTAGTCGGTTGGGGCATTTCCTCCACAGGCTCTGTCAGGTCATCCGTCCAGTCAAGGGAGGCGTCGTCCCAGTCAGCATCGGGCTCAGCTAGGTTCTCCTCATCGGGGCGTGACGGCGGAGCTGCAGTCTGATAGCCACTATCCTCTGTCCAGCCAGTCTCAGCAGAGTCGGCAGACATGAGTTCCTCTGTGACTTGGGTCGCTTCCACAGCGGCAGCTTCTGATTTTGGAGATTCATCGCTGTTATCGTCTAACGCCGAGTCTAGGTCAGCCGCTGATGACTGGGAGGGTACAGGATTGTCTGGAGAGTTTGATGCTTCTGACACAGTAAAAAACTCCTTGAGACCGGGTTAGTGCCATTGTCTCTTAAAAAATTCGGTCTCTGAGGGATTGTGGGCAAGTTTGTCGGAGTCATGGTCGGCAAATGTGATCTCCATCAGGAGTTATCGTCGCAACTGGACAAACCTGAGCCATAATGGCACACGAAACTTCCCCACTACGATACCTATGAAGTTATCTCGCTCCGTTCGTTCCTGGTTGTGGATGCCTGTTGCACTGTTCAGTACTCTGGGGCTTTCTGCGGTCAGTGCCCAGGCCCAAAATGCCATTTACAGCCCCATTCAAATGCCCGATAGTCGAGAAATTTCCGATGTACTGTCGGAAAGCGATATTCCAACTGGGGTGGGCGGCTATGCGCGGGACTACATTGTGCGGTTAGAAGATGGTGACCAAGTTGCGATCGACTTAATTTCCGAAGAGTTTGACACGCTGGTAACGCTACTCGGTCCAGATGGCACTACCGTGGGCGAAAACGATGATGGCCCTGACGGCACCACCAATTCTCTATTGTTTGCTCGCATTACCCAGAGTGGAACCTACACCGTGCGAGTGCGTTCCTATGCTGGTCAGGGGTCGGGACAATTTTTATTAAAGGTGGCGCGGCTACGACCCGTTGAGTAATGCCAGCGCAACGTGATGCGTGATGTAAAGCCGTCTTCACTTTCTTCAGGAGGAGACGGTAAGTCATTCGGTCATAGGGCTCAAGCATCGGCATGAACCGGTTGAAAGCACACCCTAATCGACCCAGCCAATTTCATCATCGGAGAGCATTTTGTTTTTCTGTTCTCCATGGTCAATTGCATAGTCGGGCACATTTTTGTGAGCTGGCAGCCGGCGACCGCTAGAAATGTCACGGTTGCTAGTTTTGCGGACGGGCAATCGCTGCCCCCGATAAATATCGCCACCGTAGGTCGGCCGGGCTTGAACGGCTAGACTCGATTTACTTTCAAGCTCTGGAGTCGCAGTCGAGACTGCTGGTGCTGCCGCTGGCTTCGCCTCAGCGGCAGCCGACAATTTCAAAATCAGGGTTTTGGCTTCCTCTAGCTCTTCAGTAACTTGCTGCAGTTTAGTGTCATGGGCCTTGGCAGCGCCTTCAGCTCGCTCCAACGTATCTTTGAGCTCGAACAGACGATCTTGCTGTTCTTTCAAATCTGCCTGTAGGTCCTCGACCTGCTTGTCTAACTTGGTCTCCTTAGCTTGAGCGGTTTGCAGAGCCGCCGTCAGCTGTTTTACCTGCTTTTCTAAGTCAGCCTTGGTGACGCTGCGGCTACTGGCAGACCTGGTAGTGCTTTTGCGAGAACTGGTAGCCTTAGAAGACTTCGAGCGGGTGGAGGTATTTCGTGTCGAAGTGGTTTTTGTATTTGTCGAAGACTTTTTGGCAGTTGTGGCTTTTGTGGTTGCAGCGCGAGCCGCCGGTTTAGCCGCATCAGATGATTCGGACGAGCCATTCGCCTCTTCTTTCAGCAAGTCCGATAGATTCTTTTTAGTCATGATTGGCTCCAGTCTTGCTGTACTTCTTGGGCGACACGGTAGTAATCGGCTTGGGCTTCTTTAACATTAGCTCCGCGCCATTCAGTGATGGGGATGCCCTGTAGGGCTGCCCGCTCATGGGCCTTGTAGGTACGAATCACAGTTTCACAGGCTGGAATTTGCAGGCTGTTAAGCGTTTGCTGTGCATCAACGGCTTCGGCCAGGCTACGAGAGTCCACCTTCGTGAATAGTACGCGATGGGCAATACCAGCCGGAGCGATCGCCGTCTTGATGGTGTTGATCAGCGCCGCCAAGTCCATCGGAGCCGGTGGCGTGGGCAACAAAATATAGTCGGCCACGGGTACAACCGCCGCCAACGCCTCTGAATTTAAGGCTGGAGGAGTGTCCACTACAATCAGAGCATAATCATCCACCTTCTTTAGTTTGCCTAGTAAGGCGGCATCTGTCTCAGTTGTGATATCAAACGTCATGGGGCGGGGATTACGTGATACCCACCAACTGGCTGAAGCTTGTGGATCGGCATCTACCAATAAGACCGATTGCGATTCGGACAAAATGGCCGCGAGGTTAACGGCAGTAGTCGTTTTGCCGACTCCTCCTTTACCGTTAAGCACCGCTAATACTCTGGGAGATGAGCCCTTGCGTTGCGCTGCCAAGGCATGACTCCTTTTTGCTAGGCGGGAGACCAGCGCTAACAATCAGCAGCGGCCTCTTGACAGCATGACTATATCGCAGATGCGATCGCTCCGTGCCAGTATCGCTAAATTTTATTTCCAGCCATTATTTCGACTTAGGCCAGCGTGATGTAACCCAGCTAGGCAAAAGACTCATGGGGTCTTGGCGAAAACGTTTAAGCAGGATTTACCCAGTGACACCTGACTTTGGCCCCTTAATGTTCAAATATGACGAGGTCAGGTTTAAGCCTTTGCAGCTTTAGGGACATAAGAGAGCCATACATGAGTCCAATTAAAAGATAGGCAGAAGTATTTATTGCTTTTGTCGACACTGCTTAAATCAGCGGTGAAGGGCAAGTGACGATCGCGGCTGGCCATCTGTCGTCGCTTCCTCATGACCGCCCACTACTAGAAACGCTGCATCTAACCTGCTGAATTTCCCCTCTTCTTGAGATTAGTTATGGTCAGATCGGCTTCAGTCAACTACTCGCAATCTTCCCTGATTTAAGGCTTCATAGACCCTGTCGAGTAAATCCTTGTCTTTTGAAGACAGATTATTTTGAGCAAATAAAACCATCAGCAATTTTTGGTCATATCGAGTAATACGGCGCGTGGCAAAAATGTTTTCGACAGTAGTTTCGAGGTTGACCATTTCTAGAACGTTCCTGATTCTTTAGTTGAAAGCATCAACAGAGAATAAAAGTTATCTTTGACTGTTGACAGGCTTGACGCTACTCAGACGTGTAAAGTCCACTGCAATCTTCGATCTGAGGCAGAGTGATTTAGGAAAATCCAGATCGCCAGCACTATCTCAGTTCTTAATCTAGGCTCTGTGTATTAATTGATGCCTCGGTATTAATTATGGAATTACTGTTGGAACACCTAAAAGCACCTTTTAGTAGTCAGCGGTTTCGCGGACTGTGAGTTTAATTAAGTAATTTGCATCAGCAGTCTTTGTGATTTAATTCACATTTGATGCTGAACTTATACAGATTTATTTAAAGAATCAGGTACGGTGATTGTGGCTTTTACATCACGTTGCTCAGGGAGCACACAACATTCGCCATCTATCACAAGAGGTTTTAGGGCACATAGCTTATGAGCGAGCGGGGCATGATGCCAGGCATCCCTAAAGCGCACAACCGAAAATCATGGAACTGGAAGGCATTCCACCAACTGAGAGGAACTGAGCTTTTGCAGGCGGCTACGATCACCTTTTGGTGCCATTAACCCAAAGCCGATCGCGCCTGTTGTCGCGATTGCCGTTCACTTTTCCAAGCGAATAGCAAACCACTGTACTGTTTGCCCAGGCTCCAGTTCAAAATCACAGGCGTTGTCAATTAGGTATTGCACTTGTTCAGCTACGGTGCGGAACTTCGCCAAATCACGGGGTAAATTGGCTTGGCGATCGCTCAAAATTTCTTCCAGTCGCTGCCGCAGTTTTTCAGCCGTCAAAATTTCTTCCGCCATTCCAGGCATGAGCAGTACAAAATAAGACTCTTGATACATTAAGGAGCGATCAATCATCACATTTGCCCACGAAGCGACTGATTCAATTCTATGGCAGAAGCAGCGGTGGTCATAGAATTGGGTTTTGGAAAATTTCTTAGTATGAAAAATATTCGGTCGCGGTGCATGATGTTGCGCTTTCGCAAAGCTTTAGCGGAGCGTTCGCAGGGCCTCATGGCGCTTTACAAGCGATCAATTCTTTTCTGCTAGTCCTTTACCTGAACTTTAATTTATTCAACCTGTCATCACCTCATCTCTATGGCTCAATGGCAACAGGGACAAACCCTACAGCTTGACATTACCGACCTCAGCAGCGAAGGCGATGGGATTGGGCGTTGGGACAATCGTGTGGTGTTTGTGCCCAATACGGTGCCGGGCGATCGCATCAAAACCCGCCTGGTCTTCACAAAGTCGGCGTATGGGCGAGGGCAATTGATTGAAGTTTTGGCGGCGTCGAGCGATCGCGTTCGCCCACAGTGCATCGTGGCTGACAAATGTGGCGGCTGTCAGTGGCAGGCGGTGGCCTATGGGGCACAACTGATGGCAAAACAGCAGCAGGTCAGAGGGGCGCTGGAACGTATTGGTCATTTTGCAGATGTGCCCATGAGTCCAATTTTGGCAGCCGACAATCCATTAAGCTATCGCAACAAAGTCACCTATCCACTAGGAATGTCAGCTCGAGGACAGGTCAAGGCCGGCTACTTTCGGCGCGGCTCGCATCAAATCGTCAATCTTAATCAGTGCCCGGTCCAGGACGATCGCCTTGATCCACTGCTAGCAGAGATAAAACGGGATATCCAGGCTCGTGGCTGGTCAATTTATGACGAAAAACAGCGTACTGGCGCCCTACGACATTTAGCTCTGCGGGTGGGTCGGCGTACGGGGCAGCTCCTGTTGACCCTGGTGAGTACCACTTGGAATTTACCGGGTCTTGAGGAGCAGTCGGCTAATTGGCAGGCTCGGTTTCCTGATTTAGCCGGAATTTGCATTAACCTCAATCCAAAGCCCAGTAACGCTATCTGGGGCAAAGAAACTCGTTTGGTGGTCGGAGAGCCGTATTTGGAAGAGCGGTTCGCTGATTTAACTTTTCACATCTATCCCACGACGTTTTTTCAGGTCTACACCGAGCAGGCTGAACGGCTGCTGCAGGTGATTCTTGATGAGCTGCAGCTGCAGGGCACCGAAATTGTGGTAGACGCCTACTGTGGCATTGGCACCCTAACTCTGCCCATGGCACAGCGATCGCAGTTTTGCCTCGGGATAGAAGTACAGGCAGCTGCCGTTGAGATGGCGACCATAAATGCCCGGTTAAATAATATTCAGACAGTCAAGTTCAGGGCCGGCCAAGTCGATCAGCTGCTGCCGGGAGTGGTCAGTTTGCTGCCGAGACAAAAGCCTGATGTCGTAGTGCTTGATCCCCCGCGAAAGGGCTGCAGCGATCGCGTACTCAAAGCCTTAATAGCATTACACCCCGAGCGCATTGCCTACATGAGCTGTAATCCGGCGACTCTCGCCCGGGATCTTAAGCAACTGTGCGGCGAAGGAGGCTATCGCCTGCAGCGCGTGCAGCCGGCAGACTTTTTTCCACAAACTGCTCATGTGGAGTGTGTCGCCTTTCTGGTAGCTTAGGGTAGCCCTTTTTTAATGAATCGGTATGCAGTTCAGCGCGATCGCCCAAAGCATTGGGATCACCAAGACCTCAAGCCTGACCGCTTTCCCAGAGCGCGATCCCGAGATTGAGGGAGTCGCTGCCGTACAAACTGCGGCTGCCGGAACCCTAAGCTATATCGAAGGCGAAAAATTTGCTAAATACGTGGAGCAAACGGCGGCTAGCGCTTTGATCCTACCCAATGATGAAGCCTTGCAGTCAGCGGCCAATGAGCAGGGTATTGCCTGGCTTAGCGCTGCTGATCCCCGGCTAGGATTTGCCCGGGCAATTGGTCTGTTTTACAAGCCGTTTCACCCGTCGGCTGAAATTCACCCCACCGCGATTATTGCTCCGTCGGCTCAGGTGGGCAGAGACGTTGCCATTGGCGCCCACGCCGTGGTTCAAGCTGGGGTGAAAATTGGTAACGGCGTTTGCATTCATCCCAATGTCGTGGTGTATCCCGATGTGGTATTGGGTGATCGCGTCATCCTGCACGCCAACTGCGTGATTCATGAGCGCACTCAAATCGGTACTGACTGCGTGATTCACAGTGGCGCTGCGATTGGTTCCGAGGGGTTTGGGTTCGTCCCCACTGCCACCGGATGGGAAAAAATGGAGCAGTCCGGCATTACCGTGTTGGAAGCCGGCGTCGAAGTTGGCTGCAATTCCACCGTTGATCGACCGGCGGTGGGAGAAACTCGCATTCGTCAAGGGACAAAGCTCGACAATATGGTGCATGTGGCCCACGGCTGCGAGATTGGGGCTGGGGTTGTGATGGCCGCTCAGGTGGGTATGGCCGGGGGCGTGACGGTGGGCAACCGAGTCATCCTGGCTGGGCAAGTAGGCATTTCTAATCAAGCCAAAATCGGCGATGGGGCGATCGCGACCGCCAAGGCCGGAGTTCATAGTGATGTGCCGCCAGGCGAAATCGTCACGGGCATTCCCGCCTTGCCCCACAAAATGTTTTTAAAGGCCTCAGCGGTATTCAGCCGGCTGCCGGAAATGCATCGAACGCTGCGCAAACTCAGCCGCCAAGCCAATTTGGATGAATCGTAACTTTCCCTAAGCAGAGTCGTTGGCTTTGCCGCCCCAAAGGGGCTAGGAGACATTCTGGCTGGTTTTGGCTTCGACTTCGCTCAGCCAGCGTAGGTGTTGGGATGGTTACGATGAATCCTTGCGGACTTTGTTTCAGGCCATAAAGACAGCATTACCTGCCAGCCGATAGGTTGTTGCGTCAAGAAAAAATCCTGTGAGGAATGTGCAAATTAATAACTTTCCCATCACACGCTCTTACCCTGCCACCCAACCACCCTGCCACCCATCAGGTACTTTATTTACCCGCAAAGCCCTGATGTTGCATGCTTCGCAGATCGCACTCCACTGAAGCCATATTTAGGACTGCAACACCGCTTGTCTAACGGGAACTTCTGAGTGCTGACCCAATCTTTGATCATGGCGATCGCCTAAAGAAAGCTCTTCGGAAATCGGCACTACTGCCACGGCGCTGGCTTTCAGCTCTGGCTGCAAAGAAATGGGGCAAACGGCGGAATGGGTCAAAGCATTGCACTCAGCCGCATCAGCCCAAAGCGCTCCCCAGTGCATGGGGATGAACAAAACGCCCCGTCGAATGTATTGGGTGACATGAACTTTGAGACGAGCCTGACCACGCCGCGATCGCACTTCGACCCAGTCGCCGGACTGGATTTTCAGATGTTGGGCATCGACAGGACTCATCTCTAGCAGCGGCTCGGGATGCATTTTGCGAATTTTGTCGATCCGCCCCGTGCGGCTTTGAGTGTGCCAGTGGCCATAGAGGCGACCATTGGTCAGCACAAAGGGAAATTCAGGATCAGCCGGTTCGGCCAGCCCATTTTCGTGGAAGGCGGCAAAGTTGGCCCGTCCTCCAGGCGTGGGGAAAATGTGATCTTCATAAAGCCGTTTGTCGTGTTTGGTCGCGGCGGTCGCCGTGGTTTCCTGCTCTGGACACGGCCACTGAATCGGCCCCTCTTGAGCCAAGCGCTCGTGGCTAAGCCCGGTCATATCGCAGACGCGACCCGCCGTGAGCTGCACAAACTCGGCGTACACGGCCTCAGAAGACGGCCAGCTAAACTGCGGCACAAAACCCAAACGACGGCCCACATCGGCAAAAATCTCCCAGTCGGCGCGCACCTCACCCGGTCGAGGCCGAAACGCTGGACAGTAATTCACTGTGCGTTCCGAGTTCGTCATAATGCCGGTCTTTTCGCTCCATTGCGCTGCCGGCAGCAGCACATGGGCATATTCTGCGGTCTCCGTGGGATAGTAGGCGTCTTGCAAAATGGTGAAGGGCGATCGCTGCAGCGCCGCTTTGGTGCGGTCAATATCTGGCATGCTGACGGCAGGGTTCGTGGCCACCACCCAAAAAACGCCGACTGCTTGCTGCTCCAGGCCCACCATCATGTCCCAGGCCGCCAGCCCCGGAGTGGGCGAGATGCTGCCTTCGGGCACTTGCCAAACTTGTTCAACCGCGCGGCGGTGCTCAGGATTCTTAACTAAGCGATAGCCAGGCAGAATATGGGCCAATCCCCCAGCTTCACGGCCACCCATCGCATTGGGCTGCCCCGTCAGCGAAAAGGGGCCCGCACCCGGTCGCCCAATTTGGCCGGTCATCAGGTGTAAGTTAATTAACGTCCGGGCTTTGGCGGTGCCTTCCGCCGACTGGTTAATGCCCATTGACCACAGCGATAGCACGCTTTTGGCACGCCCCCAATAGCGCGCAGCGGTTTCTAAATCATCAACCGAGATGCCGCACACGGCTGCTACTTTTTCCGGCGGATACTGTTGAATCACTGCCACATATTGGCTAAATCCCTTGGTGGCTTCATCAATGAATAAGGCATCGAGCCAGCGCTGGCGCAGCAAAATGTGGGCGATGCCGTTCATCAAGGTGATGTCGGTGCCGGGACGAATCGCTAAATGCAGGTCAGCGTCTTTGGCAGTTTTAGTGCGCCGCGGATCAATCACGATCAGCTTGACTTTGCCTTTTTTCTTCCGGTGATGATTGCGCAAGCGGTTAAAAACGATGGGATGGCACTCGGCGGTGTTGGTACCGATGAGGAAGGCGCAGTCCGTCTGCTCTAGATCGTCATAGCAGGCCGGCGGGCCATCAGAGCCAAAACTTTGAATATAGGCGGCGACGGCAGACGACATGCACAGCCGCGAGTTGGCATCAAAATTGTTGGTGCCCAAACAGCCTTTAAGCAGCTTTTGAGCCGTATAGTAATCTTCGGTTTGCAGTTGGCCTGAGCCATACATGCAAACGGCCTCTGGCCCTTGGGTGTCAACCACATGGCGAATGCGCTGAGCGATCGCATTCAACGCTTCATCCCAGCTAACTCGCCGAAACGGTTCATCTAGGGAATCGCGCATCAGCGGGTACAGCAGGCGATTTTTGTTAATGGCGTCGACAATCGTGGCGCCTTTGATGCACAACATCCCTTGGCTGGAAGGATGGGCGCGATCGCCGCGCACCAGCCATTGCTCACTTTCCTGTTCAGGGGCGCCAATGGCAGCAACATCAAGGCCGCAACCAACACCGCAGTACGGACAAAGGGTTTTAGTAGAGGTCATGACTGTCTATGCAACAAAATCAAATTCACAAGCCGGCAAGAATAACCAGCCATTTTTATATAGATAACTGTCTAAAAGATCCGCTAGAACAATAGAGTGAAACCACCCGTGAAACTGTTAGCAGTGATCTTTCGCGGCAATTTCAGAGTGCTAAAGCGGCGCCGCGGCTGTTTTAGATAAACCACTTAGGTCAGTATTGATGCCGAAACGCCGGCTATTGGCAAAATGCTTCAGCCCCAGAGTGTCGAGAAAACTTTTGAGCGATCGCTGACAAGGCTCTAAAAAAGCCGGGAGAGTTCTTCATCTGCGTGATGAAGTTAGTTCCCCCGGCTACTGTCTGATCATGTGCGGGAAACAAATTCCGCTGTTACCCGTAGACTTCGCGCAAACCTACATAAGACGGGCAGACTGCTCATCCGGCAGGGCTGACGGATGCGGCACCATGCCGGGATCTTCGCCCTCGTGGAAGTCCGCAAAGGAACCCTTGGGCTCATCCAGGAAGAAGATGCAGAGGAAGGCCACAATCAAGCCCGCAATACCCAAGAGCTGGAAGAACTGGGAATTGACCATCGCCATGATGGGCTCGCCACCATTTGCCGCTGCCGAAGCATCGGTGAACAGCAAACGAGTGGAAAGGTATGCCACCGCCCCCACATTACCGTAAGCACCGACGTTACCAGCAATTTGACCCGTAACCTTGCGCTTCACCAAGGGCACCATGGCAAAGGTGGCACCTTCAGAAGACTGCACAAAGAAGGAGCAGGCCATCGTCAGCAAGATGGCTAGGGGTAGCGGCCAAACACCGCTGACCATACTCATCATGAGGTAACCGATGCCCATACCGGCAGTCAGCACAACCATAGTCCACTTACGGCTGCCCATGCGGTCGGAAATTAGACCGCCGCCGGGACGCGAAGCTAGGTTCATAAAGGCGTAGCTTGCCGCCACCAAACCAGCAGTGGCTTTGTCGAGACCAAAAGTCCCTTCAAAGAAGGCCGGCAACATGGTGACCACAGCAATCTCAGACCCGAAGTTGACGATGTAAGTCAGCTCCAGCATCGCCACTTGCTTAAACCGATAGCGCTCTTCAGGAGGATAAACCTTAGCGCCAGAGAGCAGATCCTTGTTTACTGACCAACAGTTGTAAGCCTGGAATGCATAAAGCCCCAGCAGCGCCATAAAGGCAATGTACATGCCGCCTGTCGTTAGGAAGTTGACCTTTTGCAGACGCCAAGCTAGCACCATCAAAATCAGAGTGAGGGGCAAGTTCATCGCCATTAGGAACCAGAAGTCCCTAACCGAAGTCACTTCCATGCCGCGCGCACTGTCAGGCCGCTGATAAACCTTACCAGGTGGAGTATCGGTGACGTTGAAGTAGTAGAACACACCATAGAACGCCGCCACAATGCCGCTGCCGGCGATCGCCGCCCGCCAGTTCAAAATATCGGTCTGAAAGGGAGGGAATACCAGTACGCGGAAAGTTTCAGCCTCAGGGAACTGGAAAGAACCCGGTAAAGACGTCAGCGCTAGGGCAAAGATAACCATCGTAAAGGCAGAGAAGGCGGAGCCAAAGTTGCCCCAACCACCATAAATGCCTTCTGCCGTACCCACTTCCTTAGGTGGGAACCACTCAGCCGTCATGCGAATGCCGATCACAAAACCAGCACCCACGATACCCATCAACAGACGACCCAGTACCAGCTGATTAAAGCTTTGAGCGGTCGCAAAAATAAGACAGGGAATAGCAGCGTAAATTAATAGGCAAGAATAGGTCAAACGAGGACCGTACTTGTCTAGCACCATGCCGATGATGACTCGAGCCGGCACGGTGAGCGCCAAGTTGCAGAGGCCAAGCGTACCGACCTGTGCAGGCTCTAAACCAAAATCTTGAGCAATCGTCGTAGCAAACGGAGCAAAGTTAAACCAGATAACAAATGTTAGGAAGAAAGCAAACCAGGTCAGGTGTAAGACTTTATACCTTCCCTGAGTTGCCCTAGTAAACAACTCAACGAGCATTCGTGCTAATCTCCTAGTAAACCAAGAAACGACTTAAACCTTTGCAAACTAATCCCTTGCAAGGGTTTTTCTTATTCCAGACACACTCCCCAAGTGAGTGGGGATTCTCTTCAGTGGACAGCAACCATCAGTCGCGGCCCAAAGCCTGATTAAGCAACGGTCATCTGCAGATGACCGTTGTCTTGAGCGTCAGCCGCCGGCTGCGCGCCAAAATGTTCCGTTAGCAGCCCAGTGAGCACTGCAGGGAGCTCATCACAGGGCACGCCCTTTTGCACACAGGTGCCGAGTTTGGCGTCTTTGCCAACTTTGCCGCCCATATAAATATCCACGCCCTCAACGGTTTCACCGTCTTTGCGGACCTTTGTTCCCATCAGGCCAATGTCGGCGACCTGTGGCTGACCGCAAGAGTTGGGGCAACCCGTCCAATGAATTCGCACTGGCGTTGGCAGATTGAGAACGGCATCGAGCTGTCGAGCGATCGCCAAGGCTCGCTGCTTAGTTTCCACTAGGGCAAATTTGCAGAACTGAGCGCCGGTGCAAGAAACCAGCGATCGCACTAAAGGACTAGGGGCGATGGAAAACCGCTGCAGTAGCGGCTCTGCACACAGCAAATCCAAACGCGAATCAGGGATGTTGGGGATAATGACGTTTTGCTCGACCGTCAGCCGAATCTCCCCTTCGCCATACACATCGGCAATGCGAGAAAAGTCAAACAAATCCTGAGCCATCAGCCGACCCACCGGCACGTGAAAGCCAACGTAGTTTAAGCCTGGCTGCTGCTGGGAGTGTATTCCCACATGGTCACGCTTTTCCCAATCGATGACATCTTCAGGGGCCGCGTCTAATAACGGCTTGCCATAGACCTTTTCGACTTCCGCCCGAAAGCTGTCCATGCCCCATTCATCAATCAGCCACATCAGTCGAGCTTTTTGGCGGTTGCCCCGCATGCCGTTATCTCGATAGACCTCCAAGATGGCGCGGGAAAGCGTAACCACATCATCACCAGGCTCCACCCAAGCATCCAGCGGCACCGCTGCTGCACATCGTCGGGCTGAGAAAAAGCCCCCAACTAACACGTTGAAGCCCAAAACACCTTCTCGGTATGCGGGTACAAAGGCAATGTCGTTAATTTCAGCGTGAACGGCGTTATCGCGACCACCTTCAACGGCAATGTTGAATTTGCGCGGCAGGTTAGTGAATTCAGGATTACCTTCACCCCGGTTAGTAATCATGTCCTGCAGCTTTTTAACCAAGCCGCGCGTATCAATCAGCTCATCAGCATCAATGCCGGCCACCGGCGAACCGGTAATGTTGCGTACGTTGTCCATGCCAGACTGCATCGAGGTCAATCCCACCTCATCGAAGCGCCGGAAAATATCGGGAATATCTTCGAGGCGGATACCGCGCAACTGCAGATTTTGCCGAGTCGTGATGTCAGCGCTGCCATCATCGCCGTAGCGTTGCACAACCTCAGCCAAAACTTTGAGCTGTTGACTTGATAAAATGCCGTTGGGCATGCGCAGGCGCAACATAAATTTGCCGGGCGTCACTGGCCGAAAGAAAATGCCAAGCCACTTCAGGCGCTGAGTTAAATCAGTTTCATCAACCGATTCCCATCCCAGTTGAGCAAAATGATCCAACTCGGACTTAACCGCCAGGCCATCTTTTTGAGCCTTGAACCTTTCAAATTTATTTAACTTCTCTTTTTTTTGAGCCGTAGTTACCACAGTGTTCGAACCTTTTTCAGGCATAGAATTTGTTAAACAGAAGCAAAAAGTCTAAGCGCTTAGCACTTACATGTAGCCAATCACTTGCCATAAAAATGTACGCAGAAAACACACCCTCCGGCGCTTGGCATGGTTTGCCTACGCTCAGAGAATGAACTTTGCCTCAATTTATAGGCAATCTAACTAGCGGCAGTTGAAATAATTAAATTTGGCAATGTTTTATTGCCTGGAGACAAATTAGGCGAGACAAAAGCTAATTTTTGTAGCTTGCGTTACTTTTCAATTGAAATATTGCAATATCAGAATTGATCCCATGCAAATATTGCATCGATCTTGAAGTTAGTCCTGTTTAGCGAGTCTTTAAAGCTAGCTGAATGCCTTTTTCAGAGAAATTTTGTGCTGCATTACTGAGCTTGATTATCTGGCTTGACGTGATTGTCCAGGTATTGACGGTGCGCCAATATTCTGAAGCTAGAACGTAGAAAACTGGCGATCGCGCTTTTCTTCTCCCATTGCACCAACGCACCAGCGCTACCAAACTAGCCATAGACTGTCCATTGCTAGCTGACCGTAGACGTCTCGTGAAGCAGGGCGATCGCCGGAAAACTGATCGCGCACCTCACCCCATGCTCTTGATTTGATCAGGCGAAGGCTTCACGCCAGTTCCCTTTTCTGGAGCTACAGATGTTGAAACTGAAGGCGCTGATATGAAAACGATTCCGCATCCACAATCGAAAATCCAAGATTGAACATGGGGATAAATCAGCCTAGAAAATTGGGGTAAGCGTGAGCATGCCGATCCCACCAGGTTTCTAACGCTAGATATTGATACGCCCCAGAGCCGCTTGAGTTGGCGTCAAGCATTTTTCTGATTGCGGTATTTCCAAGCGAGGTTGAGGATTTGGCCCCAAGTGCGGTGAACTCGCTTGGGCGTGCATCGCAGCAGTTCGGAGAGTTCTCCGGCATCCATATCGCGTTGCCCAGCGCGAATTTGCGTGCGGCGCAGTTGCAAAAGCTGCTGCTGCAGAGGATCAAGGGTGGCGATAAAGCCATTCCATTCTTCTAAAGACAGGCCCAAGTTATGCTCCAAATCGATGCCAAGCCACTGATGTACCAGATGCCAGTTATGGACTTGGGCGAACTTTTCAACATGATATTTGAAGCGCTGTTGTAGATAATCGCGCTGACGGGCCGTCAGGTCCAGGATTTCATCAATTTCGGCGGCGGGCAAGTCCTGTAAACGCAACACGAAATAGTCAATGCAGTCGTGCTGATCTTGGCTTTCGAGGTATTCAATAAGTTCTTGAATAATGCGATCTCGCAGCACCTGATCCGCCGGATCTTCGGCTTCGGTGACCATTTGCTCGCGTACCTGCTGCAGTGCCGGAGAGCGATTTTGGCCTTCCATTTCATCGGCTCGGGCCGACTCCATCGCCCGCTCGATATCGACCGAAGTTTCATCGGGCTGACGACGGGCAAACGTTTGAGCTCGCAGCACAATGATTTGCTGATTTACCGCACCGGGAATGGTGATGCGGCGCTTGGCATACTGCTCGCAGAAAGTCATATATTCCGATAGCTGTAGCCGCGTTTTGGGCGAATAGTCAGGAGCCACATCGTTCTCCCGACGAAACGCCTTCAGCGATTCAATATAAAACCCCTGTAAGAAGTCTTCTAGCAGCGTATAGCGACCTTCAAAGCCGAGTTGAGCCTTGCGAGGAGCGATATAGCGATAGGCGATCGCGCTTAGGGTACTGTGCAATTCCACCCGGCCCCGGTTTGAGCCCAGTTGAAAATATTTCACACACTTAGCGATACGGTGGCGGGCGAGTGATTGCTGCCAGTGAACGACATCGCCGGACGCTTGAATACGCTGACTCATGCGACAAATGCGATCAACTTCATAAGCTAAGCGCGTCGCGACTTGAGTTAGGCTGCTGACGCGCTCTGGCAGGTCACGCTTAAACTCAGCCATAATCCAATCCACCAATTCAGCGGGGGGTGGCGGTGTTGCCGGCGCCTCGCTCTCGGCATCAGGGATTAGCGGAGTATTGGGTGTGATCGTCTCCGCAGAGCCCACGGTGGGAATACCCGCAGCGCGGTTATCGGACGGGGGCGTAGATTGTTGAGCGCACAGGGGCGCATTAGCATTAGGGGATATTGAGCGAATCATAAGCGGTGGTAGTGCACAGTACAAAGTTGAGGAAGTTCTTGACAGAACTCTTTAGCAACCCTTGTGGAGTAACCCTACTTTATCCAGAGTGCCCAGATTGCAAGAAAATGATTGTGTCACTCTTTAGGAATGTGCCAGTTGAGTAGACATTCGTTTTGGGTGCGATCGCAGTCATCAGTCTGAGAAAAAGGCTCCGCAGCTCTCACCTGACAATGCTTTTAGCAACTTCAAGCTGGGTCACTGGCCATAAAAATAGACGACTCTGTAATCGCACTTATCGCAGACAGTCGAAACACTGGTCGCACTTTTCCGGAATGGCAGCCCGATTGATTGAATGTGGGCTGTTGCCTAAAAGCGTAGAGTGCTGAATATGAAGTGCCACAAAACGGCATTAAGCTATCCGCCTATCTGACAGCTATTTACCACGCGAATGTTGAGTGATTACGCCCGGTTCACTGTTTCATCTGTCTATATCTACTTAATAAGAGTACTCCAAGAAAAAAGACATCCACTAGCTAGGCAGGCGCAGGCGTCGGTACAATTTCGACAAACCACTTTTCTAGCCCTGGCAATCGATGCAGTTTCTGTTCGAGTTGTTTCATGGCCTGCGGGGTAAGTTTGAC
>JBCCJU010000087.1:0-23658 GCA_039027715.1 Cyanobacteria bacterium P01_C01_bin.120
CCGCAATACCAGCAGTCCCGAACACTGCCTCCGAGGCATCAAAAAACAAGCCGGGAATAATGGCATCCCCAGACGATAAAACCAGCGTGTTGTCTGCCAAACCGTCATCGCCCAGATCCTGAGCCTTAAGCGCATTCAGCACAGCCGATAACCGAGGTGCATCCTGGACAGCGGCTGCCCCGGCTTCCTGATCTGCCAGATGCAGTAACTCAAGCGTAAACAATTCGTCCATATATCCCTCTTGAAAGCAAAACTAGCCAGCACAACCAGTCGGGGCCAGCCCGGGGGCTGACACCAACTCAAAAATGTTCAACGGACTAAAATCAGCGCAGGCTCACAGAAGAGCGCTAACTAACCCCAAGCCTCATATTTCGGCCCTCATCGAATCACCGGACTAACGCCACCGCGAAGCCGCTGCCTCTCCTCTTAGGAAAACCAGGCTTCGTCTGCGGCTGACTGCAATGGGTCAATCACACGCCCGCCAATTGTGTTCACCAGTAACTTTCTCAGACAAAAGTAAAGCGGCGGTAATGCTTGTCTTAAGACTTCGTATAATCACGGAGCTTTATCAGCGCGTTATGACTTTCAGGTTCATCACTTTTCGTCTGCTTTATCAATGTCGTATAAAGACTGCAGGTTTTCTCTGGAACGCTATTTGAGAAGGCTTCTTAGCTTGACAAGCCTCAAAAGATCGATGCTTGATTGCTAATATTTGTTGGAATGCGTGTGCCTTAAAATACTGGGATGTAAATCGAGTAGGTTAATTTAAAGTTAATGTGAGGCGATTATGCAGACTTTGCCGTGCCATCATCAGGTGATATGGCCTTCATGCTGATGTCTCAGCTACCCAGCGCTTTACCAAGCGAGAAATAAGCTTCGCTGCTCCCAAAGCATTACAACACCGCTGACGGCGACAAAGGCGTAAACCATCTGTCGGAACTGGTCGTTACTGACCCGTTCGAGCACCCATTTACCAATCAGATTGGCGGGTACCGCCCCTAACCCAATTAGCAAGCCGTAGCCAAGGTGGCTAGGCTCCAGGACGCCGAGGGCGGCGTAACTAAGGAGTTTGAAAGTGTGTAAAAAAGCCTTGTTTGAAGCTTTGGTGGCAATCATGGCCTCTTTTTCCAGCCCATAGGAAAAATACATTGGGTTCATGATTGGGCCAGTGCTGCCGATGAGGGCTGAGCCTACGGAGTTGAGAAAGGCGACGGGCAGAAAGTACCAGGCTTTGACGGAGAAGGGGCGATCGCCCCATTTCAGCGCTCTGCTCAGCCAATAGTTCAGCACCATTACCAGCAGCGCCACCCCAAGCAAAATTTGTAGCCAATCAACTTTTGCCCGAGCAAAAATTAACGCTCCCAAAACCGAGCCCGCTAAGCACCCTGGCAGATACCAAGCCGTGACGCGCCAATCAATCTGTCGCCAAAAAAAGCAGCTTCGTTGGGTATTACCAATGAGTAACCCAGTGGTAATTACTGGGGCGACCGCTTGGGTGCCTAACAGCAAAGACAATAGGGGAATCAGAATAAACGGACTGCCCCCACCCGCCAACATGCTAAAAAACCAAGCAACAAAACTCGCTCCGGTAATGAATAGCGCGATCGCAGCAGTCGAAAACTCTGGTTGCAGCAATGACACGTTAGTTGCTAATCCCCATCAAATACGTTGAGCCCAAGACTTAACTTAATCTTTCTTTAAGTTAGTTTAGAGTAATCTCACTCGTATAACCGTCGCCGGTTCTATGGAGATAGGACGGCAGGTCCTTTGACTATGCGCGTCGGGTGCTTACAGCGCTAATCCAACTAAGGGCAATAGCTTATAGCCGTGCTTGCCAAGCCAGCCCGCTGCTGCTTCAACATGAGGGCGTAAATTATCAATCGCGGCAGCAAAGCCGGTAGCCTTTTCGGCATAATTTAGAGCGCGATCGAGGGCTTGACTAACTTCATCTTTGTCGGGCTCAGGTTTTTCGAGTTCAATTTCTGCGTCTTCTAAGGCGTTGTTGATTTTGCGCTGATCTTCAGACTGCAGTTGAGTTAATACGGCTTTGAGGGCAGCTAACTCAGCTTTGATGTCAACGGCTTGAGGCTCTGGCAGAGTGGCCGGTTGAAACTGGACAGATACGGTGTTGCTGTCGCCGGTAACAATGGCACTGCCGGTCACGCTGCCACCAATCTGCACTGAGCGATCCGAATTGGGAGATTGACTCATACTTAAAACTTTGGGAATGAAGATGATTTTCCAAAACTACAGGAAGTATTTCTAAAATTTCGTTTTCTATTGAATATTTTTCAAAAATGGTTGCGTTCAGAAAAATGTGCTGACGAAGAAAATTTGCCCTCCCAAATCTCCCCATCCTGGGGGGATTCTGATCGCAGAGCCTCCCAAATTTTAAAAACAAAGGGGGCCGAGTCAACCGGTACGAGTCGAGTGCAAGATGGAGGGCAGATTTAGCCGTTATCGGGGTTACCGGAGTTTATGCCAGTGATTCACGATACTCAGCTAAAAGCTTGGGTAGATAGTCATAGCCATCGACGCCGATTTGCCTGAGAAATGCTGTCCGATAGGCGGCCAGAGCGGTTTGAAAGTTTTCCTGTCCCAATTGGCCGTAGAGAATGCTGAGGGTGCCAGCGGGTTGGTGCCACTGCCGAGAGTCGATTTGCCACAGCAAATACATACTCAGAGCAGCACAGAAAATGGCCATTTCGGTGTTTTCCAGATTTTGATAAGCGATCGCCAGATAGCTGTAGTTCACCCCCTGTAAAAATACGTCCCCAATCGCCTGGGCAGTTTGCAGTCCTTTTTCTAATGCTGAAACGGCTTGATCATAGTGCCGCAGCATCACCTGGGCGACGCCTAAGCTATTAGCGCAAAGCGCCTCACTGGGGCGATCGTGCACCTGCTCGCTAAGCTGCAAGCCCTGTTCCAGATATGAGAGGACAGATTCAATTTGCTCCGGTTCCACCGCCTGTTCCTGAGCGCGAGAAATTTCGCCGTAGCCGTAGTTGGCCAGGGCGTTGGCCTCGCCGATGCGATCGCCCGTCTGTCGGGCCAGCACCAGGGCTCGCTGACTGTGGGTAATGGCGCTGGTAAAGTCTTGCTGCATGACGCAGGTGCGGCTGAGATGGTTGAGATTAGCAATTTCGCAATGTTGATCTTTGACCTCGCGAGCGCTTTCAAGGGCGCGCTCATGGAACTGTTGAGCCAATTCGTATTGTCCCAAGGCCCGCTGAGAATATCCTAGCAACGTCAGAATGCGAGCTTTGGTGTCGGTGTTGGGGACTTCCCGCAGGGGCTGATCGAGATAGTCCAACAGGGTGCGCAGCGACTCGCCGGAAAGGGCAGTAAATAAGCCGCCATAAAGGGGAAAGTAGTCCTGCTGGGCAAACTGTCGCAGCACCTGCAGCGCCATTTGAAAACAGCCGGTAGCCAGCAGAGACTGTCCCAACTCACTTAAACGACGCGAAAGTTGCCCCCACATGACGGCAAACGTGAGAAATGTGGCAATCGACAAGCGTTTACCGGCTTTGGTGTCATAGGGCTGTTGGTCGAACCAGGCCACTAAGGCAAGTTGCAGTCGCTGCAGGGCGATCGCTAGTTCCACCCAAGTCCGCACTTCTAAGGGAATCGGGACGCCGCGATCGCTGATGGTTTGATGCTCTGCGAGTTCAGTAAAAATGCGCTGGATGCTGGTGGTCTCCACCTGTTTGGCCCAATGGGACCAGGGCCCCTGAGTGGCGATATTGCCGAAGCCAATTGCCTGCTGTCCTTGATCATAAATCCAGCCAATCACGTGACCTTCCAGATTTTGCCAAGTCTTGAGACCCTGCAGCAGCCCGGTAGCCAGCTCTTGCAGACTTGGTTGAGTGGTGACCTCGGTTTCGAGCTGGCGCAGCTGCTGCGCCAGAATTTTTAGCTCGTCGCGACTGAGATAATCGGACTGATTGGGATCAATCGCTTGCAAGAGAGCGATTAGGCGGTCTTGGTCAACGGTGCGTACCAAGGTGGCGATTGCTCCCGACAACATCGCCGTACTCTGGTGTTCTTTTTCCCAGCGCTCGAATTCACTCTGCAGGGTGGTCAACGCCCGCTGCTGCCGCGTTGCTTTGGCTTGCTTTAACTCATCAGATTCAGTGGTCAAAATCTGGGCGATCGCGGCCACCTGTTCGACTAGCACAGCCTTAAAAGCATCCCCTTCACTCGGTTCGATCTCTTCCTGCAATTTGCGAAAAACTTGGGCCTTAGAGCGGATTTGACCTTTGAGCGTCATCTTGACCACCTGTTCAATCAGCTCGCGGTAGCGATCGTCAGGCGTTGGGGTTGAATTGGGAGCAGCCATGACCAAACCTCAGAACCGGGTAATCATAAAGGTGTTTGCCGCATTGTAACGAGCTCTTGCCTGCAGCGAGTGACGGTGAACTGCGAGAGTCGTCTGTGTTATGGGCTAAATGAGCGCCGATGACCTGAAAGTTTGGTAATCAGCTGGCGGACCTTGATGGGATGTTTAGGAAACCAGCGTTATCAGTATGCTCCAGCTAATATAGGAAAAACCTTTGGGCATGAATGCATAAACTATGCTGCGCTGCTTCTATATAACATTGATAGAAGCGATCGAACCGCCGCCGTTAATCTACGGCAATAGGCACGATAGGTGCTCGAATGTGTCCTTTCCCGATATCAAGTTTTATTATTTTTATCGCCAATATGCAAGTTACTTCCGATTATTCAAGTCATGATTCTGTAGGCGTTCTGCAATCTTTTTGTCGGATGATGTTGCAGACGAGTCTGCTAGCCATCCCTGTTTACCTAGGGCTGTTTATGATTGCCGTCCCGTTTGATATTGATGCCGGGAGGGTTAAGGGCATGGCCTTGACCCTCCCAGTCGTTTTGTTTTTGTTAGCGGCAGCAGCCTATGCGATTGGATTTTTGGCTACTTTGTCAGATGCCAAGCGTGAGTCTTTTGAAGTTCTCATGAGCAATAGACGCCACCTTGTGCGCTTCAAAACTAAATTTATTGTGATCGGAGCCGGTCTTTTTTCCCTGGGCGTGACCTCAGGTACATTACTGCTCATTAAAGCCCACCTCTGATGATTTACCCGTTATTCGCCGAGTCACAATTCTCACTAGAATCAGGGTGATTTCAACGATTTTTTATACCTTTGTGGACGTATTCATGTTTAGTCAGCCGCCGTGCGCCATCAATTGATCCCAAAATACTTACACAGTTAGCGTTGGCGTCTTGTTTGGCAAAGTCAGACTAAATCTGCAAGCCTTGTAAGTCGATGATTTAGCTGCTAATGGTGATGACTGCTGATTTGCCGTTTCGCAGACATATTGTTCCTAATATTTTAATTTTCTATGACTGAATCTCTAGCCACCCATGTTTATCCTGTCCGTTGGCAGGACGACCACGTCCTGCTGATCGACCAGCGCAAATTACCAAAAGAATATGCTGTCGTTTCCATTACTCGCTGCGAAGATATTTTGACGGCGATCGCGGATCGCATTGTCCGGGGCGGGCCGGCCTTGGGCATGGCTGCCGCCTATGGTCTTTATTTCGGCGCGCAGACAATTCATACCGACGAGCGCATTGCCTTTTTGGAACGATTGGAGGCGATCGCCGAGCAGTTGAAAGCAGCTCGCCCTGACAAAGCGAATCTGCTGTGGTCAGTGGACTACATGGTTAAACAGGTACGGCAAAGCGACTTGACAGTTGATGAACTCAAGGTGGAACTCCTTAAAACTGCGCAAAAAATCCAGCAAGAAGATTGGGAAATTTGTGTCGCGATCGGTCAGCATGGCTTAGCGGCTTTACCTGCGGCTCCGGCCCAGCTAACTCTTTATACCCATTGCAATCATGGGGCGCTGGCAACCTCTGGCTTTGGTACGTCGCTGGGGATTGTGCGGACGGCCTGGCAAGAGTCGCGATTGGAGCGAGTCATCGTTGGCGAAACCCGTCCTTGGCTACAGGGTTCCCGGCTCACTGCCTGGGAATGTATGCAAGAGCAAATTCCGATCACGGTTGTCACAGACAGCATGGCGGCCCACTGCATGAAGCAAGGAATGATTGATGCGGTTGTGGTAGGCGCTGATCGCATCGCCGCCAATGGCGACACGGTGAACAAAATTGGCACCTATGCGCTGGCGATCGCCGCTAAAGCCCACAATATTCCCTTTATCGTGGCAGCGTCCCTGTCCACCATGGATTTCAAGCTGATGAGCGGTGAAGCGCTCCAAATTGCTGAGGGCGAATCAGCGGACGTGTGCCGTTCGGGCGAAACCGTCACCTGTCCAGATGGCGTCGCAACTTATAATCCCTTGGCCGATGTGACGCCAGCGGAATTAATTACCGCCATTATCACTGAGCACGGTGCGATCGCCCCCAGCGAGCTCGTTAGCCTGGTTCAGCATCGAAGCTAGGAACTGTAGCTCTAGCCATTCGCCATCGAGGCTTGTACAGCCAATAGTTTTGAATGCTTACCTGATGGTAAGCATTCCGCGAATAGATTCTGCCAGTTCATAAAGGCCGGGTCAAACGACTTGGGAAGTTATGAGCAGGAAAAATTTTCATCAAGTAACCTCAGCGTTTATTCTTCCTTCAAAATATGCCAATTCGTGATGACATCTGCTAATAGAAGAAACCTGTTGAACTGACGTCAACGCAATCAGAAAAGTTGTTTGGATTTTAATCGCTATCTCTTTCGGTGTATCTCCCAGGATCGATGCTTCCGCGCTGCTGTGCGTTTATACCTTGATAACAGAAGTTTGTTAAATGTGCATTCAAAAAAAGCACTTTTAGGAGCGATTGACATGGATCTAAAATTACGTATTGATAGATTTAAGCGACTCTTTTGCCTGTGTGTTGCAGTTTTTATCCTTTTTTCTGGGGCCATGTTTGGCAGCAGCTCAAACGCTGTGGCTGCAGAAAAAGCGGTTAAGATTGCACAGGACCGAACTGAGCAGGCGCTAGATCGCGTCGCTGGAGCTGGCACTGCCAATCAAATTGAAGGTCAAGTGAAAGAAGGGGTTGGTAAAGCACAGCGTCAGGTGGATAAGGCGTTAGGGCAAGCGGATGGGGCTGCGACGCAGGCAGCTGGACGGGTGCAAAAAGATATTGGCCAGACTCAAGAAGCAGCTGAGGATGCAGCAGACGCGGCTGAGGATTCCGCTGAGGGCATTATCGATTCAGTCAAAGACTTTTTCGGCCAATAGGTCAGAAAAATCCTGGCCATTCTCTTTTGTGGTCTTTTACCGCTGTTGCCAGACTATGGGAAATGGCAGCTCGGTTTATGCAGGACTGCCATATTCTGTAAGTCTTATGGGTGAAGGCTTTTGAGTTTGAGCCCGGTAATCTGATAGTGTTCTGCTCTGGCCGCTGTTTTGAGTGGCTCGTTTCAAGCTTTTGGTGAAGCCAAAAGTGGTTACTGCTGATTTTGGCTATGAGTCAAGCTGCAAGCAGCCGCATTTTTGTGGTGAGTACAGCTATTGAAAAGTTAGGCAATCGTCTGATTTAGGCAATCGTCTGATTCACGTCTTTAGCTCTTCGAACTCATCCCATTATTCAGCAATGTTAGAAGTTAATGATTTTTCGAGTGGGTCAATGAAAGTGTTTCTTAGTGATTTTTGTATACGGATGTGGCGTTCCATATTTGCTTTTGCCATCTGCACGCTATTGATGTTGAATCTGGCTTTTCCAGCGATGGCTATCGGTAGTTCCCCCAGTAGTCCATCTAAAGGGGTTGCTGAGATGGACGGCGTGCAGGCAGAAGCCGAAGAAGCCATAGACGGTCAACCTAGAAAACTTGAAGAAGTTCAAAGCAAAGCTAAGGAAGGAGCAAACGGAGTCCAAGGAAAAGCCGGGACGAATATGAATACTCCGGAAAATTCTGAGCAGGCTACGTCGGTGCGTGAACAGGCCAAAAATGCTTTTGGAAGCATCACGTCAAATCCTTAGGGGGTGTGTATTTAGCTTGTAAACCTCGGCCAAGTTGAAAACTTGAGTTTTTGCGATTTGATCAACCTCTCCTCTCCTAAGCCCTACGGGTAGGCTTCGCCAACGAAAGGAGAGGTGCTGCATTAGTGCAAGGGTTAAAGTTGGGACTACCAGTTCAGCCAAGCAAAGCGATCGCTCTCCGGCTTGTGCCCATAGCCTAGAGTCGCTGAATAAAATCGGGAGCGGCCATAGGTGGTCCCACCCAATATCCTTGGATGAGATCGCAGCCAAAAGATTTTAGGGTATGCATTTCGGCTGCGACTTCAATGCCCTCAGCCACTACTTTTAGGCCCAAATCGTGAGCCATGGCAATGATGTTTTTCAAAATTGCCTGGTTGGTTTGGTTCTCATGAATATTGTGAACAAAAGACACATCAATTTTAAGAATGTCGAGGGGCATCTGACGGAGATATGCTAGCGAGGCATAGCCTGTGCCAAAGTCGTCGATCGCAATTTTGACTCCCAGGGCTTTTAACTCATGCATAAGCGCGATCGCGGACTCCACATCCTTCATCAGGGCAGTTTCTGTCACTTCCAGTTCAAGCTGCGCCGGTGGCAATTCAGTCATGGTCAGAATGTCTTGTAGCCGTTGAGCCAGTCGAGTTTGATTGAGCTGTACGCTCGACAAATTAACCGCGATCGCCACCTTTGACTGGCCGCTGTGTAGCCAATCGGCAGTTTGGCTACACACCGTTTTCATCACCCAATCTCCGATGGGTAAAATCAAGCCCGTTTCCTCGGCCAGGGGAATAAATCTACCCGGTGAAATATATCCTGCTTCCGGATGCTGCCAGCGAATCAAGGCTTCAGCGCCAACGATGCATTCCTGCTCAAGGCTATATTTGGGCTGATACCAAACTTCGAATTCATCCCGTTCCAGAGCATAGCGTAGCCAGGTTTCTAGCTGCAGTTCATCGCCCGATACAACGGGCAAGTCAAAGCGATAAAAGCGGTAAGAATTACTTTTCTGAGCTTTGGCCCAATCAAGCGCCGCGTCGGCCTGCCGCAGCAGTACGCTAATTTCCTCGGAGTCATCGGGAAACATGGCAATGCCGATGCTGGCGGTCATAAATACCTGCTGACCAGGTAGCGAAAAAGAATGTCCTAAACTCGTAAAAATATCCCCTACGATCGCCACGACGGCACTGCGGTCGGGAGGGGCCGGTACGATGATGGCAAACTGATTGCCGGTAAGACGGGCCACGGCGGTAGACCGCGGCAAGATGCCGGTGAGGCGACGGGCCGCTGCGGTTAACAACAGATCGCCCGCCGCATAGCCTAGGGTGTTGTTGACCTGCCGTAGCCGGTCCAAGCTGAGGGTTAACAAAGCAACTTGTTGTTTACTCTTAGATGCTCTTCGTATAGCCTGTTTCAGCCGTTGCCGCAGCAGCTGATAATTGGGCAACTCGGTCAAAATGTCGTAGCGCGACAGGCGATTGAGGCGCTCTGCAGTGTGCCGCATCAAAAGGTTATAGCGGGTGGTGAGGGCGTCTTGTTTACGCAGGCGAATGGCGATCGCTTCAATCAGTTCGCGATCGCTGAAGGGTCTGATAAGACAGTCATCCGCTCCCAGCATGATGCACTGCCGCCACCGCAGGTCATTACGAATTGTAGTCAGCAAAATAATGGGGATCGACAATAAATCTGGCTGATGCTGTAGATATTGCAGCAGCTCAAAGTTGTCGCCTCCTGTCAGCTCTAAGCCACAAAGTACCAGGTCGGGATATTGTTGACGAATAAGCTCCAAGGCATGGGGACTATCTGCTGCTGAAATGGTTTCGTACCCTTCCTGGGAAAGCAATTTAAGATGAGTGCTCCGGCAGTCACCGGCCGCTTCGACAACCAAAATTTTTCGCATAGCTTCGAAGAGTGCAATCCTGGAAAGTTTGGCCTGCTCTAGCCACTGCTGTGCTGCCTAAGAGCTAAAAAATCCCTACGCCAAGCAAATCTGTCTTGGCTAAACCCAAAGATAGGCGGCCTTAGGCAGCGCTTAGCCGAGGCGCCTTGGGAAACTGGGTGTATGGAACTAACGGTTGTAAGCAGATGGACAAAAATCCATGTTGTGAGGAGCGTCATTATTCGATTTCCCGTGCTTCTACAATCCAGGGGGCAGCCCGGCTGTTGCAGTTGCAGTAGGCACAATCACGTCCATTCCACCCGGCTTCTGACATTAATGGCTGACGTATCTTTGCGGTCGATAGTGCCGACCCATCAGCGGAGAACGTCCGTCTGTATGAAGTTCTATCTATAGTATTTACATTTAATCAGCGATCGCCATTGTGCTGCTTCCAGCCAGCGCTGGCGCTTCAGACCGGCACTTTTACGCCATTGTAATTGTGAATCCCTAATCACCAAGCTCAGATGCACTCCAACAACATTTAACTGAAATTATGGCGTTTCTACGGTTGATGGTGGGCCTAAAATAGCGACGACTTTACAAAGAGCCGGGGTTTGTAAAACCAGCATGGGGCACACCTCGTCCAGTCGTGGTGCTGACCCAGCCCAGTCCCTCACGGGTGCCTACCCACACTTTGTTCCCCGTGTCGGGGGAAATGGCCAAAGCTTGCCGGCCTGGCAGTCCCAGAATTTCGCCAAAAATCTCGCCGTTGTAGGGGTTTAACGTAAAAAGCCCGGCTTCAGTGCCGGTCCAGAGCGCTTGGTTCGGGTCGAACGCTAAAGACAAGACATTGCGGCCAAACATCGAACCCACCTGGCGCACCAGTGCCCCATCTTCCGGAGTGACCACGAATAAACCGGCAGGCGTGCCCACCCAGAGATTGCCCTGGGCATCGCGGGCCAGGGCTTGCACCACATCACCAGGAATATTCCGCACAACCAGCATTTCCGCACCGCTGGCTGTGTTGACTTGAGTTAAACCATCGAGTGTGCCCACCCAAAGATGACCGGCCTCATCCAACTCCATGACGTTGGCGCTGACGCCAGAGAGGAACTTCAGGGTCGTCATCAGCAGTCCCTGGTCAGGACTCACCATGGCTAACCCTTGGTCGGTGCCGACCCACAAAAAGCCTCGCGTATCAATTTGCAAAGACAAGACTCGGGTTGAAGGCAGGGCAAAATTGGTCGCCGTCACCTGATTTGTACGCGGATCAACTCGTACAACGCCGTTGTAGGTGCCGGCCCAGATCCGCCCGACGCGATCTTGGGCTAGCGCTCCAATGGTGCCATCGGGAACGGTAATGCGCGCCTGCAGCACGCCGGTTTCGGGGTTGATGCGGGCCAACTGTCCGCGCCAAGTACCCAGCCATAGGCTGCCGGTGAAGTCTTTTTGCAGGGCGGGAATGCGGTAATCGACTCGGGAGGTCTGGCTGATGAGCGATGATGAGCCGGTGGGACTGTCGGGTGGATGGGGCGCCGCGGCGATCGCCGGCCCTCGGTTGGCCACTGCGGCGATCGCTCCCAGCCCCACGCCGCATAACCCGATTGCCATTCCTCCAATCAATCGTCTCGTTTTCAGCCCTTTCATGTCCGTCCCCTTCACTGAATTAGCCAACCCAGCAGCAATCGCTTAACCAGATTCAGATAGCCTTACCGGCTAAAGGGTACAGCAGTTTTTCTAAAACGGAACGATGAATTGAGCCAGCCATAGCAAGCGATCAGCCTTGCACCGGCTCGGGGGTTTGCTCAGGAGCTTGCTCTAGGCTTGACTCAGAGTCTGACGGCAGCGGTTCGGCAGTGGCTGCCATTGTTAGCTCCCGCTCTTTGTCTAAGCGACGCTTACGGGCATATAACTGAATAGTTACCGCCATCAAGAGCACCAGTCCGGCAATTAACCAGGTAGTGGCATCGGTGGGCAAACTGTTTTTGAAAATCACTAACATCACAATGACGACCAGCAGCAGTGTGGGAGCCTCATTCAGGGCTCGCAACTGCTGACTGCTCCAGGTGCATTCGCCGCGCCAGAGCCGCTTCATCAGCCGTCCACAAAAATGGTGGTAAAACAGCAGCAGCGCCACAAAGCCCAGCTTGGCATGCATCCAGCCTTGCTTCAGCCAGTCTGGATTCGTCCACAGCAGACCGATCGCCATCGCCACTGTCACAATCATTCCCGGCGTCGTGATGATGCGATAGAGCCGCTTTTCCATAATTTCATATTGATTTTTGAGGATGGTGGCGGCAGGCTCGGGCTCGGCTTCTGCTTCAACGTGATAGATGAATAGGCGCACGAGATAAAACAGTCCGGCAAACCAGACGACGACACCGATGATGTGAAATGCTTTGAACCAGTAGTAGGGCATGGACAATCAAAAAAAGTCTGAATACGCTGAGCCTTGAAGCAACAGCAGTTTGTGAATCGTAAAAGTATCGGAATCTATTGTGGGGCAAGCGATCGCAATTTCCGCTTGATTCCCTTGTCATCTTAACGTTTCGAGAAAATCTCTCGCTAACACAGCGGGTTGAGCAGAGAGCAGCGTCATATCTCAAGCCGCGCAGACTTTACTTTGTTTTCAAAGGCTGAAGCGTATAAAAGCTTTTGAGTCGAAGCATGAGACAGAATAATTTCTTTGTTTATGCCAAAAAGCTTGCTTAAAAGATTATAATCTTAAATGAAATATTAATTCTGCTTTATCAAGCAATGAAAATAGTAGATGACGCTTTGGATTTAAAGGTGCTTAGTCATTTGGGGCGACAAGCCCGGATGACTTGGGCCGAGTTGGCAGCGCAGCTCGGGTTGTCAGCCCCCGCCGCTGCCGATCGCGTCCGTAAGCTCGAAGAAATCGGTGTGATTCAGGGATACGTCACGCAGATTGACGCAGCTCAATTGGGTTATGACCTGACAGCATTTATCGCCGTGACCCTGGAGCATCCTCGCGATCGCGATAATTTCCTAGCAATTGTTCACACCACGCCCACGATTCAGGAATGTCATCACGTAACCGGTGAAGGCGATTATTTGCTCAAAGTCCGCACCCGTGGCACTCGCGGCCTCGAACAGCTGATTACTGCTCAGCTCAAAGAAATTCCTGGGGTAGTCCAAACTCGCACGACGATTGTGCTTTCGACCGTCAAGGAAACCATTGTGCCTCCGCTGTCGTCGGCTGACGGCGGCTGAGGGAGAATTCCCCACCAGCCAATTTAGGGATGTGCAAATTAATCCCCATCACGCTCTCTTACTTCAGCACCCGGCCACCCTGCTACCAATCAGGTACTTTAATTTACACGCAGAGCCCCTATGGCCTCTAACTTTATTACCGGCGTTGTTTTCGGTTTCTCAATTGCTGCTCCGGTCGGCCCGATTGGCATTCTCTGCATTCGGCGCACTTTGGTGGGAGGGCAGTGGATTGGGTTGGTGTCGGGACTGGGAGCCGCCACTGCCGATGGGCTCTATGGCTGTATTGCGGGATTTGGCTTGACCGCGATCGCCGATTTTTTGACCGATCAATCGCTGTGGCTGCGAATGGTGGGTGGACTTTTTCTTTGCTGCTTGGGCATCACGACTTTTTTATCGAAACCAGTTGAGGTATCAACAGTAGGAGAGCCGACAATCACGTCTGCGGATATAAAAACTGATGGCCATACCAGGGATTTGCCGCGATCGCTGCTGTCAGCATACGGCTCGACTTTGGCTTTGACAGTGACTAATCCCGCCACCATCTTTTCTTTTGCTGCGTTTTTTGCCGGACTTGGCGTAGTCGAAGCGGGACAAAGTTTTGCGGCGTCAGGGGTCCTGGTCCTGGGCGTATTTACAGGCTCTGCCCTATGGTGGCTTTTCTTGAGCAGCATCGTTAGTCTGCTGCGCACCCGCTTCACCGCCGCTGTCAGGCGCTGGCTTAACCGTCTGTCGGGTCTGGTTTTGCTGGCCTTTGGTATCGCAGCGGCGTTCTGGCAGCGCTAAATTTTTAGCTTCTCTATTCTTCGATCGCCAGCGAAACGCGATCTCCGCCAATTTCCCGCATTTCACCTAGAAATTGAATGACTTGCTGGTAAGGCAGTTCGCGATTCGGCAGCAAATAGACGACATTGTCGCTTGATTCAGCTAAATAAGCTTCCATTTGAGCTTTGAGCGATTCTTTGTCGATGGGCTCATTGTTGAGTCGGAAACCGCCGCTGGCATCCATTTCAATGATGAAAGGTGGAGTCGTAACTGGCGCTGGCGGCTGATCTTCCGGTTGAGCGGCGGGCAGCCTCATATCGATTTGTTCTTCGCGGCCCAAGGTTAGGGTGACCACGACGAAAAAAGCCAAAACTCCCATCATGACGGTCAGCATGGGAATCAAATCAACTTGGGGTGGCGCCGTATTGTTAGTCTCGCGAAATCGCATGGTAAAAGAAGGCTTGATTCAACTCAGTAACGATCTCCGACAAAGGATTCGGCCTTAGAGGGTTCAGGTCGATTGTCCAAAGCCGAGAGGGCTGGTTCATACCAATATTGGCGATAAATCAGCTCTAGCTCATTGCCCGATTCGGAAAAATAGTCCATCTGCTGCGCTTGAAAGGTCACCATCACCCGAAATATCAATAGGGCCATAATCGCCACCACCATGCCGGCGGCGGTGGTAATCAATGCTTCTCCAATACCAGCAGCGGCGGCGGCGGTATCAGCACCGCCACCACTACCGATATTGAGGTTGTTAAAGGTGGCAATCAAGCCGGTTACGGTTCCCAGCAGGCCCAGCAGCGGTGCTACAGCCACAATCGTTTCTAAAACTTTGTCGCCGCGCCGCATTTGCACAAACTCTTTGTCACCAGCGTTTTCTAAGGCCAGGCGAAAGGTTTCGGGAGAGGGATTTTTAAGCCGCAGGGCAGCCAGCAGAAAGCGCCCGACAGGCATATCGTTAGCTTGGGCCGCGATCGCAGCAGCTTCATCTAAATCGCGGCGAGCAGCATCCAACACTTGATTGACTAATTGTCCTTCGCGCTGGAGCAGCCGAGTCCAAAACCAGGTGCGTTCTAAGGCTGTGGCGATGGTCAAAACTGAACAGCCTAAAATCGGCACCATGACGGGGCCACCTTTTGCCAAAAAATCAAATACAGTCGTCATAAATACGGCTCGATTGCAGGCGAAGGACAGTTGGGAAAAACAGGCAGAAGCCGGAACTTAAACACCAGAATTAACCGGGGATAAACTAACTTTCTCTGAAGCTCAGAATAGCGAAAGTCTCCATGCCACAGATTAACAAAAGTCTTCTATGAGTTTAATTCCGGTTTAAGGAAGCTGACCGACGCCGAAAACCTGAATAGCTCTCACAGTCAAGCCGGCAAAACTCACTTGTTAAAGTGGCGACGACCTGACGGTAGTTTGCCCTTAAAGCGTTTGCAGCCAGTCAATGATTAGCGGATTCACCACTTCGGGTCGCTCATCATGGGGACAGTGGCCGGTGTCGGGAATCCCATGAAAAGTAACGGGTGGCGCGATCGCACTGGCTGCGCTCAGTTCCTGATAGATAGCGGCACCCTGAATCGGCGTCCAGGGATCGTCTTCTCCCCAGAGCACCAGTAGCGGTTGCTGAATGTCGGGCAGCAGATCAGTGGGCTTGGGTCCGGGCGGCGCCGCCAGAATGGAGGCAAATACCTGCTGGGCACCCGGATCGCAGGAGGGCCGATAGAGCAGTTCCACTAAGTCATCGGTGATGGCCTGACGATTGCGATAGACCTGTCGCAGTGAACCGCGAATGCGAAACTTACGGCGGACTTCGTTAAACACCAGCGGCCCGATCAGATTAGAGTTGACGACTTTACTAAAAGTTCCCATCATCACTCGCAGCGGCAGATTTAGCTCTTCGGGGCGGTGATTGAGCCCGCCAGCGCAGTTGAGCAGCACCCCGGCTCGGGCCATCTCAGGCGCGCGGGCCAACAGCATCAGCGTCAATAGTCCGCCAATGGAGTTGCCGATAAACACGGCTGGACGACCAATGTGCGATCGCCAATAATCCTGCAGCAGTGACTCCCAAATCTCGATGGTGTAGTCCAGTTTGGCCTTATCAGACTCACCAAATCCCAGCAGGTCGATGGCGTGCACTTCATAGCCAGCGGCAGCCAAAGCCGGAATATTTTTACGCCAGTGACCAATTGAGGCGCCAAAACCATGCACTAACACTAGCGGCTGACCGCTGCCATGAACGACATGACAAATGCGATGGCCTTGCCATGTCCAGGTCTGCTTTGTGAGATTTTCAGGAGCTGTGAGTTGAGCAGTCATAGCGGAGTCAGTTAAAAATACGCAGTTTCATTGCGAACAGTAAAGTTCATTAACAGTATAAGGCCGATACTCATGGCCATGGATGATTTTTGATCTTCCCCGGCTGAGGGTAAAAACGCGGGTGAGGTTGGTTGGTAATACCATTTCTCTGAGATAGCGCTACAGCTCGGTATGAAAGGCTTTGGGAGCAAGGGGGCTGAGAAGCAGGATGTGCAGCTAGAGTGTGAAGAACTGGTATAAGAGGGTTACCTCTGCTGTAAGGGAGCTGCTTGGCAATAGCTCAGCCAGTCATTGGAGTTTGGCACTGCCAAACCTTTACAGCTACTTTGTGCTGCAGATGGGTTATTCAAGTACAGCTCCCCGACCGCTGCTATCAGTAGCTTCGGTTGAAATGCCTAGCCGCGCTGGGCCGGTTGTGACCAGGCCTGGGGATTGGGACCGAGGGGAATAATGCTGCCAGGATTGAGCGGAAACAAATTGCCGTAGTAGTCGCGGCGAACGCTATCAAGGTCGCAGGTGGCGGCGACGCCGGGCTGTTGATAAAGGTCGCGGGCATAGGGCCAGAGGTGTGGATAGTCGCGCAGCCGCTGACGATCGCACTTAAACAATCCGTAGTAAACCGCATCAAAGCGAAACAGCGTGGTAAACAGCCGCACATCAGCCAGAGTCAGGCGATCGCCCGCTAAATAGCGCTGGGTAGACAACTGCTGATCAAGGTCATCCAGGGTCTCGAATAGCCGGGTACAGGCCGCTTCATATGCCGTTTGAGTGCGGGCAAAGCCGCAGCGGTAAACTCCATTGTTAACGGCGTGATAGATGCGATCGCTCCAGTGGTCGATGATGGCTTGCTGGTCTGATGGATACAGATCCCACTGGGGCCGGTCGGCAAAAGAGTTGAAAGCAGCATTAAGGATTTGAATCAGGTCAGCACTTTCGTTGTTGACGATGGTGCGAGTTTGGGTGTCCCACAGGACCGGAACGGTACTGCGCCCGCCATAGCCGGGCTGGGCTGTTTGATAAAGGGCGGGTAGCGATCGCCACGGCAATCCGGGATTATCAAATAGCCAGATCCCCTCATTGGGCGACGGCGACACTCGCCACAGGGGAATGGCTTTTTCCAGTCCCTTCAGCGCTCGAACCATCAGCGTACGGTGGGCCCAAGGGCAGCCCATGCCGACAATCAGTCGGTAGCGCTTGGCGGCTGGCTGATATGAACCGGTGGAGTCGACCGTAGCGCGAAATTCGCTGGCGGGACGGGTGTAGGCTCCACCGTCATCGCTGGGAGCAAGCCGCGACATCATCACTTGCCACAGGGTTTGCCAGACAGTTTTACCTGCTTGGACAATTAATCCCGGCGGCAAACTCGCTTTGATTTTAGGAGAAGCAGCCATAGCGATCGCGACCGATGAGCCTAGATGAGTCAGCCGCGTCATCACTGCAGGTGAAACGCGGCCAATATGTTTAGATTACGTCAGGCGAGAGCGACTTTGTCAGCGCCGACCGGCTCAAGTCTCGGAGGGGGAGGAATCGGAATCGCCAAGGCCGGAACTCAGATATGCCACCAAAAAGCCGATGGCAAAGCCGGCAATGTTGCGCGTTAGCGGAATCCAGTCGCTGGTGCGGGTGACTACCGGCCCCACGCCAAAGGCGAAGAACAAAATGCCCCACAGCGGTGAAAAAATTAGTATCCACTGCCAGGCAATGACCTGACCAGGTTTGCGGGGATGAGCTGCAAACCCGCTAATGACACCGCCAACAATTGAACTAATCAGGGTCAAAATCCACTGTTCTTGGGGGAGTCCAGGCACCACCGCACAGCCATCTCTCCGTAGGCAGGTTTCAATCGCGCCCAAGGCTTCAATGATGGAGCGGTTCTCGCCATTGTCGCGAACAAAGAACTGATTGCCATAGCGAGTTTGCAGCTCAATCCAAAAGGTGCGCGGCAACAGGTCAAAGAAAGCATCGCCAACGCTGAAATTCAGCAAGTTGCCGCCGCGCGGATCGGCAATCAGTAAAACGCTGCGGTCGTCTAGGCCCCAATATTCTTTGACAGCGCGCCCCGGGGTTTGATCGTATTGGGTGAGCACCCGCATTTTCCAGCCGCTCTCATCCTCAAAGCTTTGCAGATGCTCGTTAAGACGATCTTCTTCGGCATTGCTGAGAGAATTCGCTAGGTCAATGATAAACGTAGGCTCATCCGGCAGCAGATCAGGATTGTCGTAGGCTGCTGCTGGCGGTGTAGCCAAAGTCCAGCTGATTACTCCCACCCAAAGTGCTAAGAACAACTGCAGCGATCGCCGCTGCAGCCGAGAAGCTATCAAAATACCCATACTTTTCCCACGCAATTTAATTAACCATGCGAGAACCTCTTTATTGCAAGTTCTCATTTGTTTACAGTTATTTACTTATTCTAAGAGATTAGCCGACTCAATTCTCAGGAAAAACTAACGACTGTTCAACGTAAATCGAGTGGAGGCCTTAGCTGCCAATTAAATATCAGTGGCTGGCGGGATGGTCGATGGTGCCGACAAGTCCGACTGATGAGTGGCTGAGGACGCTGGCAGCGGCTCATTTGGTGAATCTACGAAGCCGTCAGAATCAACGGCGATTGGCTTGGCAGCGGCGACATTATCCTGATGGATGGGCGGCGGTGCCGTAGTCGGCGGCTGAGACGGCGGGACTGGACGCAGCGGAGCGGTGGAGGCAGGTGGTTGGTGGCGATCTCGGGACGACTCTGATGCGGTGAGCGCGATCCAAGCGGCTCTCATGCCGACGATGAAACTGCGCGTGCCGGCTTGCGCCCGTTTGGCCTGTCCTTGCACGGAGTGTAAGCTTTGATTGGCCTGCTGAACAGCTTGCCCAGCGTTTTGTACCCCGACATGAACATCATCCGTCAACTGGGTGATTTCTTCAGTTGTTTGGCGCAGCGATTCCAGGGTTGGCGGCAAATCGCGATTAATCGTGTCGCACAGCCGCTCGAAGCTGCGGGCAGCGCGACTAAGTTCCACCACAACGGGCACCAGCACCACGAGCACTGCTGTCAAACTCACTGACACCAGCAGAAAGGAAAGTACAAGCCAGAAAAGTGGATTAGTCAACACCTAAGTCAGTCGTTGGTGGCAGCGTTATCTTGACTGACGAGGTCAGCATATTCTCGTTCAGAGGCTTCTTGGCCAGCCGCGATCGCTTCTCGCAGCCGGATCAGAGTGGCTTCCCAACGCTTCAGGGAAGATTCTGATAAGCGACCAGTCTGTAGCTGTAGCGAAGTCGCCAAATCTTCGACCATTTCCGGCAACGCATCCGCTGATTTGCGCAGAAACTGCCGGGTTTCTTTGCCCGTGCGAGGAGCTACCAACAATCCAGTAACCGCACCAATAGCGGTACCAATGATGACGCCGCCCAAAAAAGCGCCAGATTTATTTTCGCTCATGGGTATTATCTCCTGATCTAATCGCTACGTGCCTGACCACCAATCAAAAACTTTCGCGATGCCCTCTATATTAATCGCCATTAATCACCGTTTTTGCGACCGGCGCGATTGAGCGTTAGCGACTGTCTGCACCAATCGCATGGCGGTGACAGCGGCGGTAAAAATTTTCTGCAGCTGCTGCAGTTGCTCTTGCATCTGACGATAACGGGTCCGCGTTAGCAAAATTGCTTCACGTCCTTGCTGCAGTTGGGTTGGCGTATTTTCTGGAGCTAACGCTAGCCGTGTCTGTCGCTCTAAGCTGTCCAGGGCAACGGTAGCTGAGGTGAGGGTAGCCCTAAGTTGCCAGAGTCGCCAGGCCACGAAAAATCCCAGCGTCGCGATCGCGACGTTTGCGCCAATCACTAGCTGTACCACTGCTGTTTCCTCAAACAAGAGTCTGCCCGTCGTTTGCAGTGTAACGCTTATAAGTCAAATCGCTGAAACTGTTGTGAGTCATCCACTAATTTTTTCATTGCTGACGAGCCTGAAGTAGAATTTGTCAGCATTCGCGGTCGCTGGTCTGCTAAGGGCTGTCGTTCGGCGAGTAGAACAACCTGTATAGGCGAGCGACCCATTTACTCAAGTACGATTTCATGCCGCAATTGGTGCTCTACGTTGATTCCCAACAGGGACGAAATGATTACGATGGACGATCGCCGGCCCGAGCCCTGCCAACCCTCACCGCTGCCTTGCGATTGAGTCGAGGAGAAACGCTGATTCGGCTGGCAGCAGGACAATATACTGAAAGCGGCGGCGAACAATTTCCGCTGATCATTCCAGCCAACTGTGTCGTGCAGGGAACGGTGGCTGGCGATCGCCCAGCCGTCACGATTCAAGGCGGCGGGACGGTGCAGCATCCCCTTTTGGGCGTCCGTTCAGTGGCCTGCCAACTGCTGGGCGAGGCTGCCCTGCAAATGATCAATATTAGCAACCCACAGTCTCAGGGCATCGGTATTTGGATGGCCACCGGTCGCCCTCGCCTGCAAAAAGTGACGGTACGGCAGTGCGGCCAACATGGCACGATCGCGTTAGAGCAGGCGCTGCCGCTAATACAAGACTGTCTGTTTGAGAGCTGTGGCGTATCTGGCCTAGTTTTTATTACTCAAAGTAAGGGGCAGCTAGAGCGAGTATTTTCCCTTAACAATGGCATTGGACTGCTGCTGCAGGATGCAGCGGCGCCCTTGGTATTAGCCAGCAGTTTCGAACGCTGTGGCACCGGTATCAAAATTGCTGACACGGCTGATCCCGTGCTGCGCAGCAGTCGCATCAACAATAATCGCACCTACGGTTTACACCTGATTCGGCTGGGCACGGCTGATTTTGGCCAGGCTCAGGATGAGGGCAAGAACGTGGTGCGGCAAAACGGCCAGCTGGATATTTTTAATGAATCGGGGCGATCGCTGATTTCCTGCGGCAATGATTTACTGCCGCCGCGACTGCGCGGCCCCATCGAATTGATTGCGAGTGAGCTACCCGACCCCAGTGCAGTACCCGCCAGGCTGCTCAATCAGCCTGTCGACTTCCCTGAACAAAAACCAGAGGTGAAACCATCGCCCGCCCCGCCACCGCCTACGACCGTCGTAGGGTCAACCCAATTTGTCGATATGACCAATCACTGGGCCGGGGCGTTTGTGGATGGTCTGGTGCAGGCAGAGGTAATTGCCGGGTTTCCTGATGGCACTTTCCGGCCCGAACGAGTCCTGAGCCGCGCTGAATTTGCCGCGTTTGTGCGCGCTAGCTTTCCCAATCGGCCATTGCAGCGATCGCCCAAGCAGTTTGTTGACTTAGCTCCCAGCTTTTGGGCTTACGATGCCCTTAATCAAGCCTATGCAGCGGGATTCCTAAGCGGCTATCCCGACGACACTATGCGACCAAATGAATCGATTTCCCGCATTCAAGCAATAGTCGCCGTCGTCAATGGATTGGGCTTGACGGGCGGACGCTCTGATGACATGGGTATTTATCGCGATCGTGCTCAGGTGCCTAGCTACGCAGTTGACGCTTTAGCAACCGCCACTCGACAACAGCTTGTAGTCAACTATCCAGAACCCCTACTGCTACGACCGATGGAACCTATGATGCGCGGCGAACTATCGGCGCTGATTTATCAAGGGCGAGTCGCAACTGGTCGCAGCCGCCGCATCAGCTCTCCATATATCGTACGCCCAGACACCACGCAGCCGATGTTCAGTGACTTGGAGCAGCATTGGGCCGCTGATTTTATCCAGGGATTAACGAATATTAATCTAATTACGGGCCTGAAAGACGGTCGCTTTGCACCAGACGCGGCCATTAATCGAGCCCAGTTTGCGACCCTAATAGCAAAAGCGTTTTCTCCGCAGCCCGTCCGTCCAGCTGCGGCCTTCGCTGATGTGCCATCTGACTTTTGGGCAGCTAGCACGATCCAATTAGCTTACCGAGGCAACTTTATGACGGGTTTTCCCGATCAAACTTTTGAACCCAATCATCCGCTGTTAAGAGTGCAAGTGTGGGTGTCGCTGGTTAACGGACTTTTTGATCGCGATGCTGCTAGCGACAGAGAATCCTTGAAACAATTGGAACGATTTCAAGATCGACCAGACATTCCGCTCTATGGAACCTACCAGACAGCAATTGCCCTGTCCCAGAATTTTATTACCGCTACCCCTGGAAGCAATCGACTCTACCCTAATCGCGTAGCCACTCGGGCTGATGCCAGTGTCGCCGTCTATCAAGCTCTCGTGATGCAGGGTCGCTTACCCAGAAGCACTTCGCCATACATTCTCTGAGCTGCACTTGCAACAGTGAATGCTGCTGTCACATCTATCATTGAGTCTGGCGCCTGATGCGATGATGGCGCAGTTATTTCGCCTATGCCATTGCATGCAAACAAGTCCAAGCACCCGCTAAGGTGAAGCCGATGATACTCAATCCCAGACCTAACATAGGATTCTTAAGTAGTAATATGGAAGAAGATGATTGCTCTTGGGTGTCGTCAGAGCTATTGCGGCTGCCCAGCAAGAAGAAGAGCATATCGAAACCGCTAGCACTTTGCGACTGGCCAGATGCCTTAAAAAGTAACTGATGCGTTGTCATGGTGCTAATACCTCCTATCGATTGCAGATTGCTGATTCACCTAGGCAGAAAGTGGATTGAAACCAAGAAGTCCTCAAAAGCTGGTTAAATAATTCAGCAATTCTGTGCGCTACTGCATATTAACATTTGTAAACAAAAATTGACAACTAGCTTTTTGCTGGAAAGCAGTATTTTTGCGGAGCGCTGGCGCACCTGGCCCAGCGTCTTAAAGACCATATCTTGCCTTGCTCCTGGTGACTCCATCACCCCTCCAAGCCTTCCCTCCAGCGCCTTCAGCTAGTAGGATCACAGATATTAAGTCAAGAGTTGACCATTGGCATCATGAAAACGCTGTCTGTGAAAGCGATCGCCTGTCGCACTGTGTTGAGTTTCTGTGCGATTCTGGCGGTGGTCATTGTGGGACTGAGCCCAGCTTATGCCGACAGTTACGATCGCCAAAACCTGCGCATGTCTGACTTTTCCAATCGCGACCTGCGGGGTGATGACTTTACGCGGGCAGATCTGGCCAATGCCGACCTTCATGGAGCTGATCTGCGAGGGGCTCGCCTATTCGACACGACGCTGAGTCAAGCTGACATGACGGACGTCAACATGACTGGCGCTACTTTAGACGGCGCCCGATTTATCCGCACAAATTTGACCAACGCCATCTTGGAAGGGTCATATGCCTTCGACACTGATTTTAGCGGGGCAGTCATCGACGGTGCTGATTTTACTGACGTGCTGCTCGATCCCAAAACCAACAATCGCCTTTGTCAGGTGGCCCGAGGCACCAATCCCGTCACGGGACGCGACACGCGGAATACTCTGTACTGTCCTTAAATGTTGCGCTGTAGCTAGCGACATTATGCAGCGGCATGATTATGCAGCAGCGTGATGCTCGTACCAGTGGCGAGCAATGTCAACCCGGCGGCAAATCCACACGCGATCGTGGCTCTGCACATAGTCTAGAAATCGGGCTAG
>JBCCJU010000088.1:0-23643 GCA_039027715.1 Cyanobacteria bacterium P01_C01_bin.120
GACAGCGGCTTTGGAGTGCCCTGCTTCGAGGGCGGCGATCGCTTTCTGGCGCAGGTCGAGACTGTAGGCGGCGGGCATCGGCAGGAATCCAAACTTTTTATCTACTTTAACCGACCTGACCTTTATACGGATTGCTATATTATCTAGATGTAAGAGGCTAATGAGCAAAAGGCGTGTAAAACGATTGAAATCGGCTCAAAGTGGGCAAAATACAACATCAATCTGCACATAAGCAGACAACAAATTTAACTTGAACTTTGGCCTATTTGAGAATTAAGAAATCGGCGGTGATTGGGCTGGCGATCGCCAGCGGCGTGTACTACATTACCGCCAGCATCGGGATGCAGGTTTTTTCGCTCCAGCCTCAAAATATTACGCCGCTGTGGTTACCACTGGGCATTGGGCTCGTCATGTATCTCAAATTTGGCTGGAAAGCTTGTTTGGGAGTTTTCTTGGCAAGTTTTGCCGCTAATTTGCCAGGTATGACGACAAATTCATTGGCGGCATCCATTAGTCATACAGCTATTGCAGGAATTATCGATGCCTCAACCCCGCCACTTGCTGCATGGCTGTTGAAGCGAAGGACACCGACCAAACTGTCTCGCTCTAAACATTTATTTCCTTTTTGTTTTTACGTCTGTTTAATTCCGACTACGATATCGGCTGTTCTACTCACAACTAATTTGGTCACAGGTGGATATATTGCAGTGTCTCAAAGCCTGTCTGTAGGATTCGCTTTGGTATTAGCTGACAGTCTTGGCATTTTGCTGGTCTACCCGATTTATGCCAGTTGGCGATCAGAAGCAATATCATCTGATGAAATTTTGGCGCTTGCCTTGGCGAGTATCTCGGGCCTGATCTTCATCGCTGCCGCTTTCCACGGTTTCCCTGGCGCAATCTATCTGGTCTTGCCGACGCTACTGTATCTCGCGGCGTCAGGATATCGCCTAGGACATCCCGTTGTGTTGTTGGTCTTGATTGTGGCGATCTTGTCATTTGCTTCCCGTGGGTTTGGCCCATTTGCCGGTAGCAGCTTCGAAGACTCTGTCATGAGAATGATGACGTTTGTTTTTTCAACCACATTGATGTCTCAGAGCATCATGCTGCATCGAGGAGAACTTATTGAGTCGTCTGAAGCCCGTGAGTTGTGGTATCAACGGGCAATTCGCGACACATTAACAGGACTCTATAATCGCGCCTATTTTCGATCGCAACTAAATGATGAATTCGCCCGTAGCCAACGCACTACAAGACCGTTTGTATTGGCTATGATCGATGTCGATTTCTTTAAGCGGATTAACGATCAATATGGTCACCCGTTTGGCGACAAAGTTCTACAAGCGCTAGCACAAGAACTACGCAGGCTTTTACGGAAGGCAGATATCTTGGCACGGATTGGCGGAGAAGAATTTGCCGTATTAATGTTCGATATATCTCTTCCACAGGCCACTATTGCACTAGAGAGAATTCGGGTGCAGCTTGCCGCCAACGGGGTGCTTATCGATCACAAACGCTTTTCGGTCACGGTGAGTATTGGCGCTTGCGAAAATGGATATCACTCTGCGGAAGAGCTCATCAAAACTGCAGATGAGCTCTTATACAAGGCAAAACATCGCGGACGCAATTGTTTGGTCACGAACGCCACGGAACTTGAGCATTACTACGAGAATTGAACCGCTTGATGAGCGTTCTTTTTCAGACGCCGTCAATACTTAAGTAGCTTGACAAAATCAATCACAAAAATTTCGAGCCGAAACTACTGCCCTGCCGTAATGAACTGTGCAATTTTCATTGGACAGGTACTCACTACCAGAATTCCAGCACGGATGGAATAGCGTACTTTAGCGCCTGCCCACCACTTGATCTTTCAAACTCGTAAAGCTCTCGGTCAGTTCTTGGCGATTGGCGTCTTTTAGCAAGAATCGATAAACGAACCAAGCAGAATAGCCTAAGCCCACTAATTCAAAGGTGGGGGCCAATAACGGCACTTCATTGATGGCATTGAGAATGGCCAGCAGCAGCTTGACCGAAACGAACGCCGCTAAAATTAGCCCTACAGTAATAAGAGGACGCTTGTATTCTTTGAAGAAATCAGTGACGTAGTCTGGCAAGTTAGCCAGCACCCCAGAGACTTTATCTAAGATTTGCTGTACCTGCTGGTTCCCTTCCCCATCACTAGAGGCGTCGGTGTGAGCAGAAGAGTTAGGGGTTTCAGGCACTTCTGCTACGCCAGTTTCAGAATTGATGTCTGTGCTCATACTTTATATGGGAATTTATCACCCAGAATAACGTCCGATCGCATAGAGACTGCCTAGCCGCTCAGCCCAAAAGCAATTTTTCTCATTAAGCGCCTAAGCTATCGCGATCGCTTTGCAGTATTAGCAGTTTATAGTCTGAAACTGTGCAAATTTCAAACCCGGTTGTAGGGAATCCCACACACGGGCTGAAGAAACAAGCTAATGAATCCTGATTTTGTAGGGCAACAACGAAACTCGCAGCGGATAAAAACGGTGCGATCGCGGTCTTTGAAGCAGTCACAATCCGGCAATTAAATCAGCCGCTAGCGGCTGTCTCAGGTTACCGAAGTTTTAGTGAAAAAACTGGGATTGTTCGCTACTAATAAATGGCCGATGGGGGTGATTACGGCGATCGCTGCTTCGGAGGCTGTCATCGTTTAGATTGCCAAGTCTTTGATGACAAGGGTTTCAGCCCCCCGCCAATGAAATTGAGACGGGCTTGCTCATGCTTACTCATCAGGGTTCTAGGCTTAATTAATGGCACGCCCTCAACATTATTTAGGGTTTCCGGGAATGGCGATATGAGCAGTGATGGTAGACAGGGACTTTTAGGTCAGCCATTAGAGATGGTGCAGGCCCGCTTTGGGGTGACGCTTAAACAGCAGCGCAGTGCTGATGGGTTGACCGATTTTTATCTGCATGGTGTGACCTATTTGCAAGACCTCTTGCCGGTTACTTTGGCTGGCATAATCAGCATTTTGCGACAGGAGCGCTGTGTCGCGCTGCGTTTGGTTTTTGATCGCCAGGATGTCCGATATGCCAGCTTCGTGTATACCCAAGCGATCGCCAGGCAGATATTTGAGCGCGTTACTGGCAGCCCTGACGCTGACTGGCAGCCCCTGGAGACCACAGCAAGGGCCAATGGCACAGAGCATTTAGTCTATTGCCTGGGCGATGCGGTAGCGACTACATGGGAGGCGGCCTCACCCACGGGAACGATCGCGAGCGACGTAATCATCTATCGCGAACAGCGCTGTGCCTCGGCTGCATTGGCGATCGCCTCACCCCCCAGCCCCGTGCTCACCACTACTCGCACCAGCGGCGATGTCCCCACGGCTGAGGAGTCAGAAACGGAGCCGTCTGCCGACAAGTCGCCGATTGTCGCGGACAAAACGTTCCCCGATATTAACGGCAATCTTTACGAGGCGGCGATTCTGAAAGCTACGAACCGCTATCGGCTGGTGGCGGGCTATGAAGACGGGACATTTAAGCCGGAACGGGCAGTGACTCGCGAACAAGCAATAACGCTGCTGCTGCGGGCGATGAACCTGATGCTGGCTAATCCGGGGGCGATCGCGGTGCCGGATGAGATCACGACAGCACCTTTTGCTGACGTGTCGGTCAAGCACCGCAGCGCGCGCCAGTTTTATTACGCTAAGCAGGCCGGCATTCTGGCTGGAGACGACCGGAACAACGCCTATCCCGACGCGACTCTCAGTCGAGCTGGACTAATGACGATTCTGCGCAGTGGCTTGCAGGTGGTGGCCAATGCCAACTATCGTCCTGGCATTGCTCTGAGCGAGGTGATTGCTGAGACGGCGCCAGCGATCGCTTACATCGATATTGAGGGCCACTGGGGGGCAAATTCCATTCGTGAACTGACTCGCTACGGCATTGCAACACCGCTTAACGAGCAGGGCCAGGAATTTGCGCCAGCAGCGGCAGCCCAGCGAGATTTCACTACGGCGGCCCTAGTGCGGCTGGTGGAGCTACCGTTTCAAGCAATGCCTGATGTGGAGACCAAACCGGCTGCTGTTAAGACTTTTCCCGATATTGGCACCAATCCTTACAAGGAAGAAATTATCAAGGCGACCAACCAATATGGCATTGTCGCGGGCTATGCCGACGGCAAGTTTCATCCCACGGACAACCTCAGTCGTGAGCAGGCCGTGACGCTGCTGATTAATGCCCTGACCTATCGCCTGCCAACCGCCGCGATGACATTGCCGACCACCCTCAGTGACCCACCGCCATTTGAGGACGTGACGGCGGGGGCCAGTGCGCTCAAAATTCAGTTTGCGAAGGAGGCGAATCTGGTCAGCGGCGATCAAAACGGCTGGTTTCGACCGTTGGACAAACTCAGTCGGGCCCAGTTAATGGCCATGATTCACGGGGGTCTGAGCTATTGCGTGCGCCATGAATTGGGGGCCGATGTGCCGCTGTTGAGCGCGATCGCTCCCGCTGTCGCGCCGCCCGCGCCCTTCTCAGACGTGCCCCCAGGTCACTGGGCTTACTCGGTGATTAGCGACCTGCTGCCGACGGGCATTGTCACTGCCGATGCGGCTGCTCCCACCGATACGCAATTCCAGCCTGAACAACCTGTTCATCGCGACTATGCCGCGGCGGCGATGGTCCGCCTAGTTGAGGCGGCAATCTTGCCGTCTACAAGCCAGCCCACTCGTCCCCCGGTTCAACCCGAAGCCGAGCCGACAATGACCTTTACCGATTTGGCCGGCAATCCCTATGAGCCAGAAATTCAAGTAGCGGCAAATATATATCGATTGGTGAGCGGCTATGACAATGGGGAATTTCGGCCTCAACTGCCCGCCAGCCGCGAATTAGCGGTGGTGTTGCTCTTGGATGCTTTGAGAGCACGCATCCTTAACAAAAACCTGATCGTTATTCCAGAAACGCTGACCACGGCTCCCTTTGCTGACGTGGCAGTCAATCGCTGGAGTGCGCCCAAGCTGGCATTTGCGAAACAGGCGGGCATCATTGCCGGCGATCGCTCTGGGCGATTTTTTCCCGACGCAGCCTTAGGACGGGCTCAACTAATGGCGATCGCCTATCAAGCTCTGTCCTATGGTGTCACGCAGGATTTTGGCCGGTCCATTTCCCTCGATCAGATTTTCAACTCGACTATGGTCGAGACGTATAACTTTGTGGATGTGCCCAACGATCACTGGGTCGCCGGCATCATGCCGATTGTGAGCATTTTGGGGCTGGCTGAACCGCAAGATCTGGCTCAGGGCGATCGCTTTGCGCCCGATGCGATCACGCGGCGCGATTACACCGTGGCGACTGCAGTGCATATGATTCAGCTGATGTACACGGCGACGCCAGAGCCGGTGGGCTTAGAAAGCTCGACTGCCTGAGCGGGTAGGTTGCCTGTCCAGCGACTGGCAATGGGCATGCGCCATTCTGAACCAAAGGCCCGGTCAGTCACTTTCAATACGGGCGGTGCTTGGCGGCGCTTGAACTCAGCCCGCGACATCAAGCGCACCACTTTTTGTACAACAGCCGCATCGTGCCCGGCTGCGACGATGTCAGCGATGGCGTCGTGGCGCTGCACCAGTCTTTCTAAAATATCGTCCAGCACTTCGTAACTCGGTAGCGAGTCTTGATCAACTTGTCCTGGCTTGAGTTCGGCACTGGGAGCTTTGGTCAAAATATTGCCGGGAATGACGGGATCGGCAATGGCAGAATCAGAGGATTTGCCGGCGATCGCTTCGGGATGGCGGTTGAGCCAGTGACAAATCTCGTACACCCGAGTTTTCGGCACGTCGGCAATCACCGCCAGGCCGCCGTTCATATCGCCGTAGAGAGTGCAGTAGCCGACGGCCATTTCGGATTTGTTACCGGTGGAAAGCAATAAATGGCCAAACTTATTGGCGATCGCCATCAGCAGATTGCCGCGGATGCGCGATTGGATATTTTCTTCCGCCACGCCAAACTCAGTATCGCCAAAGAGCGTTTCTAGAGTCTGGTCATAGCCTGACATTAACGTGCCAATGGCCAGCTTTTGGCTACGGATACCGAGATTTTGCACCAGCCGCTCGGCATCGCTAATGGAGTGGCCAGAACTGTAGGGCGACGGCATCAGGACCCCCAGCACGTTATCTGGACCCAGAGCCGCCGCCGCGATCGCCGCCACCAAGGCCGAATCTACCCCGCCACTGAGGCCGATCACGGCTTTACCAAAGCCGCACTTGTGGGCGTAGTCGCTTACTCCCAGTACGAGAGCCGACCAGATATCTTCGTTAACGTCGGCGATGCCGGACTTTACAGCACCGCGCTGCAAATCACCGACCTGGGGATCATAGGTAATCCACAGCAAATCCGGCTGGAATGCCGCAGCTCGTCCTACGACGGCGCCTGTACGATTCACGGCCACACTACTGCCGTCAAAAATCAGGTCGTCATTGGCGCCAATCTGATTGGCATAGACGATGGGCATCTGAAAGCGCTGAGCACTGTGAGCCAGCATCGCTTCGCGAATCTGCTGCTTCTGTGCGGTGAAGGGCGACGCCGAGAGGTTCACCACCAAATCAACCTGCTGCTCTTTGAGGCGGGCAATGGGATTTTCCGGATATTTGCGCTGCCCCCAAAACTGCTCGTCGTTCCACAGGTCTTCGCAAATGGTGACGCCGATGTGGACAAGAGCGCCATCAGCTAAAGGCAGCTGAAAATGGTTGACCGCTTGACCAGGCTCAAAGTAGCGGTCTTCATCAAACACGTCGTAGGTGGGCAGCAACTGTTTGTGAAACACCCGCTGCACCTGGCCGTCTTCCAACCAGGCAATGCTGTTGTAAAGCGGTTTTTCACCGCGATCGCTCGCTCCCTGATTCGGCTCCGCAAAGCCCACTAGCACCGCGATCTGCGGCGGTATCTGAGCCGCCAGCTTTTCCAATACCTGTCGCATTGCCGTAATAAAGCCAGGGCGCAGCAGCAGGTCTCGCGGCGGATAGCCACAGAGGGACAGCTCCGGCGTCAGCACTAACCGCGCCCCCTCAACCGCCGCCTGATTCACCGCCGCCAAAATTTGCTCGGCATTATGGGCCAAGTCGCCAATCGTGGGATTAAGCTGGGCGATCGCAATTTTCATAAGAAATACCAGTTAGGAAGTCTACAGGCGGCCTCGAACATGTCAATAAATAACGAATAAGCATAAAGCGATTAAATGTAGCTTTAGAAATTCAGATGAAAACCATTGGCTTATCTTTCAGCTCTTCAAAGGCGTCGGCGTCGAAGCGGTAGAGGCTAGCAGGGCGACCGGCGCCGCGAGAAGTTTTACGGCCCGTATCCTGCAGAAAACCCAGCTTCAGCAGTCGCGCCCGAAAGTTGGAATAATCGGAAAAGCCTTCGCCCAAGACGGTGACGTAGAGCTGATAGAGATCGCCTAGGGTGAAGCGATTCGGCAGCACATCAAAGGCGATGGGGCTATATTCCAGCTTGTTTTTGAGCCGTTGATAGCCATAGGCCAAAATTTCTGAATGGTCGAAAGCGAGGGTTGGCACCTGCGCCAGGGGATACCAAGCGATACCGCTGACGCCATCGGCAATGAGTTCCGCCTCCGCAAAGCGCACCAGGGCAAAATAGCTGACCGAAAGATAGCGTATGCCAAAGGCTTCCTCGGCTTCGCGCGGATCGCGGTCTGGCCCACCAAAGGTATAAAGCTGTTCCAAGTAAAGATTTTCGACGCGGATTTTTTCAGAGAGGACGCGGTAGGCAGCATCTTCCAAAGATTCGCCCTGACGCACCAGCGTGCCAGGCAGACTCCAACAACCGCTGTGAGGCAGCTCATGACGCATAACTAGCAGCACCAACAGGCGATTTTGTTCGGTGTCGACCGAAAAAATCACGTTATCAACACCCACTTTGAAATCGGCCAACGACTCAGCCTTGATCAGATCGGTTGTGTTTCTTTGGAGCTTTCCGTACATGGATATAGGTTTCTCTGGTTAATGTAGGCGCTGACGGCGGCGGATAGAGCATGGGGATCTTCGGTTTCGCGATAGTAGGAGGAGGAGACTTCAGCCGTTTTTAGGGTATCGGCGATCGCAATTTGTCCTCCCGCTTGCCGAATCGCGGTTAAAGCCTGACTCGAAGGTTGGTAACCCGGGCGCGGGATCACCAAAATGTTGACGATTTGAAACAGTTCTAAGGCCTGGTACCAGTGGGGTAACTGCTCTACCAAATCTGCGCCGACGACTAACGTTAACTCAGCCTGGGGCCAAATTTCTTGGGCCTGCTGGGCGCTCACTAGGCTGCGGCGATGGCTGAGTTCTTTATAAAGGCCAATTTTTCCTGGAGATACGGATAGATCCCTAATCATCAGGCTCAGCATGGCGGCGCGATCGCTCAGCGGGCACTGATGCTCCTTGAACGGATTGTCCGCAGCCCAGACAGCCACATGATCAAAGTGCTGCGCTAGCCACTGCAAGATCTTGCCGTGACCCCGATGGGGCGGATCAGCACTCATTCCAAATAAGGCAATTTGCATAAGCGTTTAATGGGATTGCATACAACAATAAAAAAACAGGATATGTCGCGCTCTTGCCTAGCTATTGGCGAGTGGTTTGAGTCAGCTGATCCAACTCGGGCGTGATGTTGACATTGTAGGAGGATGGCTCTTGCACCCGCCGCACGTCGGGCGACAAGGAGGCCACTGATTGCGCGGTGCGTCGGGCGATCGCCGATAAAGGATCGAGCTTGATGATTAATTTTCCCTGCTGCATCACTGCCTGCAGCAGCGGCTGAGCATCCGGGCGAGATTCTGTTGCCAACCCCAGCCAGTCTTTGGCGGCTGTACCCGCCTCAAACTGGCGAAAAACCTGCTTGCGCCCCGGATAAGTGACCTTATTGGCAGATTCCTTCATCACCGGAATTCCATCGATATCAACTAGCTTATACACGCCGTTAACCGGGGTGCCCGTGACCAGTCGCGTACCCAAACCATAGCCGTCAATGGGGGCTCCGGCTTGGCTGAGACGGGCAATTTCGTATTCATCGATGTCGCCACTGGCAAAAATAGGGACGTCCGGCAGCAGCTCACGAACCTGTCGAGAAAGCTTGACTAAATCGCCAGAATCCAAGCGCACGCCCGCTAATCCGCTTTGACCTTGCTGGCGCTGGTCCGCCAGATAGCGGGCGGCCGCAACGGTATCGTAGGTGTCAATCAGCAACGGCGCGCCGGGAAAATAACGATGAAAGGCAGCAAAGGCATCCGTCTCGTCACCCGCCAAGGCGGCGATCGCCATCACCAGAGCGTGGGCCATGGTGCCCGTCGGCTTTTCGCCTAACTGCAGCGCCGCCAACACATTCGAAGTACTGTCGAAACCTCCCGCCAGCGCAGCCCGGGCCGCCCACATCGCCCCCTGGGGACTAAAGGCGCGCCGGGTGCCAAATTCCAGCAGCTTGACGTCAGGTCCTGCTATGTCACGCATGCGAGCTGCCCGGGTCGCAATTAAAGTCTGATAATTCAGCGTATTAAGCAAATAGGTTTCAACCATCTGGGCCTGCCAAAGTGGCGCTTCGACGCGCAGCAGCGGCTCGTTGGCGAATATCGCGGTGCCTTCCGGTACGGCCCATAAATCTCCCGTAAATCGAGCGTTGCTCAGGGTTTCCCAGAAAGCATCGGGAGCATGGGCAAAAATGCCTGTTGCCTGCAGTTGATCGAGCTGGCGATCGCTAATCACAAACGCTTGTAAATACTCCACTGCCTGAGTCAGCCCCATGGCAACCAGATAGCCAAAATCAGGCGGTAGCCGTCGAGCAAACAGCTCAAAACTGGCTCGCCGCTGGTCTATGCCCTCACCGACATAACAGGCACTCATGGTGAGCTGATAAAGGTCAGTCAGCAGGCTGTAGTCTTCCGGTAATGCCTGCAAGGGAGAAAGAACCATAGCAATTCGCAAGTTAATTATGGTTATTTTAACTATAAATATCCACAATTGTCTTGCGATTGCCACCAGAACTTCATCAGAGCTTCAAAGCTTGGCAAATTGACGAAAGCAAGATTGAAGTGCTGGCCAGTCTTTCAGAATTAGGCCTCTCTAGCTGAGTATTCAACTGGGAAGAGTTGAAGTCGGCAGATACCTTCATGCCGATTTTTGGTGAAGTCCAATATTTTACGGACGGCCTTAGTCGCTCGAACAGGGCTATGCTGAACAGTAGGAATCTGCTAGAACCCCAATGGAAACGTCCAATCTGACTGCCTCTGAACCAACTTGGAAAGCTATTTTGCGCCTGATGCGCTGGGACAAGCCAACCGGTCGGCTAATTTTAATGTTGCCCGCACTATGGTCGCTATTTTTGGCTGCCCAGGGTCGCCCTCCGTTGGGTTTGTTAATGGTGATTATCGTTGGCAGCATTGTCACCAGCGCTGCCGGCTGCGTGGTCAACGACCTGTGGGATCGCAATATTGATCCCCAGGTAAAGCGCACCAAAATGCGCCCGCTCGCCGCCAAAGCCCTCTCCATCTGGGTGGCGATCGCCCTGGCGCTGGCGATGTTTCTCTGCGCCTATGGCCTCACTTTTTATCTCAACACCCTAAGCTTTATACTTTGCGTTGCTGCAGTTCCAGTTATCGTGCTCTATCCCTTAACCAAGCGCGTGTTTCCCGTGCCGCAGTTGGTTCTGGCGATCGCCTGGGGGTTTGCCGTCCTGATTCCCTGGGCCGCCGTCACTGAGTCGCTCAATTTAGCCGCCGGATTTCTCTGGGCTGCCGTCGTCTTCTGGACGCTAGGCTTTGATACGGTGTACGCCATCCCCGATCGCGAATTTGACGCTCGCTTGGGCATCAATTCCAGCGCCTTGTTCTTTGGCAAACGCACGCCACTCGCCGTCACGGTATTTTTTGCTAGTGCTGCGATCTGCCTATTTGCCGTGGGGGGGATAATGTCCCTGGGTTGGCCGTTTTGGCTAACGTTGGTGGGGGCGATCGGGCTTTGGGCTCGCGAAGGTTATCTGCTCAGCCTCTACAATCCGCCGCCATCCCTCTACGGCAAAATCTTCCGCCAAAATGTTCTACTGGGCTTTATCTTGCTGGTGGGCATGATTCTCGGCTGCTTCACCTGAAGAGAATGCGGAGTCCAGGGTGCGGAAAAGGGGTTCTTGGTTCTCAGTTCTTGACTCTTGGCTCCCTGTTGTGTTCGTGGGCAAGATGCCCGCTCTATTCCTTTAACCCATCACCCCATTACCCCATCACCCCACTCACCTACGGCACAATCAACACGGGACACGGCGATAAGTTAATCACTCGAGTGGTAACGCTTTCCTGCTGGGATTCTTCGATCAGACCGATGCCGCGGCAGCCCATCACAATTAAATCGGCGGCGATTTCGTCAGCCACATCGCAGATAACAAAGGCAGGCTGGCCCTCACGTTCAATCGCCTTGCTTTCGATGCCCTGTTGAGCAAACAGAGCCTTAGCCTGATTCAATAACAATGCCACTGCTTCCGTCGATGTTTGATTAGGGTGATCGGCATTTTCCGATGTTTCCACCACAGATACCAGCACGAGTTGGCTTTGGTGCTGTTTAACCAAATCAACGGTGAAATGAGCCGCCTGTTGCGCTTCTGGGCTCATATCGATGGGAAAGAGAATCGTCTTGAACATGGCTCCTCAGACGAATACACAGACTCCGGTAGAATGATCCTCGGATATGGCTGTAGCGCTGACAACAAGTTCGCGGCCTGCTTAACGCCACCGTGCATCACCCCAGATTCTAGGTTAATTCAAGGTTGGGGGTCTCTCAGCAACAGCTATGCAGAAACGTAATAATCGCAACTTGGGGGGTTCAAACCTGTGGCAAAGAAGACTGTAGCAACGCTTAGTGCTGCCGATGTGTCGGGCAAGCGAGTTTTGGTGCGCGCCGATTTTAACGTGCCTTTGAACGATGAGGGCGCCATTACTGACGACACGCGTATTCGAGCTGCGCTGCCTACCATTCAGGATCTCACGGGCAAAGGGGCAAAGGTCGTTTTGTGCAGCCACTTTGGACGTCCCAAGGGCAAAGTTGTTGATGAAATGCGCTTAACGCCGGTTGCTCAGCGGTTATCTGAACTGCTGGGTCAAAACGTGGTGAAGTGCGATGACTGTGTTGGTCCGGCAGTGGCGACGGCGGTTGGTGGCCTGCAAAATGGTCAGGTGGCGCTGCTAGAGAATGTCCGTTTTTATGCCGGTGAAGAGGCTAACGATCCCGAGTTTGCCAAGGAGTTGGCGGCTAACGCTGATTTGTATGTCAATGATGCGTTTGGAACGGCTCACCGCGCCCATGCTTCGACTGAGGGCGTTACCAAATATCTCAGCCCTTCAGTTGGGGGCTTTCTCATCGAGAAAGAGTTGGAGTATTTACAAGCGGCGATCGAAAATCCCCAGCGGCCTCTAGCCGCCATCATCGGGGGGTCTAAGGTCTCTAGCAAAATCGGCGTAATTGAAACCCTCTTGGACAAAGTAGACAAGCTGCTGATCGGCGGCGGCATGATTTTTACTTTTTACAAAGCGCGAGGGCTGAGCGTCGGCAAGTCGCTGGTGGAAGAAGACAAGCTGGAATTAGCCAAAGCCTTGGAAGCGAAGGCGAAGGAAAAAGGGGTCGAGCTGTTGTTGCCGACTGATGTTGTTGTTGCCGACAACTTTTCGCCCGATGCCAACGCTCAAACGGTCAGCGTCGAGGCCATTCCCGACGGCTGGATGGGCTTAGATATTGGTCCTAGCGCGGTCGAAGTTTTCCAAGAGGCGCTCAAGCAGTGCAAGTCAGTAATTTGGAATGGTCCGATGGGCGTGTTCGAATTTGACAAGTTTGCCGTGGGCACTGAAGCGATCGCCCGCACCCTCGCCGAACTTACCCCCAGTGGCGTCACCACCATCATTGGCGGTGGTGATTCCGTCGCCGCCGTTGAGAAAGTGGGCGTAGCGGAGCAGATGAGCCACATCTCCACTGGCGGTGGCGCTAGCCTCGAATTGTTGGAAGGCAAGACTTTGCCCGGCATTGCCGCACTGGACGACAATTAGGGGCTATCATCATTTAGCGATCAAGTCTTTACGCGGAAAGCGTTTCAGCCCCTAACTTATTTTCGGAGCGGGCGCGGTAATGCTGGTGCCGCAAGCCTTCTAGACTTAATTGATGACGCGCCTTAAGACTGAATGGCCATCCTTCTAAGAAGGATTAATCAGTTCTTCACTTTCAGACTGGAATGCTCTTTGTGAGTGTTCCAGTCTTTTTTGAATTTGCTCATTGGCCGTAAAAATGGCGTAAAAAGCCATGATAAAAAAGGCCTCGATTAAGATTTTGAGAGAGTCTTCCAACTGATACAGAGAATGCTGAGCAATATCAGCCGTGGAGGGTAAGAGGAATCTTTCTAAAAACCCTTGATCGTTAGAAAAAGCATCGATCGCTACCATAATAATCAGCAGTAGAAATCCTCGCCTTAAAAAGGAAACTGCTCGCTGATGCACGGTGATCTCATGGCGATTTAGCCAAACCATTGCGGCACCAAAAATGCCATAGAGACCGACAATGACATCATCGATCCGATCGGTGACCGGCGTTTCCTGCAGGCTAAAGATGTCATGTATCAACAAATCAGTGACTTCATGAATTGAGAGAAATTCGTCAGCCGCCAAAAAGACAAAGCCCCAAGTCACCGTACGCCAAAACAGCTTTGCTGATTTCTTAAATGGCAGTTTAGAGCATGCTTTTAACTGAAATATCTTGTGCGCCAGCCAGGCGATCGCCAACAGCTGAGCCACGGATAAAAAGGAAATAAATCCTCTTTCACCAAAGGGATCTCTGCCGCCCAGATAATGCACAATTAGCGCCAAGATAATCGCTAGAAAGTTGAGTGAGAAAACCCAGATTGACGCTCGTCTAACAGTCATTTGCGTTCCGTTTTAGGATGAAAATTGCAGAGATTTTTGATTCAGAAAAATGCTGATTTTCTGGATGAATACTGCCGCTGCCATTGCCTGGAGTCGTTTAGAAATTGCAGCAAAAATCGGCCGACTGAAGTGTCCAGCTAACGTGCAGAAGCTCTGTAGCTACAAAGCACCTTAACACTAGCTTAATCGGAGGCTAATTCTTATTTGATTTCTCTTAATCTGATTTTTTCGGCAGAGCCAGTACCAGCAGCTTGGGGAATCCAGTTCGTTTAGCGATCGCCCCGACGCTGTTCAGCCCACTGAAATCATTGATGGCCAAGGCTGTGAGCAAGCATTCATTTAAGACTCAGGTAAAGTCGATATCTTAGAGAAAGTCTCTGCAACAAACTGCTGAAATGCGGCCAGTACAACCCATTACAAAAGATTTAGTGCTAGTCGGAGGCGGGCACACTCACGCGATCGTGCTGCGTCAGTTTGGCATGAAACCGCTGCCCGGCGTACGCCTGACGCTAATTACCAACTTGGTCGATACGCCCTACTCCGGTATGCTGCCCTGTCACATTTCCGGACTCTACGATTTCGACGAATCCCATATTGACCTGCGTCCCCTCAGCCGTTTTGCCAACTGCCAACTGCTGATGGATCGAGCGGTGGGCATTGATCCTCAGAAGCAGCAGGTGATTTGTGCACACCATCCGCCCGTCACGTTTGACGTGCTGTCAATCGATACGGGCAGCACGCCGGCGACGGTAGCAGTGCCGGGAGCCCGAGCGTATACCATTCCCGCCAAGCCCGTGCCAGACTTACTCTTCGCCTGGAATGCTTGGCTGAGCGAAGTGCGTCACGGCTCCGCCCGGCCCCTTTCCTTTGCAATCGTAGGCGGCGGTGTGGGCGGCGTCGAGTTGACGCTCAACATGCAGATACGCCTCTGGAAACTGCTAGATGAGCTGGGTCGATCGCGCAGCGAGCTGACTATCCACCTGTTTCATCGCGGCGAGGAACTGGCTAATGGTCGTAATCGCAGCACCCGCCGGCGACTGCATCGGCGGTTTGTCGAGCGCGGCATCAGCCTCCATTTGCAGGAATCCGTATGCGCCATTGAGCCCGTCCACGATCATCAACGGCGAGTCCGGTGCGAGTCGGGCCTGACGATTGACTGCGATCGCGTCTTTTGGGTAACCAATGCGGCGGCCCCCGGCTGGATTCAAGGAACCGGACTAGCGACAGATGAGGCTGGTTTTTTGCTGGTTGAAGACACGCTGCAAAGCTGCTCCCACGCCAATATTTTTGCAGCGGGCGATGTCGCTACGATGAAAAATCATGCCCGCCCGAAAGCCGGCGTGTTTGCAGTGCGACAGGGGTCGCCGCTATTCCACAATCTGCAGGCATACCTCAAAGGCGAATCGCTCAGGCCATTTACACCGCAAAAGCAATACCTCAACATTATTGATACCGGCGATGGCAGCGCGATCGCCTCTCGCGGCCCTTTCACGTTTGAATCGCCCCTGATGCGAGCCTGGAAGCATCGCATCGACAGCAAATTTATGCGCCTGTTCAGCGATTTTCCCTCAATGACTCAGGCGGTTGAGGGAAGAGAGGAAAAATCAGCGATCGCGCCCGATTTCTCATCTTCTATGTATTGTGCTGGCTGTGGTTCCAAGGTGAGCAGCCGTGTGTTGCATCAGACCCTAGCACGGCTGCGTCAGGAGCACGGAGAGGAGAATTTGTTAACCCCGAACAGCCTGAGTCAGGGGAACAGAGAAAGCCTGATGGCGGCAGATCCGGGCGATGTTTCGAGTCGCGTCCTAATTGGGCTGTTGTCACCGGATGATGCGGCAGTAGTGCAGGTGCCGCCCGCCAAGCTGATGGTTCACACCGTCGATTTTTTCAATGCGCTAGTGGACGATCCCTTTGTGTTTGGGCAAATTGTGGTGAAGCACTGCCTGAATGATCTGTATGCCATGGGGGCAGAGCCGCAAACCGTGCTGGCGATCGCCACGCTGCCCCACGGCGCCGTCGACAAGCAAACTGAAACCCTATTTCATCTGCTGTCAGGCGTGCAAAAGTCGCTAATGGCCACCCTGACGCCGCTGGTCGGCGGTCACACCACCGAGGGCGAGCAGCTAGCGTTGGGCCTGGCCTGCAACGGTCTAGTCAGTGACGACCAAATTCTTCGCAAAGGGGACATGCAGGTGGGCGACGCGCTGATTTTGACCCAGCCGCTGGGCACCGGCACCCTGTTTGCCGCCGATATGCGAAAACAGGCTAAGGGCCGCTGGATTGAAAATGCGATCGCCCATATGATCCAGCCCAGCGCTGCAGCCATTCGATGCCTGCGCCAGCATGGCGTCACCGCCTGCACTGATGTCACTGGCTTTGGTCTGCTAGGTCATTTGCTAGAAATGGTTCAAGCGGCTCAACTGGGCGTTGATTTAGACTTGCAAAATTTGCCCGTACTCGATGGCGCCCTGATGACTCTGCAGCAGGGTATTGTCAGTTCCCTCCAGCCACAAAATCTCCATGCGGCGCGATCGCTCCGCCATGCCGCCTCTTATGCTAATCGACCAGACTATGCCATCTTGTTTGATCCCCAAACGGCAGGAGGCCTGTTGGCTGCCGTTCCGCCTACTCAAGCGGACCGCTGCATAGCGCAACTACGGGCCCTAGGCTACACCGCTGCTACCCGCATTGGCACCGTGGTGCCGTCGGTTGCCGGGCAGTCGCCCATTACAATTAAGGCATGGTAAAGCGATTAACAATTGAAGCGTTCCTGGCTGCTAAAGGCCCCCTGCTCGATGTACGCAGCCCTGGGGAATATGCGCAGGGCCACATTCCTGGCGCCGTTAGTTACCCTTTGTTTACGGATGAAGAACGGGCACAGGTCGGCATTTGCTACAAGGAACAAGGCAAAGATGCCGCTGTGGAACTGGGATTTGACTTGCTGGGGCCAAAGTTAGGCGACCGCGTCCGTGAAGCCAAGGCGATCGCCCCAGAGCGGTCTGTGCGGGTTCACTGCTGGCGCGGCGGCATGCGCAGCGGTGGTGTGGCCTGGGGCTTACAAATGGCGGGATTCCAAGTCGCGACTCTGGAGGGCGGGTATAAAGCTTTTCGCCGCTGGGTCAGAACAGTGTTTGCTCAGCCCCGGCAAATTATTGTGCTCGGCGGCATGACCGGCACCGGTAAAACTCAGATTCTGCAGGCGTTGGAAAAATTGGGCGAACAGGTGCTGGATTTAGAAGGCCTGGCCAACCATCGCGGTAGCAGCTTTGGCAATCTCGATTTGCCTCCCCAGCCGCGTACTGAACATTTCGAAAATTTGATTGGCGATCGCCTCTCGCAGTTTGATACGGCCCGCCCCATCTGGATTGAAGCAGAGAGTAAACGCGTTGGCACCTGTCGCGTTCCTGAAGAGCTGTTTCAGCAGATGGAGGCGGCGCCGACTATTGAAGTCGTGCGTCCCCTAGAAGAACGGCTTGATATTTTGGTGGATGTTTACGGCACGACCAATCGGGATGAATTGGTGGCCGCAACTGAACGCCTCCGTAAACGCTTGGGTGGACAGCGCACTCAAACTGCCGTTGATTTGATTCGTCAAGAGTCGCCCCGTGAAGTCTGCAAAGTTTTGCTAGATTACTATGACCGCACCTATCGATATGATTTGGAGCGTCGCCAAAAAGTGATTCCCCAAATTGACTTAGCCGGTCACAACCCGGAAATGGCGGCTCGCCTGCTTCTGGAAAAATCCCCGTTTTTGGTCTCAGTCAGCGCGCCTTTAACCCAGTAGGCTTTAGCAAGTCGGGGCAGATCGCTTACCCTAAGGCGAGAACCCATGACGGTGAGCTGGTGCGCCCATGTTTCTCAAGTCGCTCGACCTGCGGCACTTTCGCAATTACGACACTCAGCGGGTGGCTTTTACCACTCCCAAAACCATTTTGCTGGGTGAAAATGCCCAGGGCAAATCTAACCTGTTGGAATCGGTTGAACTGCTGGCGACGCTGAAGTCCCATCGCACTAGCCGCGATCGTGACCTCATTCAAGATGGCTTTGATACTGCTCACATCAATGCTGAAATCAGTCGTGAAGTCAGCTATGTTGATGTGGCAATTGTCCTGCGAGATAAAGGCCGCCGCACTGTGATCCGCAGTGGTGAAAAGCTGCGTCGTCAGCTTGACTTTTTGGGCGTGCTCAACGCCGTACAGTTTTCTAGCCTCGATCTAGACTTGGTGCGGGGCGGCCCCGGCGAACGGCGAACCTGGCTAGACACCCTGTTAATGCAGCTTGAACCCGTTTACGCCTACATTTTGGGACAGTATCAGCAGGCCCTCAAGCAGCGCAATGCGCTATTGAAGCAAGATGACCCTCCTGCCGATGGGGCTCAACTTGCCCTATGGGATGCGCAGCTTGCCGCCCTGGGTACACGGGTGATTCGGCGACGATCGCGGGGGCTTTCTCGCCTCATTCCCTTGGCTCAGCGCTGGCACCGTGCCATCAGCGGCAATACTGAAGAGTTAACCCTCACATATGCGCCCAGCGTACCGTCAGCACAAGATGATTCCCAAATTATCCAAGCCGCGTTTTTAGAGAAAATTCAGCAGCGGGCGATCGCTGAGCGCCATCAGCGCACCAGCCTTGTGGGTCCTCACCGCGACGATATCGACTTTACTATCAATGCAACTCCGGCCCGTCAATATGGTTCTCAGGGCCAGCAGCGAACGCTGGTACTAGCCCTTAAATTGGCCGAACTAGAGCTGATTGAAACGGTTATCGGCGAACCCCCTTTACTGCTGTTGGATGATGTGTTGGCCGAACTCGATCTGAGGCGACAAAATCAACTTCTCGAAGCAATTGGCGATCGCTTTCAAACCTTAATCACCACCACTCATTTGGGTGCTTTTGATGCCAATTGGCTAAAAATGTCTCAGATTTACCACGTAAAGGCGGGTCAACTTATCGTTGAAAGCTAGTTAGCAGAAAGTCCCTTCGACCCTTCGTTTTAGCGCAACGGCCTGGGAGCGATCGTCCTAAAGTCAAGCTTGCCAATAATCGATTTTTTTGCTAATTCGATTAATAGGCGCAAATTTCTTCGGCAAAATAAAATATATCGCCCCGCAAAAGCCGAAAAGGTAAAGTTATTTTTTATACTCTAAAATAAAAGGGTATTACGCACGATTTAAATAGATGGTAGTTAAAGGCATTGTCAGCATGTCTTGACTTCGTAATTTTCAATGGCCAGAGATCCCATGGAGTTACCAAAAACCTCATCGTTTATTTTAAAGACCTTTGCGGTGGCAAAATGCTCATCCCGAATAAAGTGTAAAAAATAATACTTCTTCATGAATCCGTAAGGAGGCAGTAAAGATAGCGGTGATATCCGTAAATATCTTATCAAAGACTGTTGTTTCAACTACTCTGATAATGACTCCTTCTGAAATCGTCCCTGTAAATTTGTCATGATTATTGATCCGCAAAAAATGTTGTTGGTCGACGACGATCCCTATGATGTTGAACTGATTCAATTAGCTATTCAAGAGCTAAGCTTTATTCGCACGATGGATGTCGTGACCGATGGAGCCCAAGCTGTAGAGTATTTACTAGGCTCTCGTGAGGAAACGTCAGTGGCAGCCTTGCCGCGATTCGTATTAATGGACCTGAAACTGCCAAAACTGAACGGCATTGAGGTTCTACGAGCGATTCGTCAAGATGCCCGGACGCAATTTTTGCCGGTTGTTATTATGACATCGTCGTCTGAGGAAACCGATCTCAATGATTGTTACAATCTGGGTGTTAATAGTTATGTGATTAAGCCGTTAGATTTTCAGCGCTTCCAAGAATTTGCTCGACAAGTCGGTAACTATTGGATGACCATTAATCTTCCCCTTAGCGTTTTGGCATCGTGACGGGAATTATGGAATAAACTTGGGGCTCGCCGCATTCATGGTTAATCGTTTTCTCTCTACAAAGGGGGGCATTATCGATATTTCCAGCGTCAACGAGCTGATTGCAGCGTCGGTTCCGCTACATCTGCTTGTGATTGAGGATGTTCAAGAAGATGTCGAGCTGATAGAAATAGCGCTGAGCGCAAGCGACATCGATTGTGAAATCGCCATAGCCGATTCTTTAGAGCAGTGCCAAGGTCTCCTAGCTAGCCATACTTTTGATGCGGTGCTTGCTGACTATCGTTTGCCAGGCATCCAGGCTCCTGACGTGTTTCGAGCGGTTAATGAGCAATTTCCGCTACTGCCTTTTATCTTGGTGACGGGAAGTTTGGGAGAAGAGGCTGCTGTCGAATGCATCAAAACGGGAATGACCGATTATGTGCTGAAGGATCGGCTGTATCGATTACCGACGGTTTTGGGCCGAGCGCTAGCGGAAGCTAATCTCAAGCGGCGACAGCAGGCGGCCTTAGCCCAAATTGAGCAGCAGGCTTGGCGCGAGTCCGTACTGAATCAAATTTTTCAAGCCATTCGCGAAACGTTGATTCTTACCGAGGTTCTGCAGAAAACGGTTGACCATCTTCAGGCGGCTTTGAAAGCTGATTATTGCCTGATGATTCAGCCGACTGCTGACCATCAAATGGTGGTGGGATACGTTAGCTCCAATGATTCGGAGACTCAAAAAAGTCTCTGTGGACAACCATGTGGCTTATGTGTTCATTTTGAAGAGCAGTTTAAGGGCGGAGAACAAATCTCGCTGTATTCGTCCGAGCCCGAAATGGCGCAGGCCGCTCTGCCGCTGTTGCAGGATCGCGAGCTACAGTCTTTACTAGCGACACCACTCAACTATCATCAAGAATACTTTGGGGTATTGGTGCTGTATCAAGTCAGTTCTCGCCGTCAGTGGGAGCCCGCCGAAATATCCCTGGTCAAAGCCGTTACCGAGCAGTGTGCGATCGCTATTTATCAAGCTAACTTATACATGCAGGCTCAACATGAGTTGGAGCAGCGGCGACGCATCGAAGAACAATTGCGCCATGATGCCTTTCACGATGAGCTTACCGGTCTGCCAAATCGGGCTCTTTTTTTAGATCGTCTCAACCACGCACGTCAAATTGCTCACCGAAACTATGGCGGCAGCGATCGCAACATTCTGGGCAACTTTGCTGTGCTGTTCCTCGACCTAGATGATTTTCGCATCGTCAACGATAGCTTGGGTCACCATGCCGGAGATTTTTTGTTGCAGGTGGTTGCTACTCGATTAAACAAGTGTTTGCGGGTGGGAGATACCTTAGCTCGTATCAGCGGCGATGAGTTTGCCATTTTGCTGGAAGATATTGAGAACATAGAAGAAATCCTAGCCGTAGTTGAAAATATTCAGTTGACCTTGCAGCAGTCCATGACGCTGGAAACTCAAGAAATTTTTATTAGCTCCTGCATCGGCATCGTCATTGATGCTCCCAGCTATAACGATGCGTCTCAGCTTTTACGGGATGCCGACACGGCCATGTATCAGGCTAAAGAAAGGGGACGCAACAGTTATCAAATTTTCAATTGGACGATGCATACGCAGGTCAAGCAACGCCTACAGCTGGAAAACGACATGCGGCGAGCATTGACCCGCAATGAGTTTCAGCTGTATTATCAACCGATTTTTCATTTATTAAGTACGCCTGAATCAAATATACCCGAGCGTAAATTTTGTGGTTTTGAAGCGCTAATCCGCTGGCATGATCCGGTTAAAGGGCTGTTGCCTCCGAACAGCTTTATCCCGCTCGCTGAGCAAACCGGCTTGATTTTGCCCATTGGTGAATGGGTGATTTGGCAAGCATGCCAGCAGTGGAAACAGTGGTTGTTACAGTGGCCACAGATGCAGCATGGCTGCAATATCAGCGTTAATTTATCTGCTAAGCAGTTTATCCAGAGTGACTTGCCGGCTCAAATTCAACGCATTCTCCACGGCGCCGGGATTGATGGCAATCAACTTAGAATCGAAATTACCGAAAGCGCTTTGATGCAAAATGAGTCGGCATCATTGGAGATCTTGAAGCAGTTGAAAGCTCAAAATATCCAAATAGCGATGGATGACTTTGGCACCGGCTATTCATCTTTAAGTTATTTACTGCGATTTCCTAAAGACGTACTCAAAATCGATAAGTCCTTTGTTTCCAACCTTGATGGCAATCCCAACAATCAAGAAATTATCAAAACCATTCTGGCTTTAGGCAAAAATATGGAGCTGGAAATCGTGGCAGAAGGAATTGAAACTGCCGATCAGGCTCAGTTCCTGCTGGAGCAGGGATGTGCCTTTGGCCAGGGCTATTGGTTTTCAAAACCGCTAACGCAGCAGCAGGCGGAGAACATGCTTGCCGCTCACTTCGAGCACTAAGCAAGAGCTGGCCTCACAAGGACGATCATCCCCTCGGACGATGACGAACAGATTTCTGAGAATGGTCACAGGTTTCGCCGTCAGTGGTAAATGCCAGCGGATAGTTAAGGCCTAACGGATTGGCCGTGACGCCTTGGGCGCGAAAATTTCGTCCAGGTTGAATGGTGTACTGCTTGATAAAGGCGTTAAGTCGCTCTACGGGAACTGTTGTGGAGACGGTAGTTTGCTCAAACATTTCTAAATGCTGCGGACAAATCGGATGCCAGTCGTCTCCTAGTAAAAGACCGTCGCGACCATCGAGCTTGACGGGGTCATACCAGAAGTCAAACTGATCAATCCGGCCAGAAATGGCGAGCACGGATGGATCGTTGAGCACATAGGCTAGGGCAGCAGCAGAGCGATAATCGGTTGTGAGCAGCAGCGGTTTCTCCGCAAAGACAGCCGCTTCCCGCTTAATTGACTCGGCGATCGCGGGCCAGCCATAGAGCATGCGAGTATCGTCATCTCCAGTTTCACCGAGCAGAGCCGACAAGGGAATAAATGTGTAATGAATCACTAAGAGAGTCGCGACGATGGTGCCGATCGCTAAAGCGATATGGAGCAGACATCGTTGGCGTAATCTCGCTGCCCGCTGCGGGCTCAGAAACCGCCCTGCCAACAGGGGAAACAGCAGCGGATACGCCAAAATATTCCAGTAATAAAGCACTGGAGCAGTTAAAGAGAGGGTGGCCAAGAGAATTGTGGACGTCACCAAAATTGTGAGCGCAACCCGCTGATAGGCTTGCCCAAAAGCGTTAGTGAATTTCTGCTTCGTTATCTGTAACGTTAGCCAAAGATGCACTGGTCCAAAAATCAGCCCTGTCAGCAATCCAAAGCCTACCAGCCCGAACCACTGAATCGTGCTGGCCTCGGTCTGCACGCTGCGCCCCAGATAAAACTGAAATGAGGCCCATTCGTGCTGGGTATTCCACCAAAAGACGGGCGTCATGACCAGGAATGCTAAGGCCACCGCCCCGTACAAATGTCCATTCCACAACAACGATCGCCAGCTTTTGTGGGCAGCGATCGCCACCAAAAATCCGAGGCCCAAAAACAAAGCGACGTATTTACATAGTCCGGCCAGTCCGATTAGCAAACCGGTGGCGTACAGCCAGAGATAAGCGCGGCCGCGATTGCCGCTCAAAAATCGGATCAGACAATAGCTGGCGGCGGTGCCGAACCACACCAGCCAATGGTCATGCCAAGCCATCGCCAAAAACAGAAAAAACAGTGGCGAAGTCAGCACCAGCAGCACCGTTAACCAAAATGCTTGTCGTCCCTGTTGGCCATAGAGTTGATAGCAAATCATCCAATACAGCCTAAACAATAGGCCGGTGGTGATCAGATTGGGCAGCCGCAGGACGAAGTGAGATCGCCCCAGCA
>JBCCJU010000089.1:0-23378 GCA_039027715.1 Cyanobacteria bacterium P01_C01_bin.120
CGGGCTGATTTTCGGGCTGATTTACGGGCTGATTGGCGGGCTGATTGGCGGGCTGAGTTTAGGGCTGATTGTCGGGCTGATTGGCGGGCTGGGTGAAAAGCTTATTGACCCGGTCGAAAAGTGGGATCTATCCTGGTCGTGCTTGGCGCGACCGGAATTTTTTAAGGAATTGAGAGACGGGCTGATTGTCGGGCTGATTGGCGGGCTGATTGGCGGGCTGATTGTCGGGCTGATTGGCGGGATGATTTTAGGGCTGATTGGCGGGATGATTTACGGGATGATTGTCGGGCTGATTAGCGGGCTGAAAGCCGATATCACCCATCGAGTAATGCCCAATCAAGGCATGCTCAAGGCAGCGAAGAATATCTTGCCCGTCTCACTGATCACCTATCCTGGCGGAGTCGTCATCGCTTTGGGAGGGCAGCTGGCTATGTTCGTGGCGGCAAATGGTTGGAGTCTTGCCAACCTGCCGCTTGATTGGCCCACAGCTTGGCTGCAAGGCTTTGCCTACGCTTTGCTACTGGGTGGCTATTTAGCCGGATGGCAGGCTTGTGCGCAACATGTGGCGCTGCGGATTGTGCTTTATGGCGCTGGCTACAGCCCCTGGAACTATGCTCGCTTTCTCAACCACTGCAGCGATAGACTTCTTCTCCAGCGCGTTGGCGGTCGCTATCGCTTCATCCACAAGCTGGTGCAGGAGCACTTTGCTGCCATGCCCTTGAGGTGATTGATTGGCAGGGTGGCAGAGTAGCAGGGTGGCAGGGTAAAGGCTTTCTGGATGCCAAAACGAAGGCATCAGCACAGTTACTGGATTAACGCACCGATGCTGATTGCGCTGACGTCAAAATATTAGTGGGGACGATCGCTTTCTCCGTTCAGGCAGTCGAGATGAAAGGAGCGATCGCCGGTAATGAAAGCAGTACCATAGCAGTAAAACCAGGCTGATTGAGTAAGTGACTATGTTGGCAAAGCTCAGAGCAACAAATCAGATTACTCTGCCAGAAGAGGTCATGCAGGCGATCGGCCCGGTGGAATACTTTGAAGTAACCCTGAAGGATGGTCAGATTGTTTTAACCCCAGTTACAGTTCAGACGGATACGGTGCGAGAAAAGCTAGCTGAGCTATCCATTAGTCAGCAAGATATTGCGGATGCGGTGGCGTGGGCTAGGCAACACCCCATAGAACCGTGACTCTGCCGCTGTCAACGGTACTGGATACCAACATATTGGTTTCCTCGTTGGTGTTTAAATCAAATGTTTTGCGCGATCTGCGTGAGGCTTGGCAAGCCAAACGTTTTACCCCTTTAGTTTGCCGCGCCACGATTTTAGAGCTGATGCGGGTGCTGGCATACCCAAAATTTCGTCTGACATTGGCTGAACAAAAAGCCCTGCTGGCGGAATATTTGCCATTTTGTCAAGTCGTTCGCTTGCCGGAAGCACTGCCTGCTGTACCCGACTGCCGCGATCCATTTGACCTGCCATTTTTACATTTAGCAGTTGTGGGGCGGGCTGATTATTTAGTGACGGGCGATCGCGATTTATTGGTGCTTAAAACTGTGGCAGATTGCCGAATTCTCACCCCTGACCAATTCATGACACAACTCAAGATCTAGGCGATCGCGTTCCCGCAGCAAGATCGCTTTCCCCGTTTAGGCAGTCAAGATGAAAGGGGCGATCGCTGCCTACTTCAGCGGGTTGGGGAGCGATCGCTTTGTCCACAAAATCGTGGAGGTACACTTCGCAACTCTGGATCAAGAAAAAGTAATCTAGAAATCTCCCCTTCTTAAGAAGCAACTCGTGTCAGGTGTCAAAGCAATAGCCACAGCCAATTGAACGCTTCTTCTTTGTATTCTGAATTCCGACTCTGCAATCCCCTAAAGCGTTTTGCGGAAGCAGCGAATCAGGCCGGCAGCTTCAAAACCGAGGGCAAGATGAGCTTGTTGACTAGCAAAATTGTCGGCTTCGGCATCGGAGGCGAATTCGGTGCAGCCCTGCGATCGTCCCCAATCAGCCGCAGCCTCGACCAAGGCGCGTCCGATTCCTCGCCCTCGGTACTCGGGCACCACATACCATCCCTCCAGATAAGCTACCCGTTGAGTGTCACAGCCTTCGGCATAGGAACGAATGGACAATTCCACCAACCCGACAATATGTCGTTGGGCAGCTTCGGCAAGCAGCACGGCCAACGGTTCGGCGGCCTTGCCAGCAAAAAACGCCGCGATCGCGGCTTGGTGTTCGGTTGTCGCATCAGGCCATAGTCCTTGCCGGAGCTGTAGCCAAGTCGCCGCATCGGTAGCGGTTACTGGACGAATATGAACCATCGCTGCTGTTTCATCATTGGCGGCCATATGCTAAACAATGGAGCGCTTTGTGATTTTTAGAACGGCTCAAAATATCCCTACTCGTCCCACAGATTAGCCAGGGTATATGGCCCCCCTTCAACGACCCAGATAGAGCCGTCGACATAACGCCGGTGCTTGTCCAAGGCCGCGATCGTGCTCATATCTTCAGCGGTCAAGGACACGTCAGTGGCGGCCAAATTTTGTTTAATCCGCTCGGAGTTCACCGATTTGGGGATCACCGCCGTGCCGCGATGAATAGCCCAGTTAATCAGGACTTGAGCAGGCGTTGCATGATGCTTTTTGGCAATGTCGGCGATCGTCGGATCTTCCAGCAAAATCGGCTCGTCTTCCGCCTTCAATGATGCAGGACGATCAGATGAACCCAGGGGCGAGTAGGCCGTGAGGAAAATGTCGTTCGCCTGACCAAATTCCAGCAGCTCCTGCTGCTGTAGGTATGGATGTAGCTCTACTTGATTCATTTCCGGAGAGATTTCTGCAGTTTCCAACAGCGATTTTAGTTTGGCAACGCTGAAGTTAGAGACGCCAATATGCCGCGTCAAGCCGGCTTTGACGAGAGCTTCCATAGCCTGCCAAGTGCTAGCAACCGGTAATTCTTCTAAGGAAAGCAGTTTGTCCTTGTTCAAGGGAAAGCCCTGACCTTTTTTAATCACGACAGGCCAGTGCATAAGATACAAATCGAGGTATTCCAGCTGTAAATCGGCTAAGGTTTTGGCAATTCCCGTCTTCACATCTTCTGGAGCATGGGAGTCATTCCACAGCTTAGAAGTAATCCACATTTCCTCGCGAGTGACCGTACCGGCAGCGAAACATTCCGACAAAGCTCGACCAATTTCTGCCTCATTACCGTAGATGAGAGCGCAGTCGATATGGCGATAGCCCAAGTTGACCGCAGTTTTGACGGCTTCATACACTTCGCCAGGAGCGGATTTCCAGGTGCCCAAGCCAAACGCAGGCATTTGATCACCGTTTTTGAACTGCAGCATTTCCATTGGACACTCCCTAAGCAGCCTACCCAATGACTTTAGCGAACCCAAGTCCAATTTGTCTGAAAGACCCAGCTTTTTCAGCTATCAGGCCGCATCCCTTTTGCCGATAGGCCTCGAAAGGGTAGTGTTCTAGACCTGTGGAAAGCGCTCAGATTGCACGCCCAAATTTATAGCGGTTAATCAACATTCCGAACCCGGTGTCGTGCATCAAGACCGATTTTGAGAAGCCAATGGCTTTGCGAGCCAGACACTGCCAGACACTGGATGCGGGCGCGCCACGTGCGGTGCTTTCGCCCAATCTTCTGGGGGTTGGTTTTGCCAATCGGATGCTGTTGAGCGTCGAGTTGGCGTTGATAAAATCTGGGCCGAATAGATTGCTTAGGTACTGGAAGAAAACGGCTATACCGTCATTATTGAGGCTTGGGACTTTCGCCCCGGCGGCAACTGGGCATGGACATACAGCGAACCACAGAAGCGGCTCACATCATTGTCATAGTACTGTCGGAAAACTTTCTTAAAAAATGCCGGTGTACCCAACCTTGAGTGGGCAGCTCTTTTGCCCAAGATCCTACAGGCGAAGAGCGCCGCCTGCTGCCGATTCGCGTGGACGATTGTCAGCCAACAGGAATGCTGGCACTTGTGCAATAGGTTGACGTGGCCGGCATAAGTGAGGCCGAGGCCGAACAGCTTGTACTGAGCGCCCTAAAAGAGCGCAACAAGCTCGCCACCCGTCCTAGCTTTCCTGGCATTACTCCAGCACCAAAACGAGCACTATCAAAAGATCGTTAAAGCTACTGATATTTTCTAGCAGAAATAATTAGATTCACCGGTTTTGAGTTCTAAACATAGGCTTAGGAAGCTTTAGAAGTCGAAAATAGTAAGTTTTTCAGCCTGATATTACCTTAGCTAAAAAAACGAAAAAACTGCTAAATTCTCTACATTTCAGGCACTGTTTTGAGATTTCGTAAACTTGCCAACATCCACATCTGGAATCCAGAAAGTTCCATCAGGGAGTCGAGTTTTATAATCAAAGCGCGCCTGATTAAAATCGGCGTCTACCAGATTAGCCTGATACAAATCAGCCCCCACTAAATTAGCTTCAACTAAATCTGCTTCAGCCAGGTTAGCGGCTTGCAAATTAGCATAGCTCAGATTAGATCGACGCAGGCTGATTCCCTGTAAGTTAGCTTTACTTAAAGAAGCATCTTTCAGATTTGATTCATACAAATCAGATTCAGAAAGATCACAATTTTCGAGCGCTGTTGCTGATAAATCAAGGCTGTATAGCCAGGCTTCAGATAGTAGATTTTGTCGTGCCATACGGTCCAAGATTTTTTGCCGCTGATCGGTTTTTCGGGTTCGTCTCAATTGCTCAATCAAGTGTTCTTGACGACGCGTCCGCGCTCGGTCTACGCGACTGACTTCATCTCGCTTTTGATAAATGACTAACTCCACTAAGAGAATGGTTACGGCCGCCCCCAGCATCTCAGTGCCCACATCTTGCAGCCAATTGCCCCACCACTGTAGGGAGTTGGCTGTACCGCTTACTGAAAATGACCAGTATCCTGACAATCCGCCCAAAATGGCTAGGGACAGAGCAATGCTCAACCCTAGCATGCGTAAATTATTTTCAGTTTGTTGACTTCTCATCTTTTAAGCCATTGTTTCAGCACAAATCACGCTGCTACTACTTATAAGCGCTATTTTTTCGTGCACTTTAAAGATAACTACATTGGAGATTTTGATGACTAAAAAAATTGAAGTTAACGCCCTATCCGAAATCTTCTATTCCCTATGAAGGACCAAGTCTCAGCGCCAGCTCTGTCCATAGGACTATGCAACCCTACGCTTGGGGGGCGTACTCTTGAGATGACCTTTAAGCAAATTCTATGTCACGCTTATTCGGGCAATGTCAGCGGCAAAACAACTTTGAACGTTGATCCTACATTGACTTCAGAAGCAAGCTCAATATTACCATTCATCAAACTAACAATGCTCTTGACTATCGCTAATCCTAAACCTGTTCCAGAGATCGAAGGTTCTTGTGAGTTGGAGCGTATATAAGGCTCAAAAATTTGGCCCTTTGCCTCCTCTTCAATGCCAATGCCGGTATCAATAACTTGAATTTCCCAAAATTGCTCATTTTGCGGTTGACAAATAACCTGGATGCTTCCCTCTTCTGTATAGCGAATTGCATTACTGACTAAATTGGTCACCAACTGTTGAATTCGAAGGCTGTCCGTCATAATAATGTCGGGCATTCTATCAACATCAATCATCAAGTCTAATTCTTTTTCCAAGGCTAGCGGTTCCAAGCCATCTTGTAATATTTCACGGATGACGCTGCCTGCCCTAACCGGCATGATATTAAGCCTGATCAATCCTTGGTCGTAGCGAGAAATCTCCAAAGTATCATTAATAATTTGTAGAAGTCTTCGCCCATTTCGTAAGACGCGCTCTAGCTGATCGAGGCTGGCCACACTATCTTGTTTTTCTACTTGCTTTCGCTGTTTTTGGAGCAAAACACTAGAGTAACCAATGATTGAGTTGAGAGGGGTTTTTAATTCATGGGCCATATATGAAAGATTATCTTTCTGAACTTGTACTAAACGTACAAGCTCTTGATTTGTCAGTGTTAGCTGACTCTGTAATTGTTGTAGCTCAATTAATCGGGACTCAATATAGCTTTCTACGCTATTAGTAATCACTTCGTCAAAAACTTGATCAATTAGTCTTACCGAATCTAAAACTTCTTGGGCTGAGCCAGAGAGGAGATCCGGTTCTAAAGTCAACAAAATGGTTTGCCGAAGCAGACGATATTCGCGGACAATTTCTGCCGTGTCAAAACCTTGGCTAGCGCGTACTAGACCATGACACAGACTCTTTTGTTCTAATTCTTTTTCGCTGCCCGGAAGCTTGTCGGACAGCAGCCCAGCCAATTCTTTCAAGATATCAGGCAGGCTGTTCCGCACTGCTTCATAAGCTAGCTTCTTGGCACTTTCAATTTCTGAGTCGCGGTGAACTGCCTCAATCCACGTTTTGGTGATAATCTCGACTTTTGCTTCTAAGGCCTGTCCTAGGTCATTCATAGACGCTGCTACTTTAAGCTGGAGGCTCGTCTAGCCTACCATGCCAATTTGTTTGAGAATAAAGTCATTTCAGGCTGAATCAGGTCTCAATTTTGTCCGTCACTGACTTATTGAGGTGATTGGCATCTGCTTCAAGTGTCAGCAATATCAATTTTTTTGATTCTCAGGGCCATTTTGCGGAGAATCGCTTTTATTTTTGAGAGCATTATCTCCAAGGCTTTCTAATATTTCTTGGCACACAGGCTTTCAGAATAATTCAGCCAATCATCCTCCGGATATCCAGGCACCTCAGCTATTGGTGCTAAGCGCTTGCAAAGATCCGCTCTTGTTTGCTCATTGCATCAGCCAGAAGTTGCAATGTTAGTTTACCTGCCTCAGGTTTGATAAAAAGCAAATAAATTTGGAATGCTTACAATCGGCTTCTGGTTGTAGTAAAAGCGATCTGGGCTGAAAACGTTGGGTACGGATGGCCGCTCAGTCAGCTATGGCTTTTGCGGCAATACAAGTAATTTTTCTGACACTGTTGGTTCAGAGGCGGTCTGCACGATCGCAATTTTTGTAATGTGGTGGCGTAATTGAGCATCCTGAGGCATCCTTAAAGACGGTTTAGCGATCGCTCTATTGGAAAAATGGCTTCCGAAATCTACGCTGTTGCCAATTTTGGTGCCATACGCATGTATGTAGGTGAAGTCAGGCACCTAAAAACGCGCTGGCCCAAGATGATGAAGCAGTTGGAACAAGGCATATTTCCTGACAGCGCCATTCAGACAGAGTGGAATCAGTACGGGAATGAGAGACGGTTCACGTTTCACACTTCGGAAGAAGTCAGAGGCGAAGCTAAACTACGCGGGCGCAAATTATTTCTCAAGGACTTCGAGAAGTCTCCACCGCAGTCCTAGCTGATAGCCGCCGGTCTGTATCCAGTAAAATTGGGCACGGTAAAGGCAGCGTTTCAGCCGTTATTCATCCCGCAGCATACGAATTTATTCTAAAACTGGCTGATTAAACTGCAGAACAGGACGGGGCACTCCAGCTTCATTTGCGGCATTGAGCAACCGCTCTTGAGGAATCGATTCCGCTAAATTTGGACCCACAATGCCGCCAGAAAGCAGCACCTTGAAGGCGTCTTCAATGGAAATCGAGAGATTGATGACATCTGAATCAGGAACAACGGCATACCAGCCACTGGTCGGATTGGGAGTAGTGGGAATGAAGATACTGATCATGGAAGTACCGCTACCGGTCTCTGGAGACATAACAGTACCCGTTACAAAAGCTACAGCCCATATTCCGCGTCGAGGATATTCCACTAAAATAACTCGACGAAAACGGCTCTTAGAGTCTTGCAGCACCGTTTGTAGCAGCTGCTGCAGAGTTTTATAAATGGAGCCTGCTAAGGGGATGGATTGAACCACACGCTCCCCAAAGTCCAGCAGCCAACGGCCAGCAATGTTGCGCGCCATCAGGCCGATTAGCAAGATACTGAGCAGGGGCACCGCCAGTCCTACCGAGAGATTGAGAAAGTCTCCCAGCAGTGGCGGTAGGCCTGTAAACGGATTAAGCTGCTTGGGAAAGCGCGTCAAAAATCGCACCACCCAGAAGGCGACGGTGATCGTTAGCCAGATAGTCGTCGCCAGTGGGATCACGACTAAGAGACCCGCGATCAGGTCATTTTTTAAGTCCTGCTTGAATTTATGAAGCACAGGCAACCCGTCTCAAAGATGGAAAACTATCAATTGATTATCATAAGAGAATAGCCTCAATATCGGCCACAGCAATGATCCCGGAATAGAATTAATTCTGGCTAATTGCCATCGTTGTGGTTCCCGATAAGAAGTGCTCAAAGTATTAATAAAGAGATTTTTATACTGGATTCCATCTTAATTTTAGCGAAAAATATACCTTAGCTATCGCTGTGCTGCTTCGGCAACTGTGCTGCGGCCAGTCGCCTGGCCTTGCTTAAGTCTGACAATCGTATTTAGAGCTTCAGGATAATGCGGGCTAGATTCAAATAAATCAGCACTCCCAACACGTCTACTACCGTAGTGATGAAAGGGGCAGACATCAGGGCAGGGTCAAACCCAATGGTGCTGAACAGAAAGGGAAGGGCGGCACCAGCAGTGGAAGCGAGAATGGCGATCGCCACTAGACTGATCCCCACAATAATGGACACCTGCAGGCTGCCCTGCAAGACAAAGGCCCAACCGGTGACGACGATCCCCAACATAATGCCGAGAAATGCCCCCGCGATCGCCTCTCGCTGAATGACTGAAAAAGCGCTTTTATTCGACACTTCCTGGGTATTAATGCCGCGGATGACCACCGTCGATGACTGCGCTCCGACGTTGCCGCCGGTGCCAATTAAGAGGGGAATAAACGCCGCTAGTACAACCACCTGCTGCAGCACTGCTTCTTGGCTACGAATCACCCACGTAGTCATCGTATTGGTTAAGAGTAAAACCGAAAGCCAAACGACTCGCTTGCGGGCAACGGTTAACAAATTAGTCTGAAAATAGTTATCTCCGCCGGACTGCACTCCACCCAAGGCGTAGATATCCTCCGTTGCCTCTTCCTCAAGAATGTCGATAACGTCATCTACCGTGACGATGCCGACTAGGCGCTGCTCTGTATCCACGATAGGTACGGCCAAAAAGTCATACCGCTGAATCAGTTGCGCCACCTCCTCTTGGTCAGTGTCAGTTTGCATCGACACCACTTCACGAGTCATGATGTCACCAATGGTTTGTTCAGGCTGCCCCATCACGAGATGTCGTAGAGATAAAATGCCCGTGAGACAACGCGCTGAGTCTGTCACGTAAAGGTAGTAAACCGTCTCGCTCATGTCGGCTCGGTTACGAATATGCTCTAGCGCTCGCGAAATACTCCAGGTTTCCTTAAGAGCAATATATTCGGGCGTCATAATGCGCCCAGCGGTATCAGCTTCGTAGCCGAGTAGTAAGGCCGTGGCCTGGCGCTCTTGAGAACTCATTTGGCTGAGCAGACGGCGCACCACCTTGGCAGGTAGTTCATCGAACAGACGAGCGCGATCGTCTGGCGACATCTGATCGACAATATCCAGCACATCCTGACGCTTAAAATCTTCAACAAGCGTTTGCTGCACGCTGGAATCGAGATTCTCATACACTTCAATCGCTTCATTTTTAGATAGCAAGCGAAACCCGATTGCCTGCATTGTTTCGGGCAGACCTTCAATGGCGTCGGCAATATCGGCCGGCTGCACAGGCACCAAGAGTGCTTTTGCCCCCTGAAAATTTTCCTGCTCTAAAAGCATTCTGAGCTGCGTTCGCACAAGTTCTCGCAGCTCTTGGCGCGAGATTGTCGAGGAGGATGCGGGCTTTACGGTTGGCTCTGTCAACGATTCATTCCGAATATCCATGTGCATTGTCCTACAAGTTCTGCCTCCCTCAGAAGATTCTGGCGAACCGGAGCGCTATTTAAACCATCTCACTAAATAGCCCGACAACGCTAATTCCATAGATAGGAATGAATCTGCGATACGTCATCCGCCAGAAGTTGTCAGCGGCGATCGCAATATTTAAGCCCAAAGATTTGGCGTTAAAGCATTTATTAACATCGAGCGCCTGCTTTTTTTCTGGTTGAAAAAACTCAAGCTCCACAGGTGGCAAAAAAAGCGTAGTCTCTGAATGGCTTTTAGCGGCAGAGTGATTGCAACTTTCAGAATACCCTATACCAATTTTCGGTTTTCGATTGTGAGTTTGAGGCCGTTTCCATGCCAAAGCTTTCAGTTTCAACCTCTATGGCTCTAGGAAAAAGAACCGGTGTTAAGCGCCCTGGAAAACTAATTGGTTAGGCTTTTTAGTTTGCCCAATTTCATTTGCTTGCTCATCATCGTCACCATCAAAGAACGACAGCATGGCTATTCACCCAATCTGGAGTCAGAGACGAAGTTAAACGGCTAGCAGAACGCTAAGTAAAACCCGTTTGCATGGTTAGCAAGGGCTGCGCTTGAGGACCAGGCGCCGGTGCCAAACATAGTCAGTAGACTGGCCGATTGGGATGCTCCTTCAGCGCTGAAAGTTGTCAAAATATCAAGCGGTCAAATGATGAGGGATTTTAGCGCTTGCGGCTGAAGGCCCAGACTCCATCCCAATTATCGGGAATACCTTCTGCCATCAGTTGGGTAATGCGCTGCTCATAAAGTTTAGCCGTCTTATCTTGGGGATATTGTGCCTGAATGGCCGAGAAATGGGCATGCGCTGCCACCAAATCGCGATCGCTATAGGCTCTGATCCCGGCCTCAAACTTTTCAAGAACCTGCAGTTTTTCCTGCTGCCGCTGCTCGCATTCGGCATCGATGACCTCATAGATTTCGATGGGTTTGGTGCGGCCTTTGACAATTACGCGATCCAAAAATCGTAGGTGATAGCGCTCAGAGTCTCGGAGTTGGGCACGCACTGTGTCTGAAATAATCAGAGAAGCCCCATAAACCTTGGACAATCCCTCAAGGCGCGCCGCCAGATTCACCGTGTCGGAAATCGCATCAGGTTGAATGCGATCCGGTTCTCCAATCATGCCGGCCATCACATGGCCAGTATGCAGACCGATGCCAATCTCAATTTCAAAACCATAGTTATCGTCGGTTTTAAGCTGACTGTTATATTCTCGTACTGCCTGAAACTGAGCGATCGCCGAGTCAATCGCATCTTCTACGGCGAACGGAAACACTGCCATCATGCCATCGCCCATAAACTTTACGACAAAGCCATTTTGCGTTCTCACCAGCGGCGAAATTCGCTGCAGATACTCGTTGATAAAGCGAAAGGTGCGTCGTGTCCGCATCTTTTCCGCCATATTAGTAAAGCCGCGAATATCAGAGAACATCACCGTCATTTCTTTGCTGATGTAGTCTCCCAACTGCACTTCTCTGACGCTCTGCTTATTGAGAAAACGCAGGTATTCTGGCGGAAAGAATCGCGAAAATGCGTGGCTTTGCTCTTCCAACCGCTCAAAAGACTGCTGGGTTTGCGCCGCCATTTTATTAATAGAATCAGCTAGTTCGCCCAGCTCGTCGGCGCGGTCAATTGTTACCCGCTGCTGCCAGCGGCCAGCCGTAATGTCTTTAACGGCAGCATTCAACTGCAAAATAGGGTTGGTCAGGCGGCGAGCGAGCCAGGTTCCAATGGCTAAAGCGAGTACCAGCGCTAATCCACACAATACAATCGTGATGCGAGTATTGAGCAGAATTTGCGCCATAAAATCGGACTCAGGCACCACTACTACAATTAACCAATCGAGGCCGAACCCATCATTGAACGGCAATACTTCCAAGAACTGCTGCTCGCCGTTCAAGGCAAAGGATAACTGCCGATTCTGCTGAATATTATCTAGGGAGGCAAAATGCGTCTCTAGATAGCTGGCTGCCTGTTGTACATGACTATTGCTGCTCTGGGTCGCTTTTAGAAACTGTGGATCGGCACCGCGCATTTTGATCAGCGGCTCATCTGTCGAGCTGGAAATCAGATTGCCCTGACGGTCGATGACGAAGGCTTGTCCAGACTCGCCAATCTCCAACTGCTTGAGGAATGTGCGAAATTCTGCCGGTAGAACGACGTCAGTAGCACAAACGCCCAGCAAACGGCGATCGCGGCGACCATACACCGGTACGCTAGCAGTTACATTGGGCAGCCCGGTGGTAAAAGCCAGATACATATCCGTCCAGGAGGGACCTTCTGCGTCGAGGGCGGCTTTAAACCAGGGGCGCACCCGAGCATCATAAGCAGCCTCCGTTTCATATAAAAAATGCTGGCGATAGCCCCGCACATCGAGGCTGTAATATTGCCGGCGGAAAGCGGTATCGGGATTGCTATACGATAATTGCAGTTGCCCAGTTTCGGGCGATCGGAAAATGCCAAAAAATTCCCCAGATTGCACACTGCCGCAGTAGACAAAAGCAATTTCGGGGTAAATTTTCATTTGCTGAAACAGCAAATGTTCGCCTTTACTCGGGGCCTCAACGGCCAAATCACCATGGGAAAAGGCGGTGGCGTTGAGACGATTAATTGCATGGGGATCGCCAAAATAGCTTTTCAACTCCCCATCGATGCGCTTTGAGACTTCACTTCGCAACTGTGACGCAAGTACCTGAACGGCTCGTTCGCCGTTACGCAACGATAAATAACCCACCAATCCTACGGCCAGGGAAATTTGCACCAAGACCGGAATGGTGAAGGCGCGACGCAACGAAGATCGACGTAATGATCTGTGAGCCTGACGCCCTGTCTGATGGAGATGACGAATTAATCGATTCACAATGAAAATGATGCTGTAAATACGGCGTAATTACGAATAGTCAGGAATAGCAAGCAAAACGTTATCGCGTCATCATCAGGAACATTAAGAGTCAGAGAATGTTATCAGTTGATGTTTAAAAAACCGGACAGAAAGAACATGATTATGTCTGCACTGAAAATCAGCCAAGGACGACTTCTTGATACCAGACTAGCTGAGCATTGATAGTTTTCAGCCTATATGAGAAGTCTTAAAAAGCTTTAAAGCTATTGCGGTATAAATCACCTTTCAACTAAATAAAGTTTCAGCTTGTCAGTTGTGTCCGTTTGGCAACCTCAAGCTATGGCAATTGCTATTAACACCCTAAGTCTGGCGTAACCGTTTTTCAAAATTCGCATAGGATTTTCATTGAGAGCGTGGCGTCGACTGTGCTTAGTCAGCACAATATTTCGGATACTGACAATACAGTTATTTCACTTAGAGTTCTAATCAACCGGCTGAGCCTTTATCAAGGCTAATATTGCCAGCATAAACGAATATATTTGATTTTCTAGGTACGAGCGGTCTACGCGCGAACCGGATGCTCATCTTGAAAATACGTATAAGTTTACAAAAACGATCACTCTCACACTTCTAACTTGCCCTAGATACAATCATTGCCAACAGGCAATGTAGACCGCCTGGCCGAAAACGGTGCGGCTGTGCGATCACCACAGGTCTCTAGCCAAACTGGTTTTTTGCTTCCTCATAAACGCTTTCCGTAATTTCAGACAGTCCTTTTTCCTGAGCGAACTTCTCAATCTTTTTACGAGCAGCCGGTCTAACGAAAAACGGAATCTCTTTGAGCCGCTTTTCGGCATCGGGTGTCCATGTCGGCATCTTGGCCATAAAACGAAAGGATCCATACTTGGAAATCCATTTGATTATTTCAGATCCCCAGCAGAAATGGGGCTTTTTCTACTTTTGGCCACCGTCGAATTTGCTGCTGCAAAATCACTATTGTTAGATATCCTTGAAGCAGGCTTGTTATGGCGTCTTTGAAATTGGGAAAAGCTAGCTATAGGCTGAAGTTTTTGCTTTTAGTTAGAGCAAAACTTCACGCAAGTGAGAACATGCCGCCGGTCCTAAGTTCCTGATAGAAGGTTCATTATGCAAAACCGCATCGTGCGATTAAGGTTTATCCAACTCGGACTACTGACCATTGGCACCTTTGGAACAGTCAGTATCACGAGCTCAGCCGCGATCGCCGATGGCATTCCGGGCGTCACTTTGGGAACAGAAACTGGCGCTCCTTCAGAGGCAGCTACTGAGGCGGCACCGACAAACATTACTGAGATTGCCCCCGATCTGTATACGCAAGCCATGTTGGTAGGCTATGCAGCCGAGGAGCAGGGGGACTATCAAACCGCACTGGTTAATTTTCGGCGCGCGCTGTTAGAGCGACCCAATGATTCCTATGCGCTGCGAGCGATCGCTAATGTTGAATCCTACATCGCGGCAGAACGGCGTGAGCAGGCCCGAATCGCTCGCTTGGCTACCTTACGCCAGCGAGTGGAGCAGTCAGTAACCATCAGGGACTGGGCCTGTGCTGCCGCAACCGTTGATGAAATGATTACCTTAGTCCCACCAAATTCTTTAGAAAGGAGTCGCCTAGTGACCTATCGAGGCGAACTTTCATCTTTGATGGATGCTCGCACTGATATTGAACAGTGGTCAAGTGTTTGCCCCGGTTAAACTCTTCAGCGAGATGTTAATTGATTTACGGTTACTGCAACATCCCATCCGACCAGGATGATATATCGATATGCTTAAACGATCTGCACAAAGTTGAGGTTTTCATCCGTACTTTGGCACGCGGAAAGTGAATGCTGATTTTATCTGCAGCGTGCTAATAGCTTCTGTGATGCTATTTTATGGGATCGCGGCGATGCTGTTCACTCCCTCACCTAAATGGAGCGTAAGCTGTCAAATACTCGATAGTCATCCCAGCTAGTGTTTTTATTTTGCGTGAGTTTTGTGTGATTTCCCATCATTGGGACTAGCGCTTCCTCCATCCTCCCATCTGGAAAGATTAAATCCGAATTTTTCCCACTTGGGGAGCAAAGGGCAAAATCGAATTCTCCTGCCTTGAGTTCTGATTGTGACTGATGTTCTGATTTTGTCTACTTTGCGAAAGTCTCAAATATACAAGCACACAAGCAAAACTCACTCATCAGTCACAAATTCCCAACCCTAAGTCGCGCCAAATTTCACTTTATAAACTGGCGCTCCAAATATATGACCGCCAGTTTTCTATGCCCCTCGTATCGTCGCACTTTCCTAGGAGACTAAATATCGCGATGCTGCCCATCTTAAACGCCAGGCCATCAGTCCTTGCATAGGAGTCCTGTCATGTCATTGAGAATTACCCCTGGCAAGAGTTTTCCCCTGGGTGCCACGGTTGAAGCAACTGGCGTTAACTTCTGCCTCTATTCCGAGCACGCAACGGGGATTGACCTGCTGCTTTACAACTCGTCTACGGCCCCTTATCCCGAGCATACGATTCATCTGGATTCTCGCTATCACCGATCATTCAACTACTGGCACGCGTTTGTGAAAGGCATCACCGCCGGTCAAATATATGCCTATCGGGCCACTGGGCCGTGTGCCCCCAATGAGGGGCATCGCTTCGATCCCTCCAAGGTGCTGCTTGACCCCTATGGCCGTTCCGTGGTCGGTCAGGAAAACTATGATCGGCAGGCTGCCTGCTTTCCTGGCGAAAATTCGCCCTATGCCTTAAGAAGTATGGTGGTTGATCTGTCTGCTTACGATTGGGAAGGCGATACTCCTCTAGATATTCCTTACTCCCGCACGGTGATTTATGAAATGCATGTCGGGGGACTGACCCAAAATCCCAATTCGAATGTCGCTTCAGACAAGCGCGGTACGTTTGCCGGAGTGATCGAGAAAATACCTTACCTTAAATCTTTGGGCGTCACGGCGGTCGAATTGCTGCCGGTGCACCAGTTTGATGAACGTGATGCCCCTTTAGGCTTGGGAAATTATTGGGGCTACAGCACCATTAGCTTTTTTGCTCCTCATCGGGCCTACAGTTCACGCTCGGAGCAAATGGGGCCGATAAACGAATTTCGTGACATGGTTAAAGCCCTACACAAGGCCGATATCGAGGTCATTTTAGACGTTGTATTCAATCACACTGCCGAAGGGGATCACCGTGGTCCGACGCTTTCTTTTCGCGGATTGGACAATCAGACTTATTACATTCTGGAACAAAATAATCCATCACACTATGCCAATTACAGCGGCTGTGGCAATACTGTCAAATCTGACCATACTGTTGTCAGCCGGTTAATTCTTGATAGTTTGCGCTATTGGGTTTCAGAGATGCACGTTGATGGCTTTCGATTTGATCTCGCTTCGGTAATGTCTCGGGATAAAGCCGGTTTGCCGTCTGATGATCCACCCATCATTTGGGCAATCGAGTCTGATCCGGTGCTTGCCCGCACTAAACTAATTGCTGAAGCTTGGGATGCGGCTGGCTTGTATCAAGTTGGATCGTTTATCGGCGATCGCTTTGCCGAATGGAATGGCCCCTTTCGCGATGATGTCCGACGCTTCGTGAAAGGCGACAATAATACGGTAGATAAATTAGCCGCTCGGATTTTAGGCAGTCCTGACATTTTTGTTGATGATCCGCAGCGGGAAACCAATCGCAGCATTAATTTTGTAACCTGCCACGATGGTTTTACGCTGCATGATGTCGTGGCTTACAACCAAAAGCACAACGCCGCCAATGGCGAAAAAAATCGCGACGGCACAGACGCCAACTTTAGCTGGAACTGTAGCGTTGAGGGGCCAACTGACAATGCGGCGGTGCAGAAGCTGCGGGTGCGTCAGCTTAAAAACCTGATTACTATCCTGCTGATTTCCCAAGGCACTCCGATGTTGCTCATGGGAGATGAAGTAAGTCGTACGCAAAAAGGCAACAATAACGCTTACTGTCAAAATAATGCTTTGAGCTGGTTTGACTGGGAGCGGCTCTATAACCACGGTGAAGTTTTCCGCTTTACCCAGCGGATGGTCGATCTAGTGCAAAATTTGCAACTGTTTCAACAAACCCATTGGCTCCAAGTTACCAAAAAGCACATCAACGTACCACACATTACCTGGCATGGCGTCGAGCTATTTGAGCCCGACTGGGCAGAACATTCCCACAGCCTGGCATTTACTCTGAATGACCCTCACGTGGAGGAAGAGATGCATGTTATTCTCAATGCTTTTTGGGAACCGCTGGAATTTGCTTTACCCCAACCCCACGCCCACAGCCAGTGGTATCGCATCGTCAACACGGCTCGGCCAACCCCAGAAGACATTGTGGACGGCACTACTGAAGTCGTAACCAGCAACCGCTATCGCGTAGAACCCCGCTCTTGTATTGTGCTAATGGCACTTTAGCGACTTGTAGTCGACGGAGCCTAAATGCGGTTACGGGTCGACTAGCTCATTTAAGCCTTGGCAAGATCAAGCCCGCTGAGAACGTTAACTTATCGTAGCTGAGACGGTAGTTGAGAATTGGTTGTGGGATCGGCGGACACCATTTGTGGCGTCATCTTGCCATAAGGCGATCGCGCTGGCTGCCCCTGCACTAATTGCTTAAAAAGATTTTCATAACGGCTAAGGGCTTGCTCAAAAGAATACTCTGCCATGGCGTGATGACGCCCCTGATGTCCTAATTTATCTGTAATCTCAGGATGATTGTATAAATGCTGAATTGCGTTTGCCAGCTCCTTGGCATTCTCCGGCTCAACAACTAAACCGCCACCGCTATCCCGAATGGCTTGAGCGGCCGTTCCTTGAGCTGGAACCGCCGCCAAGACTGGCCGACCACTAGCCAGCAAAACCTGGGTCTTGGACGGCAAGTTGAATCCGACGACATGGCGTTTTTGCATAATTAAGCCAACATCTGCTGCCGCCAGCATTTCCGGTAGCTCAGCTCGGGGCGCAAAGGGTCGCATCAACACGTTGTGAACATTTAGCTCTTTTCTGAGGTCATCCAGGTCTGCTAGTTGACTTTCTTCACCAACCACCACAAAGACTAGATCTTTAACATGCTGCAGCCGCGCCGCCGCCCGAATTACTGTCTGAATTCCTTGAGTTCGAGCGATATTGCCAGAATAGAGCACTACAAACTTATTGCCTAAACCATTCACCTTACGAAAAGCGTTTTCATATTTCGGTAGAGGACGAATGAAATTTACATCAACCCAGTTGGAAATAACTTTCATTTTGCTACCGCGGACGCCTTTGCTTAATAGATTCTGGCGAAAGCCTTCAGCAATGACGCTAATTTGAGTTGCCGAGCGATAAGCAAATTTCTCTAGCGTTTCAAACACTCGAATAGCCCAGGGATTGCTGATCAAACCCGTCTGTACAGCCGCCTCAGGCAGAATATCTTGCAGATTGAGCACCGTTGGACAGCGATATATCAGCTTCAAAAGTGCTACTGGAACAGCCACTGGCAGTGAAGGGCTAGTGTTCAAAATGATATCGGGTCGCCATCCTCTCAAAGCCTGAATGAAACTTAATCCGACAAAACTACTTTCCAATAGCAGACGAGTACACAAGCCGGGATTTGGTCGGATCCAAACGTAGCAGCGTTGAATTTTGACGCCGTTTTTTTCTTCTGTGGTTAACCATCGCCCCCGATAAGTTTCATAAATCTTTCTCTCTGGATAGTTAGGCATTGCAGTAATGACTCGAACCTCATGTCCGCGTTTTACTAGCCCCTCTGCCAATTCAGTCATGAGTGGGGCAATACCAATGGGTTCAGGATGGTAGTTGTAAGAGTAAACGAGGATGCGCATAGCTTCAAAATGTCCTTTGCGTAACAGGGAGGATGTCCCAGAGTGAACGATTGAAAAGCAATGACTAGACATTAGGGCGATCTAACGCATGGCAATAATGGATTATGCACGGCCTTATCACTAGCTCATCCATATATATCTTGCCTTGAGTGGCATGTCCGGAGACAATAACCAGCGCCTTGGGCAACATGTCCGGAGGCAACAGTCAGCTTTACGAGAATCAAGAAAAACGATCGCTTTATCGACAAGAATTCAGGAGAATTTTGTCACATTTAAAGCATTCCCGGAAAAAGCTGAAAAAGGCACACAGCATGAATTTTCAGGTATATTTCAGGAGATTTTATCAGCCCTACATCAAAGTCTCGAGTAAAATCACCGACCTGAAATATGGAAAATCTCCGCGCCATGAATCAAGAAATTATTCAATGTGGATAATACTTATTGATGGCTTTGCAGTTGCTTGGTGAAAGCTTTGCTAGTACATAAAGCCAAAGACTTTAGAGAACCGAACTGTTAGATTAGGTGTTCTACTACGTTCGCCAAGTGGCAACTCAATTCGTAATATTTTCTTTGTCAATAATCAGTAAGTTTAAGTTCCTGTCGCAAGGTCATTTTTACATTAGCAGGAAAATGGCTAGAGCCTCAGCAGAGGAGAGGACTGCTCGGCTTTCAGCATCACTGTTTCATCGTTAAATGATGACGGTCCCTTGGGTAGCCATTACTCATTCATGTTTTTATATGTAGCGACCGCTGAAGGCGAGATGCGGTTGAGATAGCGAAAAATCCAGTATTTGAACACGGTGTCAAGAATCACTGGAAACGTCGCGATGAACAGAAAGATAAATTCGCGGTTGGCCGCAAAGCCTAAATGTCGTGAAAGTCCTTCCATCAAAATCTCCCACCCGTGGGGTGAGTGAAAGCCGACAAACATATCGGTAAACAAAATGATGATGAAAGCTTTAGCGCTATCACTTAGCCCGTAAACGATTTCATCTAGAAAGCCTTTGAGCACTAGGATGCCGCGTTTTTGATTGATTAGTAGCAGCACAAATGCGCCCACAGCTAAAATGTCGGAAAACACGTTTTTGACCGAGTCTGCACTACGAGTTCGATAGACTTCTTCAATTTCGGTGGCTTTTTCAACAACGCGCTCTTCAATTTCGGCTTCACGAATCGGGGCAACTTTGCCAATTAAAACCTCAAATCGTAGGCGTTCTTCATACTGTTGGAGCTCATGTAGGGCTTCTTCCTCCATTTCCATATTGAGAAAGACATCAGCTTCTTGCTGATCGCGGACATAATCAACGATGGGTCCAACCATGTAGTTTTTAGTGAACTGTTGGGTAAGTAACGGCACGATAATTAGCAAGAGCAGAAACTTGACCGCTGTTGTGGTTCGACCTCGAGAGGAGCGGAAATCATTAACTACCTGCTCTTCAGCTTTGGGATCAAGATCCTGGCGAATACGGTCAACCGTGCGCAGAATCGATCGCGGTAGCACACTTGCGCGATCGGACAAGCCGGCTGGGCGCTGACCATTTTTATTGGATACCGACGCGGATTTAGCCGCTTTGGGTGCGATCGCTCCAGCCCCGGCTTGATTGCCACTGCCATTTGTCTGGCCATTTAGCAGAGCGGCGCGTGGTTTTGCCGTACCGGGTTCTTTGACCATGACAACTGTCGAGGGGGTTGCTGTCTCTGAGCGGCTGTAGCGCGATCGGACTTCGTCGACAAATTGCAGCTTACGAAAAAAAAGAGAGGGCTGTTCAATGACGTTGAGCGTCAGCGGTTGGTCATCGCGATCGCGACGATTATCAACTTGAATTTCCATAATCTTCGGATCCGATACTCGCACAATGGCGTTGCTTGCCCGAAACTCGGTCATCCGCAAGTTGATTAGATTGAGATATTTCTGCAATTCCCCCTGAAAATAGGTCATCGAACTCTTGCCGTATTTGCCGTATACAGGGGAAATTGGGTTGCCGTCAAAATGCTCGTTTTCAATCGATTCGATCATCCTAGCGGCTTCATAGGCTTGATCGAGAGCGCGCTCGGGAGTCTTAAAAAACCACTGTTGTGCCTTCTGAAACAGAGAGGGGATAGCCATCAGGAGTCACCTGTGATTGCAATTAAAGGTGGATTTCTGGAAAGTGATAACGGAACACGACGCGATTTGCAGTTTCGAAGGGCGATCAAATTTTGCGATAGATCAGCCGCCGGCATTAGCGAAATGGCTGAGATAACAATTGCTTAAAACGTAAAGCTATTGTATGCCAAAGCGATCGAGCGTAGAGCCAGCCTCTGCGGCACTTGATAGAACCGATCGAATTCTTGCTCCAGCTCACTGGGTCCCGGAATACTTTGTGCGACTTGGCCCGACAGATGACCCACTTCGATGGGCGTCGAGTCAATGAAGGCCATGCCGGTCATCTCTCTGGTCTGCGGGAGAGATAGCGACAGAGCAGCAACAAACACCAGGGCATCAGCTCCACAAAGCGGTTGTCGCTCATTAGATTCGGAAACGCGTGACGCCAACCTGGCAGTACGCAAAGGGTGTGTAACTCCTTGTATCGGGCTAGAGAATTCTCGCGCCCGCGAAACCATCAATTTTCTACGGATGCGTTTCGACAAGCTGCTGAAAGGACAATAGCGTTTGTCGGTGACGTTCACCGGCCACCCAGGTGAAATCGTTATGGCCTGCTCCTGCTACCCAAAGAAACATCTTGGGGTCTGGTGCCGCTTCATAAAGCGATTTACCGTGTTGTATGGGAATTGTTTGGTCAGCCTGGCTGTGCAGAACAAGCACTGGACAACGTACTCGCTGAAGCTTGTCCAGGTTAGAGAATTTGTCGAAGGGCAGCAACGGAACCGGCAGAACGACACGGAATGCAGAAGTAAATGCATTTTCTAGAATTAAGCCACCGACCGACCGCCGACTGGCCAGGTCAGTCGCTGACCCCGATCCGACCGAGCGACCATACAGGATGATTTGCTCGGGAGGTATGTTGAGGTGTTGTCTCAAATAGTTGTAAGCCGCATCAGCATCCTGATAGGCGTTAGTTTCACTGGGTTGACCGTCACTGGTACCGTAACCGCGATAATCATAGGCAAAAACGCTAAATCCCCAGCCGTGCAGACGCTCTAGCACAGGGCGGATATCGCCGAGGTCTTCGGCATTGCCGTGAATATACAGCAAGGTATATTCAGCCTGGGCATTGGGCAAGTATGTTGCCGATATCTGTTCAGTATCGTTGACCGGAATTTTGAGCACATCAGCAGTATCCTGATAGCTAGCTGGCCGGGGCAGAAAAATCATGCTGTCTGCCCGAAAAAAGACATACAGTGCGAAGAAACCGTAGATAAGTAGCAGCGATCGCACAAGTCTCTGCCAAGTAAATTCTCCAATGAGTCGTTTCCTGGGGCGTTCAGGACGCATAGATGTGTACTGCTAGTTCCGATACTTTAGATCATTCTCTATGAGGACAAAATTTGAATTCCTACGACGGTGTTGAAGGCGGGACTCCTGGAGAATAGATAAGGGCGAGCATCCTGAAGGAGCAGATTATTCTGGCTTTTTATCTTTCTTAAGTTTGGGAACGTACGGATTCTGTTGTCGTCCTAGGGAGGCAGTGAGCAATGGTAGTGCCACGGCGCTTGATTAAAGCATGACAAACATTTTTAGCTAGGATGCAGGCAATCAACATGCAATTATGTGAGGTAACCGATGTTGAGACTATTTTTAGCCGGATTTATCGCGACTTTACTGGTCTCTGGTTTAGCAAAACTGGGCCTAGCTGATGCCCCTCAGCAAGTTCAAGACTCGCCGCCGGTTGTCACTAGGCTAGCGTTTCGCGATCGCACTGTGGTTATCACTGCAGCCGCAGAGGGGCGACGATACGCTGTTTTGGGAGAGTCCGGTGATACCCTACAGGCTGAGCTGACCGAAGAGCAGTTTTCCCAACAATATCCTGAGCTCTATGAGCTAATGCGTCCCGCTGTGGCCGACGACGATGGGCAACTGATGATGCTTGCTCCCATCATGCAGTAGCTCAAGTAGAGTGGGTAATATCCACTTTTGCAGGACTTTTTTTGGCAGGGACTTTAAGCGACAGTTTTCCTGGGACTGCCATCCTGTATTTGCCTGACGCTAGCCTGGGATTTCCTCACCGCTAAAAATCAGCAAACTTATCAATCAGAGGAGTTTCTAGGCGGCACGTTTGGCGATCGCACTAGGAGTCAACATTCACCAGATCAGCCGACTGATGAATGTCAAGTCAGTTGAACGATCGCTAATCCAGTTCCCCCTCATTGAGCGGCGGCAACTGAAGAAAACTTTTCGACTGATAGGGATCTGTGCTCAAATTTGGGGAGCTTTGGGCTGGGTAGTGGCACCAAGGCCAAAACAGCGAAGCAGATTTGCTCAACATTGAAGATTGAGGCTGGCATGGTGGAGCGATCGCCCAGCAGCTGTAGGCGAATCTTGACGGCGCTGGGGGGGCTCCATTTTGGACGCCACGGCAACGATGCCTGTGCGGGGCCACGATTCTTGCCCTTTACTACATTCCCGCCGCCCACCTGCTGATTGCGAGGCGATCGCTGTAAGCCACCCGTCCCGTCAACAAAATGCTGGGCGACTCCTGCAAATTTCTTGAAACTTGAAGAAATTTGCTCGGAATGTGCTGTTTTGTCAGTGAAGGCCAAAGACTAGGATAGAGCGCAGGCAGCCGAGCAAAAGGACTGCGACGCCCAACTGCGGCGAGGGCCAGGGCTAGAGCAGTGGCTTTGAGAGCGATGGGTTGTGGTGCGC
>JBCCJU010000090.1:0-23125 GCA_039027715.1 Cyanobacteria bacterium P01_C01_bin.120
AACTTGGATATTGCTAGGAGAATCGATATGGGCCTGTGCATTTATCTGCTCCGCCACGGTGAAACTGAAGCCAGTCAGTCAGACGTTTTTTGCGGTGAACTTAACCCCGATCTGACGAGCGCTGGAGCCGAGATGGCTCGCTACTTTGCGGAGAAGTATGCTGCCCTTTCGTGGCAGGCGGTGTATGTGAGCCCAATGCGGCGCACCCTGGCTACGGCTAAACCCTTTTGTGACGCCACCGGCCTGGAAATGCAGCAGCGAGAAGGGCTGAAGGAAGTCTTTTTTGGTCAGTGGGAAAATATGACCAAAGCTCAGGTCAACGAGCAATTTCATGATGATTATGTGCGGTGGCTGACCGAACCCGCTTGGAATCCGCCCACCGGTGGTGAAACCGCCGTGCAGGTCGCGAGTCGTGCTTCCTTGGTCATCAGCGAGATTGAGGAAAAGCATCCCAGCGGTAATGTGCTGGTGGTGGCTCACAAATCGACCCTGCGGATTGTGCTGTGTAGCCTGTTAGGCATTGACCTCGGACGCTATCGCGATCGCATCACCTTTCCCGTCGCCTCGGTTAGCGTCGTCGAATTTGACGTCCATGGTCCCCTCTTGATGAAGCACGGCGATCGCTCCCACCTGCCCGCCGACCTCGATGCCCGCCCCGGCACCTAAGGCTTTGCGGGTAAATAAAGTCCCTGATGGGTGGTTGGGTGGTTAGGTGGCAGGGTGGTTGGGTGGCAGGGTAAGAGAGTGTGATGGGGAGGTTATTAATTTGCATATCCCTTTAGAAGAATCGGTATGCAGAACAGGGGAAAGAGCGAGTTGGTTCTTGGCTGTTCGTTCCCTGTTCCCTATTCCCCATTCTCCGTTCACTCATCCCTTCATCACTCTCACACGTCGATCGCCTGCAGCAATTCCTCGTGTGCTTTGACTGGCACTAGCGTATTGGCGGCAATAAAGCCGCTGGCAGCGACAGCAGGGAGACCAATGCCCGGAAAGGTGGAGTCACCGCAGCAGAGTAGACCATCAATGGGCGTTTTGGGACCAGGAAAAAGCGCCTTACCGGCCGCGATCGCCGGGCCGTAGCTGCCGCGATGACGGCGTAAAAACCGTTCGTGGGTGAGAGGAGTTCCCGTTAGAGCAACTTCAACGCGATCGCGGATGTCGGGAATAACTCGCTCTAACGCCTGCCACATTACTGTCGAGCGCTGCTGTTTAAGCTGGTGATAGGCCTCACTGCGGCGATCTAGCCCTTGCCAAGGAGCGTAAGGTTCATTGCCAGGGGTATAGACGTGAACCACGTCTTTTCCAGTCGGGGCAAGGCTGGCATCCAGTCGCGAGGGCAGAGAAATCAACACCACGTTTTGGGGAGCCGTGACGCCTTTTTCCCAATCGTTGACCACAATATGGTGACAGGCTAGGTCATCCGGTAGGCCGCTGCCGTCAATGCCCAGGTGCAGATGCATAAAGCTGTCGCAGGGGGGAATATCCTGTCGCTGTTGCCGCAGCGATCGCGTGGCGGCATGGTCGGGCAATAAATTTAGGGTGTCCCAAATTGACGCATTAGACACAATTGCCCGGCGCGCTGTTAGCACTTCTCCGGATTTAAGCCGCACGCCTTGGGCGCGATCGTCGGCCAGCATAATTTCCTCTACGTGAGCCCCTAAGCGCAATTGCCCACCGTGTTTCTCCAGGCCTCGCACCAGGGCGCTGACGAGGGCGGCACTGCCCCCAACAGGATAGTCGAGCTGCACGCCGGGACGATACCAGTCGGCAAACATAAAGGCCATTTCGGCGGCGCTGGTGCCGGCGGCTGGTAGGCCCGACAGCAAAAAACACAGCAGATCTAGCCAGTTTTTTAGAAACGGATCGGTAACGGCTCGCTGCATCAAATTGCTGAAAGAGCCGGTCAAATCGGACAGGCGCAGCGCGTGGGGCCACAGTTTGCCGGCATAGGGCCAAATGGTTTGCAGACAACTCCAGTCAAGGCGTAAGGCGGCTGGGGGCAGAGCGATCGCGGCTTCACCATAGGGCCGCATCAGGGTTTGCAACTGTCGCCATTCCTCGACCGCGACGGGGCCGCGCAGGCGAGCCAGCACATCACAAAACTGGTCGGCTCCCACTTGGGTATTAAAGGTGCCTTCGGGTAGACAGCAGCCCCAGGTATCGTAGGTTTGCCAATCGGCATCTTCCCCAATGGCGTCGAGCACCTGACGCAGCGGGTTGGCGGAGGGACTGTAGGACAGGCCAGAGTAAAGCGACGGCCCCGAATCGAATTTAAAGCCGCCGCGCTCAAAACCGTGGGCCGCGCCGCCAGGAATCGTATGACTTTCGCAGACCACCACATCCAGGCCATAGCGCGCCAGCAGGGCACCGCAGCTCAATCCCCCAATGCCGCTGCCAATCACGATCGCATCTGCTTGCATATTTATCGAGTTCTCCTTTTTCCTCCGGGATGCGTCATCTGAGGCGAAAATCCTGATGGAATCAGATGCTTCCGCCCGTCTCAATCACCTCAGCTAAGGGCCGAAGTCCCCACAGTTGGAGCGTGGGGAATCTAAGCATCGCTAGCCTCATAACGCTATCCTCTAGTGTTACGAAAAATAACAAAGCTGGCACGTCACCTCCTTAATGTTCTGATGGAATAACCTTTGCTGCGATCGCCACGCCGTCAGTCAACCGAAGGCAGTATCATCACAAAATACCCATCGCCCATAAGGACGCTATTTTTCTCTGATTGCTGTAGTGTTTGCTCAAGCTGCCAACGCGCTGCTGCTCTCCAGTTCGCCCATTTTGGGCAGCTTTTGGTTTGATAGCGCAGTGCTAGTTTTTCTGCTGGGTCTTTCTGCCTTCTTTTCGGGCTCTGAGACTGCCATTACTGCGCTAGATAATCTCAAGCTGCGATCGCTGATTCAAGAAACGGGCGATCCGGATCGCCTGTTTACGCTCGTCCTGCAGCAGCGCACTCGGTTCATCATCACTCTGCTGGTGGGCAATAACTTAATCAATAACTTTGCGGCCATTTTGACCAGTAATTTATTTGCCATCTGGTTTGGCAGCGCTGGATTGACCATTGCCGCCATATTTATTACCGTGCTGCTTCTGATTTTTGGCGAAATCACCCCCAAATCTCTGGCTATCAGCAACGTTTTGTCCTTTTTTCGGGCGGCTGTGCGTCCCATTTACTGGCTTTCGCGGCTGCTGACCTGGCTGTACATTATTCCCGTGCTGGAAAATGCGACCACGCGCTTGATTCGACTAATCCAAAGCGGACAAAAGCAGCCCACCGAGTCCGTCCGGGATTTGCAACTGCTAATCGAAGTGTTGGGAGGATATGGCAAGCTCGACTTTGATAAGCGACAGCTCCTGAATCGCGCCCTGCGGCTCGATCAGCTACAGGCGCGGGCGCTGGTCAAGTCGCGCATTGACATGCAAACCATTGCCCAAGATGCCAGCCTAAGTGACCTAGTGCAGCTCTGCCTTAAAACCGGCTATTCTCGCATTCCCATCCAGGAAGATTCCAAAGACCAAATTGTCGGCGTCGTTCATCTGAAGCGGGCGCTCCAGGAGCGGGCCAAGCTGGAAAATATCGGCCAAAGCGATGGCCCCGTTACGCTGGCGATGCGCCCGCCATTTTATGCTCCAGAAGGCCAACCTACGGCCATTTTGCTAAAACAAATGCTCCAGCAGCGATTTCATATGGCGATCGTGGTGGATGAGTTTGGCGGCACGGTGGGTCTGGTGACCCTGGAGGATATTTTGGAAGAGCTGGTGGGTGAGATTTATGACGAAAGCGATCGCCCGGCTCGCCATCAGTCATTACCAACTCTTCCCAATGTCACCTCCTGAATAGGAAGATATTAGAGCGCTTTGGAGTTTTGCACTCATCGACAGGCAACCAACTCAAAACTCAAAACTCAAAACTTAAAATTCATCCCTTAACGGATATACTCCAGAGACAAATAGCTCCGGATGACAGCGCCAGGAAACTGTTGTGAACGCTTCTGACTATTGAAAAGTCTCTGCCAGGCGCCGATTAACACTGGTGACATCAAAAGCCGCAGGATCAAAGTCACCCAGCCAATCTAGCAGTTCTTCAAACTCGGGCTCGTCAGGGTCTGACAGGCGCTCCAGCAGTTCCTCATACCCCCAAATGCCACCGCAATCTTCTGGCGGACAGGCGCGATCGCCCTCTAAACAGCGCGGTAAATCATCAGGCGTGACCAATGGCTGCATCTCAGCCACCGTGACTTGATGTACCCAACCGTCGCCAAAGTCATAGGTATAGCCGAACTTTTTTCCCGACTCAAAGTTAAATGTCGCAAGCTGTACAGTTGTGGAATTGAAGGTGTCATCCAGCGGCACGGGAAAAGGGCTAGCGTAGCGATCGCGGCCAATATCGAACGCATACAGGTGACTAAACTCCCACCCCATGACCACCTGCAAAACTGCGTGCAGCTCATCCAAGGTGATTTGGTCGCTCACTTCAAAGCTGCGCCAGATGGGCGGCTCGCTATCCATTAGCCAAACGTGACACTGTAATCGTTGGGGCTTAGCCATCTTCGACACCTACAGGCTAGAGCTAGTGCCGTATTCATCTAACCAGTCGCGACCCAGGCGAATCGTGATATCAGAGTCGAGAATGCCGGTGCTCTCCACCCGCACTTCACCTAAGCCTAGGAACCGCTGTAGGGTTTCGGCGCTAGCCAGATCGCCATTTTGAGCGACGACTCGAGTAATGGGCAACTCTTGGTTCCAGTCCTGCTCAACGAAAACGTTGTAATAGCCGCTGTCGTAAAGGGTTTGTACTAGACTTTCGACCGCGATCGCGTCGCCAGTACTATCTTGAATAGCAATGCGCAGCGATTGCGGATTTTCCGACGCGGCCACTTGACGAGTGCCATAACCCAGATACTCCGATACCATGCTGTCGATTTTGGCCAAGTTAGGGATCCAGTAGCTCAGTTCAAAGTCGCTACTGCTGCTGAAATTCCCCGGCAGCATCAGCATTTGCACGTTGTAATCGTTGATTTTTGAAGCATACCCCGACAGAGCCAGCAGCTCTTCAACGCTGAGATTGGTATCCACGTGAGACTGAATTACCGACAAAATTTTGGGTAAACGGGTGATGGTTTTAGGATTAATGGCCTGGTCAATGGTGGCCCGCATTAACATTTGCTGTCGCTGAATGCGACCAATATCGCCATAGTCGTCGTAGCGAAACCTTAGAAACTGTAAGGCCTTATCGCCGTCCAAAGTCTGCTCACCGGCTTTCAAATTGATGTAGAGATGCTGACTGTCATCCTGATATTTCATATCTTTGGGCACGTTGACCGTGACTCCGCCGAGGGCGTCAATCAGCTTCTCGACTCCCTGCACATTGATGCGCACATAGCGGTCAATTTCTACCCCGCCCAGCAGATCACTCACCGACTTTGCTGACAGCGCCGGTCCGCCCAGCTGATTGGCTTCGTTCAACTTAGTCATTTGCCCTTGCACCAGCGTGCGCGTGTCGCGCGGCAGCGACAGCACAATCAATTGCTCCGTATGCGGATTAAACCGAATCAGCAGCATGGTGTCTGATAGCCCATCAAAGGAATTTACCAGCGCGTGGTAACCCAGATTGCGCGCCTCTGGCGGCAGGTCGTTGACATCAGTGGTCAGCACTTTCATCCCCAGCACCAGAATATTGACGGGGCGCGTCAGCTGGGGCACCTGCAGGCTGTTGCCTTCGGTAATGGGTTCATCTTGATTGAAAAAAGCGGATTCTTCCTCAGTCAGACTATCGTGCAGCAGTGGCTTACTGTTGAGCGAAACTGCCAAAAAGGCACCGCCCACCGCCGATGCCGTTGCCACCCCAATCAAGGCGACGCCAATTCCTAACCATTTGGGAACGCGAAAGCGACGAGACTTTTTCGCCGAGGGATGGGGCTGGTAATGACGGATTGGTCGATAAGATTTTTTGCTAGGCACAAGGAACCTCAAACCACAGGGGTTGGTCAAAGCAGTCAGCCCATAGGGTCGGGCGATGACTTAAAAGCGGTAAATGGGCAACAATCAAACACCGTCAAATCAGTACAATTGCATTAATCATAGTCGATTTTGATGGCTGACTAATCGCTATATTCCAGACTGGGTAGTCGAGTGGCTGAAATAGTAGCAGCTTTTTGCGATCGCAACACCAATATCTCCTCGCGCTGCCACAAATCCTCCGTATTGTAGTGACGAAAATAAAAATTGCCAGATTTTTTTGCGCATCACCAACATAAATACAAAATGCGATGAGAACGAACGTTGTCGTAGCTGTTTACCATAGTCTGAAGCTGAGAACATGCTCATCTGACGGTTGGCTGGGTCATTAAAGATGGCTTCAGGGCAGGCGATCGCCCAGCTTGCTAATTCCTGGTAGCCGCACCGAGTTCCCCTGCAGCAATCGCACCATCAGCCACAAGTTAGTCACAAAATAGCCAGTTGTTGCCAAAAGACTGGTAATTAATAAGCGCATCGCCGCCGTATCTGACACCTGGCTGCCGGCCGCTGTCAACACATACATCGCAACCCAGGCCATTGCCAACGTCACTGCCGTTTTACTCACAGTCTGCTCGCGTTTTGATCCCTGCCTTAAGTACAGACTCCACAATGCAGGAAAGAAGCCAAAGATTGGCACTAAATAAATGACCAGCTTCAACGTTTCAAGCTTAGTGTCAGGGTCGGAGCGACGGGAACGTAGCATAGCAGCAGGGAAAGGAATGTCAGAGACTGAGGCTGGTCGTGAGGCGACATCCCTAACTCCATTTGGTGTCAAAACTGTATGCCAAACTGGAATGGATTTGGGAGCGCCTATCTACCTTAGAATATTTGCACAGTAACTTATTTGCCAGCTATTCAGCTTAGATAAGGCTGATACTTTATCTGAATTCTGGATGCGGGAAATGGCTTCACAGACAACCAATCTGAGTCGGCATACCGGACAAAAATATACCAATACGTCCAAAACCGCAGTTTTAATACTGAGTGATTTTTAGATCGTCGATATTCAGAATCGGTTGAGATAAAAAACAAATAATCTATTTATCCCCGAAGCGGTGTAAAACGTTTCCTTCGAAAACCATAAATTACTGTTTTCTTTGGCTTCGTGCACCTGTAAATACCCTTCTGATGTGGATACGCCAGAATCCCCTTCAAAACTAGTAGATTTGAGGCCTCTTATCAATAAATATTGTTTAGAGTGTACCTGGAGTTAAATCGCGAGATCCATCTTGAGGTGGAATAGGCGCATTAAGATAAATATTGGAGTTGAATGAGTGAAATAGAAATCTGTGGCCAATATTAAGGACGAGACGCCAGCTGGCGTTTCGCAACCTGAGCTCGCCGACCCAAGCGCCATAAAGTTTGCGTTCGATAGTATTGAAGCTGCCCTCCATGACTTAGCTGCTGGACGAGCGATTGTAGTAGTAGATGACGAAAATCGAGAAAATGAGGGCGATGTCATTTGTGCTGCCCAATTTGCCACGCCCGACATGGTCAACTTTATGGCCGTTGAGGCGCGGGGGCTGATTTGTCTGGCCATGACTGGCGAGCGGCTGGATGAGCTGGAATTGCCGCTGATGGTGACGCAGAGTTCCTTCGAGGATGAGAATGAACAAACCGCTTTCACCGTTAGCATTGACGCTGCCTTAAATTGGGGGGTGACGACAGGTATTTCGGCAGACGATCGCGCTCGCACCATTCAAGTCGCGCTGAATCCCAAAGCTCAGCCCCAAGATTTGCGACGTCCAGGACATATTTTTCCACTGCGGGCCAAAGAAGGCGGCGTCCTGAAACGGGCTGGACATACGGAAGCGGGAGTCGATTTGGCTCGGCTGGCGGGGCTTTATCCGGCCGGAGTAATTTGCGAAATTCAAAATCCTGATGGCTCCATGGCTCGACTGCCTGAGCTGGTGGACTATGCCAAAATCCATAACCTTAAACTTATTAGCATTGCTGACTTAATCAGCTATCGATTAGAGCATGAGCGGTTTGTTGAACGTGAGGCGATCGCTAATCTGCCGACTCAGTTTGGCCATTTCAAGATTTATGCCTATCGCAATCTGATGGATAATTCCGAACACGTGGCTATGGTGAAGGGGGACCCCACCACCTTTGCTGACCGCCCGACCATGGTGCGAGTGCATTCCGAATGCTTGACGGGGGATTCATTTGGCTCCCTGCGCTGCGACTGCCGGATGCAGCTACAGGCGGCCCTCAAGATGATCGATACTGCTGGTCGTGGAGTGGTGGTTTATCTGCGGCAAGAAGGGCGCGGCATTGGTCTGGTTAATAAGCTCAAAGCCTATTCTTTACAGGATATGGGGCTAGATACGGTCGAGGCGAATGAAAAGCTGGGGCTGCCGGTTGATCAGCGTAATTATGGGGTTGGCGCCCAAATTTTAAATGACATTGGCGTGCGGCAGTTTTGCTTAATTACCAACAATCCCCGCAAAATCGCTGGTCTTAAAGGCTACGGTTTAGAAATGGTTGATCGCGTACCGCTAATTGTGGAGACGACGCCCTATAACTCTCACTATTTAGAGACGAAGGCCCAAAAACTGGGTCACATGTTGCTGCAGACCTATTTAGTGACGATCGCGATTCAAACTCTGGAGGGGATTTCAGCTATTTCAACCAAGTATGAGCAGTTGGAAAAAATTCGGCAGCTAGCCCAGCATCAAGGATTATTTGTGCAGGAAGAAGTGAGGTCAATCGCGGTAGCTTTGTTTGGTCCCGGTCGGCTCATCATCAATTTGGGACTAGAAACTCCCCAAGCCGTCGAGCCGGGGTGGTACAACCAGAAGTCTTCTGAGCTTTGGCCATCGGTTGGCAAAGTATTAGACGAACTGGTGCAGTGGCCGCAGATGGAGCAGTTGGAAATACTGCTCTCCAACGGGGCTGATCCAGTTAGTCATCTGCAAGTCGGGCTAAGTCGGCAGCACTTTTCGGTTGCTCCAGGACAGAATATGAGCTATCCGTCTGAACTGCAGGGCAGCTTGCAAACCCAGCGGGTTTATATCTTTTCTCGCCACAGCAAGAATGACTGAATCTGCGGGAAAAGCCCTATTGCTATTACATTAAGGCAAACACCAGACTATCTGTTCCCTGGGTTTTTAGCCCTGATTGATAACGCGCCCCTCGTTAAATTCTTGACTGGTTGACGAGTCTGCTGCTGAAAAAGCTGATTGAGATTTAGGAAAATGACGACCTTTATAAAGTACCTGCTGATTGGTATCGCATGTGTGGTGAGCTGGCTGGGGCTGCCAGCGCCCGTCAGTGCTCAAGATTATGCGCCGCCCCTGTCGTTCAGTAATGCGGAGCTGCGCGGTCGCGACTTTCGCGGTTGGGAAATTCAGGCGGCGGAGTTTTCTAACGCTAATCTATCGGAGGCAGATTTCACTGGTGCCGATGCCCGGGGAGCCATTTTCAGTGCCTCGGTAGCTAGAAAAACCAACTTTCACGGCGTCGATTTTTCAACGGGCATGCTAGACACGACGGATTTCACCAATGCCGATCTGTCGGATGCCGTTTTGGTAGACACCATCATGCTGCGCTCGACGTTTGATGGTGCCGATATCACGGGGGCCGATTTTTCGGGGGCCCTGCTCGACGGCGCGCAAATTCGTAATTTATGCGCCGTCGCTACTGGAACTAACCCCCAAACCGGCATTGCCACCCGCGATTCGTTGGGATGTCGCTAACTGACCGCTGCGGTTGAGCGGGGCGTCAGGGGCAGCTCCAAGCGATCGCCGACCCGCGGTTCTAGAACTTGAATATTCCGCCCTTGGGCTGCCAAGCGCTGACGAACTTTGTCCGCGCTTCCGGAAGCCTTCAGAATCGATACTAAAAACCCTTCGTATTCAGTATCGGCGGCATCGGTCGTCGGCAGCATTACCTGGGGCTGCAGCCAATCCGCCAGCTCATCAGCACTTTTAAGTCCCCGAATAATCGGGCCGACTAGAGGCAACGATAGCGTCACCATGGGAGTTAAGACTACATCAACGGGCGCCTCTACCTGCAGCGTGTCTTCATGGAAGCCATGGGGCTCATAAAACAGTTTTAGACCCGTGGCGTTATCCGTAACGACATAGCCGTTTTCCCGTCGAGTGGGCCCAATGGGAGCTCCCAAAACGGCCTTAATTGTCACGTCACCACGGGTGACCGACTCACCATGGTTGATTATCGTCACATCGCTGAAGCCGAAATTGCGCACCGCTTCAGCCGCGCTGGGTGATCCCACCACTGGAATCGACTTATCCAGGGCCTGCAGCGTTTCGGGATGGGCGTGATCTTCGAGTCCTTGGCTCAGCAAGATAAAGCTGACGTCGCTGGGCAAGGGCTGAGGGTGACGTTTTTCGCCCTTAAACAGCCAGCCGGCATTGCTGAACGTGAGTGAGCCAATTAACCAGGGATCGACAAGAATATTTTGGTCGGCAATTTCCCAAAGCCAACTATTGTTATCTAGCCAAGTTGTAAACATAACCGCAGCAATGTGATGTCTTTTCTACAGTGTAAGGGGTTTGACCACTTTGGGGCGATCGCCGCAGCATTGCCCTGGCGGTAAATTGAGGCTGGGAAATTGCTTGTTTTCAATGATCCCCGTATAATCCTTTGATGAATTGTGAGAAAACTCCTGAGTTTTCTGTTTGTTCCCTGGAAAAACCCATGCGATTTCGATTGCCAAGGCCCTACACCGTTCTCGTAACGCGAAGTGGTGAAACGCCGACTGCGATTACTCTCCGACCTTTCCCAATTGTTCTGTTTGGGTTGCTGCTGGCGACGATTCCAGTGGTTTGGGTGACCCAACTGCTGGGACATAATGAGCAACTGGTTCAGGAAAACGAAACCTTGACTGAAACCGCCAATGAAGTCTTGGTGGAGCTGGAAACACTGGATTCTGAGGTAGAAGATCTGCGCGAACGAGCTGGTTTATCTCAAACCAGCGGCGATCGCTCTCAATCCCCATCCTCAGTAGAAGAGTCGCAAGGGGGAGTAGGCCTTGCAGTTGATGCTGCCGATCTCTTTGCTGTGGCAAAATTCCGCATGCCTCAAATTGATACGAAATTGCAGGTGCAGGTGCGGCCGGCATTGGAAAGTACCCTGGCCGAAGAGGCGGCGCAAGCCGCTGCTTTACCGAACGCCAAACCGCTTAAGCGCGATTTGGAAGTGTCATCCGAGTTTGGGCTGAGGCGCAATCCCTTTGGTGGGTTTCGCTATGAGATGCACAGCGGCATTGATTTTCGCGGCCCTATGGGCACGCCAATTTATGCGACGGCTAACGGCGTTGTGGTCAAAGCTGAGCATTCTGGAGGCTATGGCAAACATGTGGTGATTGACCACGGATACAGTTATGAAACGCTTTACGCTCATCTGTCTGACATCACCGTGCAGGCGGGCGATCGCATAGACCGAGGGGACTTGATTGGCGAGTTGGGCTCTACGGGTCGCTCCTCCGGACCGCATTTGCATTATGAAGTACATCGCAATGGGCGGCCGGTGAATCCCCGCTACTACCTCGATATTGAAGATATCGCTAGCCAATAGGCTCGACTTTGACGGTTGATGACGACAGTCGCCCGCCGCAGGCACCCAAACTAACTGAGGAAATTTAAGCATGGCGATCGCCCAGTCAGCCGGGCCGCGTAACCGATGGCGGCACTGTATTTTCCAAGGAGTGATGCTGCTGGTCATCGCTATTGGCTTGGCCTTTGGCGGAGAGCTCGCCTGGGCTGACGAAGCCCCTGAAGCCAGCAGCCCCCCGCCAGCGGCAGCCGCCACCGAACTAAATGCCACAGATATTCCATCCGAAAAGGTTGACCAGTTCGTATCGGCCTACCTCAGCGTTGTGGAGCTGATTGATCAGCGCACCGAAGAGCTGCAGCGTACTCAAACGGAAGCGGAATCCTCTCAGCTACAGCGGGCCATTGAGGCTGAAGCGTTCAATTTAATTCAAGGAGCAGGCCTGTCCCAACGAGACTATTTTCAACTTTTGGGATTGGCCAATACCGACCCCGAATTTCGCGATCGCGTCTTGGCTCAGTTGGAAGAGAGTCAACAGTAAGTGTGCCTTCGCAGTCCTAGTCAAGGGCTGATTAATTAAGGTTTTGGCGACCAATGGCACCTGTAAAATAAGCGCAGTGATGGGCGCCGGTTTAGGCTGCCAGCCGGTATCGCCAGTCTAAAGTTTACAATTTCTGGTCAACGATGGCCCCAAAGCTCTTTTTTGATATGACATCTTCTCCATCTGTCGATAACAATCCTGTCCATGCAGGGATAGTTGAATCTGACTGGCAGTACGGCGATCGCGCGATTGCCCAGGCCGCCACCGGTCCTCTAGAAAAGTGGCCAAACCGGACAGAAAACGCTTACACCATTCATCTAGAGCATCCTGAATTTACGGCCTTGTGTCCCCGGTCAGGCTATCCAGATTTTGGCACCATCGTGGTAGATTACCAGCCCGGTGACTGGGTTGTGGAACTTAAGGCCTTCAAACTCTATATAAATTCGTTTCGGAATCAGCGAATTAGCCATGAAGTCGTCACCAACACCATCACTGATCGCCTTTGGCAGGAGCTGGCGCCGATTGGCCTGCGAGTGATTGGCGACTTTACCCGGCGAGGCGGCGTTAAGACGGTGATCACCGTGGCGAAGGGTGAGGTTTCGCTGTTTGCCCCTTACCAGGCAAATGTGCTGTAGCCGGCGATGGATTTACGGCATCCCCTGACGGCGTTTTTGGAGCGCGATCGCCCGGCAACGGCTCCTGACTACTGGTATGAGGGCGACTGTCCCCGAACTCGACAACGCTGGCGACTGCCCCGGACAAAAGCTGCCGAGGCGATCGCTCGGAGGCTAATGCAGCAGTTGGCCGCAGCCGATCGCTACCAGCAGGAAGGCAAAATGTATGGCGTATTGCTGGCTCAGACGCCCGCTGGCGAGCCGGTGGTGCTTAAAGCCTTTTCGGGACTGCTCAATGGCCAGAGCGACTTAGCGGGCTGGGTGCCGCCGATTCCTGGGCGAGCCCAGGTTTCACTGCTGGAAATACAGACGCTGCAGCAGCTTGAGCAAATCAAGCAAGCTTTGATAGGGCTGCAGCAATTGCCTGAGCGAGCCCTGTTAGCAGAGCAAGAAAAAACCTTTCAAGACCAGCTCAATGCCTTGACCGTGAAGCATCGGCAGCGTAAACAGGAACGCGATCGCCTGCGCCAGCAATACACTGTGACGCTGACGGGCAGTAATTTACAGCAGGTTTTGGACACGCTGATGCATCAAAGCCAACAAGACGGGGGCGATCGCCGACGCCTCAAACGTCAGCGCGACCAAGCACTTTTTCCCTTGCGGCAGGCAGTCGCCGACGCTGATGCCCAAATTACGGCGCTCAAGCGTCAGCGCCGAGACCTCTCACGTCAGTTGCAGGCGCAAATGCATACGGCCTACGCCCTCACCAATTTTGCTGGTGAGACGGCGGCTCTGCAGAGTCTATGGCCCACCGGCCTACCGACCGGTACCGGAGACTGCGCCGCTCCCAAGCTGCTGCACTATGCCGCAACGCATCAATTCAAGCCGCTGGCCTTAGCCGAATTTTGGTGGGGACCTGCCACCACAGATAAGCAGCCAGGCCAATTTTATGGGGCCTGTAAAGATCGCTGTCAGCCTATTATGGGCTTTTTACTATCCGGCCTATCGGCAACAATACTGACTGAGGCCGGACCGCGATCGCCTGTATCCGTGCTGTACGAAGATGAAGCATTACTGGTGATTGATAAGCCTTCAGGACTGCTGTCTGTCCCCGGACGCACGAGCAATTTGCAAGACAGTGTGGTCAGTCGGCTGCGGGGACAGCGACCCCACGAGCAATATCTGGCGGCAGTGCATCGCATTGATCAGGGAACTTCCGGCATTCTCGTCGTGGCGAAAACGGCAGCGGCCCATCGCGCTTTGCACCAACAGTTTGCTCAGCGGCAGGTGCAAAAAACCTACGAGGCAGTGCTGAGCCGCCCGATTGTCGCTGCCCGCGGCCTGATTGAGCTGCCGCTTTGGCGCGACCCCCGCGATCGCCCCAAAACCTGCGTGCACTATCAATATGGCAAGCCCAGTCAGACGACCTATGAGTTGCTGGCTGCCAGCGATCGCCCGCGTCTCCGCTTTATTCCCCACACGGGGCGTACCCATCAGCTGCGGGTACATGCGGCTCATCCCCAAGGACTCGACTCCCCCATTCTTGGTGACCCTCTTTACGGCGCTGACAATAACACGGAGGACCCAGCACCGCGGCTGCATCTTCATGCCCGCGCCATCCGTCTGACCCATCCCACAACGAACCAAACGCTTGAAATTACTTCTCAAGTGCCTTTTTAGGCTAAGCGATCGCCAGTCTTTGAAGGACGGCAAAGCCATTGTCTACGCCCATTGCAGCTAGCAATATCTAAGCCTTTACTTGCTTCGGCGTTTTTGGCTTTTTGCTCAGTCGCTCTAGGCTCAATGCCAATACGCCCAAGGTCACTAAAATCACCCCAATCCACTGAATCAGCTGCAGCGCTGACTTGGGACCGGGGGTGATAAGATAAGCCAAAATTGCCGTCAACACTGGCCCACTGGAAGCCACAATAGACGCCTGGGCAGCGCCCATCAGGCGTACCCCAAAGTTATTGAACAAGTAACCCAATAGCGTCAAGACGCCGAGCAAAACTCCAGCTAGATAAAGTTTGGGATAGCTGCTGGGCTCGCCGGTTTCTAAGCCGAAGAAAGAGCCGCCAATTAAAATCAGACTGGTTAGGACAAAAATAGTGGTGAACTGCACCAAAGTTACCGGTACCGGATGTAGCTTACGAAAGCTAATCTGCATCGACACCAGATACATGGCAAACGCCGCGCTTGATAGTAAGCCAGCAACCACGCCCCAGGGTGAAACCTCACCGGTGGACAAGTTAGACAGATCAACACTGATGCGCGGCAAAGCCGTAAAGACGATGCCGATAGTGATGGTAAACATGACCAATCCCCGCAGTGGAGAAGGGCGATCGCCAAACAAAAACCACGCCAACGGCACGGCAATCAGCGGATACATAAACAGCAGCGTCACCGCTACCCCTGGTCCGATGTCAGAAATCGCTTTATAAATCAGCACCTGCGACATAAACAAGAAGCCACCGCTAGCAACCACCGGCAGCAGCGGCCGCTTATCCTGCTGGCCCAAAAACTTACGGATATCGGCCCAGACCTTGGGATAGATATTTTGAGCGACGATGGCGATGAGTGGCAATACCACTAACATCCTGATCCACAGCAGCATGAGTGAATTGGGAATGTTCAGCGGAAAAATGCCCTGAATAGGAAGCTGTCCAAAAATATTGCCGCCGTAGCCAATCAGGCCCACCATAACGTTGTGAAACGACAGCGCCAGAGTCGACAAAACGATCAGCAGCAGCCCAGTTTGAAACGCCGAGGTAGAACTGCTGGCCTTGCCCGATGTGGACTTTGGTCGGCCAGTCTTGGTCGGAGCAGCCTCCCTAGTAGTTGCCGGCGCAGGAGCCGGCGCCTGGTGATAGGGCAAGGCAGCAGCTCCGGGTCCATTGCTGCTGTGGACAGGGTATGGCGGTGCCTGCCGGTAGCCATGCAGCGCTTGACCATTACTGCCGCCATTGCCGTTAGCGATCGCCCCTACCGATTGGGGTCGAGCCACCTGCGTCTGCAACTGTAGGCTCAGACGACTAACCAGCGCCTCCAGAATCGCTTCGCCCTGCTGCTCCATACTGTGCATGCGGCTAATTTGCTGAGACAGAGAGCTTTGGTAGCTATTGAGATCCTGCTGCAGGGAATGCAGGGTGTCGTTCAAACTGGCATCCAGTGACGACAATAGCTGATAGGCATTTTGTAGAGAGCCATCAGAATTAGTCGCCCCGCCAATGGCGGCGCCGCTGTAAATATCTTGGGTCAGCCGACTTTGTAAATGCGTCGCTAAGGCCTGCGCCAATTTTTTTGCCCAGAGCTGTTGCTGAGCCAACTGCTGGCGACTCAACTCGGTGCTGTGCTGCTCTTTAAGAACATCAACCTGGCCTTTGAGCGACTGATATTCTTCTTCTAAAATTTCGATGTCATTCAGCAGGCGATGCTTTGTGCCCTGCAGCCGAGTAATGTCCTGGTTCAACTGACCGGAAAGCTCATCGCGCAGAGCCCTCAGGTCTTGAGACACTTTGCGGAGCGCCTCGCGGGCTGCCTTGCCCTCGTCATTGGGGTTGCTCGGTGCGTTATTCAACTGACCCATGAATATAGCTGCCCCTAATTCGGCAAATCCGCCGGCTTATAGTACCCACGTTATATGACGTTTTCTCTTGCGCCTGCTGCTATTGTGCTCAAAAATCTTGAAAAGGTATCAAATCGTTGAGAAAAAGTTCAATTTGTCAATATTTTCCGGTGAAGATTTTGACCTGATGTTCACAATTTTTGTTGCTGATGTAAAGCACTGAGGCCGAGTCTGATGCCGACTGGAGCGATCGCGCTGGGTAAAAAATTGCCTGATTTAGCTGTCGTTATAGGTATCCCCAATGCTGTAGATATCCCCAATGCAGAATGTGGAATGTAGACTGCTTGCCCCGCGTGCCGACACGTTGGGATTTGAAAAAGCAATGTGTCGTTGCTCCACCCCAGAGCGCGATCGCGAGCAGCTTGTAGACGCTTAGTTACCCATCAGGACGCCGCGCTCCGATGTTGGTAAAAGGGCTACTCCTGGCTAATCTAAAATTGCCATCGTTTCATCGCCCCATCTTCTCGCCAAAAGTACTGCAATGCCGTCTTTCAAAACGATACCCTGGGCGCTGACGCCGTGATCTTGGCTCGATTCAGGGAGGGGTAAATATACTGGAAAGCAAGGCACATAGAGAGTTGGCAAGTGCTGTTATGGTCAGAGACCGATTTCATGAAGTAGTGCGTGTTGCTTTAGAAAAAGCGGCATGGAAAATCACTGCTGATCCCTATGAAATCAAAGTCGATGATGTTGATTTTGAGATCGATCTGGCCGCTGAGAGATTAATTGCGGCTGAGTCCGAAGACCGCAAAATTGCCGTGGAAATCAAAAGCTTTCTTAGCCCGTCAAATGTCTCTGACTTCCACACTGCCCTGGGCCAATTTCTTAACTACCGAGATGCCTTATCCATCGTTGATCCTGATCGCGAATTATATTTGGCTGTTCGCTCGGGAATTTATGAAAGTTTTTTTCAACGTCGTTTCATCGTATCTGCGGTTGAGCGATATCAGTTACGTCTACTCGTCTATGATGTCAAGCAGGAGGCGATCGCACAATGGCTGTAGAGCAATATAGACGCTATATTCAACAGCTCCTTTCAGAGCGGGCAAGGCAGGGGCAAGGACAACAGCATGGAACCGAGTACGAGGTACAAACGCTATTTGATGTAGACCAAGATCATTATCAATTGCTCCACGTAGGATGGCGCGGTCATAAACGTCAGTTTGGCTGTATTCTTCATCTCGATATTAAAGCGGGCAAGATCTGGATTCAACATGACGGTACTGAAATAGGAATTGCCAACCAGTTAGTAGAACTAGGCGTTCCTAGACAGGATATTGTGCTGGCCTTTCATGAACCGGAAGTAAGACAATTTACCGACTTTGGCACTGGTGATGCGATCGCCCTGCCGCTCTAATAACGCATTTGTTTGAGCCGAATTGCTGCCGCGCCATGGGCTCGAACCTCAGAATCCTATGCCATCAGTTATTGGCTATTTCTCGAAAGAAGTGAACGGTGCAGTCTCGAGGCTTGAGCGTTGCGAAAGTTTGGCAGTGGCAAGCGGGGCGCTTCAAAATTTATGGCCTGCGATCGCGCGGCTACAAGCTTATCGATGTCAGCGAACTGCTGCCAAAGCTAGATTTCCCACTGCTGGCCAGCACGTGCCGCCCCACCATCAAATTGATGCCGTTATGGCCTTTCAAGAGGCCATTCAATCCTAGAGTCTGCGCCCATGGATAAGTAATCCCTCGGGAAAACTGGTTTGTTGTCTTCGGTAGGGCTGTGGAAAGTTCCTCAACTACCGCTCAAGTAACCTGCCCATGTTTACTGACATCAATTGACCTAAAGGGTGATCATTGAAAGCAGAGTGTTGACAAGTCATTCGATTTACTGGTGCACTAAAACTCAGCGGTAAGTTTCTTAATCAGGACTGACGCAGTTGAATCCGATTCTGGCCCTTTGCTTCCCAAATGTAAGAAAATTGGATTCAACGTCCCCTAGATTTGGGGAAATTACGGGCTTTTGCGTAAGTCCGATTAATCCAAGGAAGGAGCTAGAGCGACCATGATCAGACAACGCCAACAAATTGCTGACGCCTTAACCACAGCCGACCTCTGGAATCTAATGATGGACCGAGTCCCGCCGGTCGTGTCCGAATATTTTCGGGGTGGGGCGGACAGCGAGACAACGTCACGGGCCAATGTTCGAGCGTTTCAGCAGGCCATGACCACTGCTTATGGCGCCCTAAAGTTTTCTGACCTGGACCTCAGCACAACGACAGTCGGCCATCGCCTAGAGGTGCCCTGGTATATCTCTCCGGTGGGCAGTTTGCGCACCCTCTATCCCAAAGCGGATGCGATCGCCTCGCGGGTAGCTGGAGAATTTGGCACCGTCATGGGTCAATCTACTCTCTCAGGGACCCGCATGGAAGAAGTGGCCAAGGCCTCCATGGGCTGCTGCTGGTATCAGCTTTACCTCTGTGGGGGGCGTGAAACCGCTTTGAGAAGCATCGAACGAGCCAAAAAGGCCGGCTTCACCGCTCTGATTTTGACTATCGATACCGGCGTGTCGGGGCTGCGAGCTCTGCATGCCAAGATGAAACCCATGCAGACGATTGGTCCGTTTAAGGGATTGAGCCTGCCAGAGCGTTTAGCGCTAGCGGCTCGTAAGCTGACATTGGCGCCGCAAATGCTGCCGCGCTTGCCGTGGCTAGCCGACTATTTTCAAGACGGCGGCCTGATGCAGTTTGTCAACGTGCTTGATAAGGCGGGGCAGCCCATGCCCTATGCTGACATTGGCGCCCAGTTGGGAGCATCAGCTGTCACTTGGGACGATTTGAAATGGGTTAAAGAAGCTTGGGGAAACGATAAGCCACTGATTGTTAAAGGCGTACACTGTGCTCACGATGCTCGAAAAGCAGAAGAGATGGGGGCTTCAGGGGTGATTTGGTCCAATCATGGAGGCCGACAGCAGGATCGAGTGCCGCCCACCCTGCACATTGTCGCCCAGGAAATGCCCCTCGTCGGTGACACTCAGCTCGACTTTATGATGGATGGCGGCATTCGGAACGGCACTGATATTTTGATTGCGCTATCTTATGGCTTAAAAGCGGTTGGCATTGGCCGCGTGACAGCCGCCGGCGTCGGGGCTGGGGGACACGCTGGATTGACCCGAGCGTTTGAGATTTTGCAGTCTGACTTAGATCGGGCCATGCGTTTGGTGGGAGTGCAAAGCGTGGCCGAAATTCATGCTCGCGGAGCCGAACTTCGGCGCGAAAGCGAGCTCAAAGGCGACGCGCATCTGCCGCCAATTGTTTTCTAATCGCCGGCTGCAGCAGATTGAGCAAAACCGCTGACGGCTCAATTTAGCCAAATTGACAGCGCCGTCGGCCCATGGCCGGGGACAATCCCCGCGAGCAAAGCCGAATCCTGAGGCCAATGGCAACCGCGTGGGCAGAGATAAGAAATGCGGCAATGCGGCGCTGGAAAAGCTGACATGGTTGAAAATGCTCTGGCCTTCCTGTTTCTCTCGATCGCGAAGAAGGGCATTTGACTATGTCTTCTTCTCATCCACCAACGTTAAACTTATCCAGGCTCCCTGGGCAGAATATTGCCGAATCAGTCGCTGGCGGTGCCCGGGGGAGAGTAGCCAGCCCACTTCCAGAAACAAGGGCTGTTGCGGGGCGATCGCGATCGGGCAGGTGGCAGAGGCACCATCGGGCAGTAGCAGCACCTGTACCGTTTGTTTGCCGCTGGTAAATAAAATTTGGTTGTCGCTGATGGTGCCCTGGGACTGGATGGGCAGTGAACCGACGGCTAGATGCAGCGTTTGCTCTAGGGTGTCGCCCTGGCGAGCAATGTCTAGGCGGCTGTTCGTATGGCGATCAGGCTGCAGATCGGGATAGACCGTAGTTGCCTGGCCCTGCCAAGTGCCCAGCAGATCTTCCACCGTCAGTGGGGGCCGGGCCGACACCGACTGCCCCTCCAAATGTTCGCGAATTAGCGTGAGCTGATGCAACTGTCGCTCTTTATTGAAAAGCTGCACCAGGCGCAGTCGATGAGGCGCGGCAATCAGACCCAGTTCAGCGCCAAACTCTGAAAATGGCCCCCACTGAATCGACCCTTGGGAAAAGGCGCCATTTTCCAGAAACAGCACGCTTTTGGCCAATGTGCGGTACTGCAAAACCGTTTCCTGGGGCGCCGCATCCGGCGGATATTTGGTGGTGGTTTGTCGCATCAGGCTACCCTGATCGGCGGACTGCAGCTCGACCACGGTGGGCGTATCAGACAGCCATTTTCCCTGTGGTGAAAGACGGGTAAAAGAGCCCACCCAGCGGCCCTCATTTTTCAGTAGCCGTTCCCATTGCGATGCCATGATGCTGTGCCCAAAATGCCGTGGGTTTAGGCTCTCATGTTTTTGTCGCCCCTCCAAATTAGTCGATGGCGGTGACGATCGCACCCTGATGGTCAATGGCTAGGGGCTGCGCGGCCACTACGTCAACGCCGCTTTGCTGCCAGGTTTGCCGCATTGCCTGGGCGATCGCCTCGGCGCGCTCGGGGCTGCCCAGCGCCAACAGGGTCGGCCCGGCCCCGCTGATGGTCACGCCATAGGCGCCGGCAGTTTGCGCCGCTGCCGTCACAGCGTCATAGCCGCTAATCAAAGCTTTGCGATAGGGCTCGTGGATGCGATCGCCAATCGCGGTGCGCAACCAGTCGCCATTGCCGGTGGCCAATCCCTGCAGCAGCAGCCCCAGATGGCCCAGGGTGTACACCGCATCCGAACGAGAATAGTGCGGGGGCAAAACTTTTCGGGCTGTGGCTGTGGCAATCTCAAACGCCGGTACCGCTACGATGGGCACAATGTCGGAGTGCCAAGTGATTGGACAAATGACCGGGGTGCCGCGCTCGTCTACCGTCGCCAGCCGACAGCCCCCTAATAAAGCGGGCACCACATTGTCGGGATGCCCCTCAATCGCGGTGGCCAGCTCTGCCAGAGCAGCTGTATCTAAAGCCTCACCCGCGATCGCATTCGCCCCCAGAAGCCCGCCAATAATCGCCGTTGACGAACTGCCTAACCCCCTTGCCAGCGGCACATCTAGCTCGATGTGCAGGCGCACTGCCGGAGTGGGTTTTCCCAAGTGTTGGAAAAATGCTTGGAACGCCACATAGGCTAAATTAGTCGCATCGGTGGTGATGCGATCGCCATCAGGGCCAGCAACGTCAACAATTAACGCACTGCCAGCGGCCAGCGGCGCAAACGTGAACACGTTGTAGCGAGTCAGCGCCGCGCCCAGGCAGTCAAACCCCGGTCCAATATTGGCTGTCGTCGCCGGTACGGACACCCGAAACGTTTTGCCCATACAAATCCTCCCATTATTCCAGCGCGGCCTTCTATCTGGTCTAGCGCCCCGCATATTACCATTCCTATTGGCGTCATTCTCACTGTCATGAAATGATGGCAGGGTTGGCGGAGAAATTTCGCTAAGCTAAAGGCCTCAACTTATGTGGCTGGCTGAAGCCGATCTTGGTTGTCCTAGCGATCCGGTTTCCTTCTGATATTGAGGTGAATCCATGCAGAGAACACTGATGGCAGTTGCCCTAACGATATGCGGGGTAGGGGTGAGCGCCCCGTTGGCGATCGCCAACGAATCGGTAACATCCTCTTCGTCCATGGCCGCTCTGGCCCTGCCTCCCCTGGCGACTGCCCTACCGGCAGCCCCCGCCAGCACTGGGCAATCTCTGAGTCAACTGTTTCCGGCTGGCGATTTTACTGACGTGTCGGTCAACCACTGGGCCTACACGGCAGTCAACAATCTGGCTGTGGAATACGGCTGCCTGGCAGGCTATCCTGACGGCACTTTTCGCGGGGAAGCGCTGGTCACCCGATATGAGTTTGCGGCGGCGTTGGAAGCCTGTTTGGACACGCTAGTGCAAACGGTCAATCAACAGCCGCAGGTTGATGTGGACGATATTCTGAATGATTTAGACGCTCTCAACCGCGAACTCGGGACGCTTTCCGGTGAGGTAGATGAGCAAGAATCGGAGTTGGCGCCTGAATAAATTGGGGCGGCGACTAAAGGCCTGGCTCGCCCATTCCACAGCCCGACTGTCGGCGTATACTCAGCAGAGAATATGCCCATCGACACCCTATGGAATTAACCTCTGCTGAACTGAGTCAGTTACAGTTCCAACTGCAAGCCTATGCTCCGGCCCAGTCCGGGGTGGAGAAACTTATCCAGCATCAGGGACAGCTTGAGGCAACGTTGGAAGACATGCTGGTGGAAACCTATGGTGCCCCGGCAGAATTTGGCCAGCCGTCGCTATGGGCGGTGACGCGGGATGTGCTGCGGCAGGAGTTATGCAGTGATGAGGGCTTTCGGGGGCGCATTCGGGCCTATTTGGAGAAGCCGAATCAGGCGACGCTGCTGACCGGGGCGATCATTTACCTGGTGGAGCAGGTGGCGCTACCGTTTGTCATTAGTCCAGCGGTGGCGGCATTGGTGGTGCTATATGTCGCCAAAGTGGGGCTGGACATCTTTTGCCAGTACACAGAACCGCCGGGACCAAATGCCTAAGCCGGAAACTCACCCACTACCAAACAACTTGACAGTCATAACGGTGAAAGATGCGATCGCGGCTCACAATCGCTGCCGACTTAACTCGACTTTGGGCAATCAACAGGCGATCGAACGGGCCTCGATGGTGTGGCGGCAGTTGCTCTAGGGTAACGATATGCGACAGCTCAATTGGCAAAAGGACGAAGCCGTTTTCAGCCTGCTGTTGTTGCACCAAGTCGGTCAAATTGCCGCTAAGTGCTAGCTTGCCAAGCTGAAGTTTGATCTGAATCTCCCAAAGACTCGCT
>JBCCJU010000091.1:0-22666 GCA_039027715.1 Cyanobacteria bacterium P01_C01_bin.120
ACGAACTCGGGCGAATTTCCCCGCAGCGTCAGCGTCAACGACTTTTATTGGGGCAACAAAGATTATGACTATCCCATGGGCCACGTTGAAAACAGCGGTGGTCTGCTGCGGGACATCATTTTTGCCGAATCGCCGCCGCTGCTGTCGGTGCTCGCCCAAATTCTGCCCGGCTCGCGCCTCAAAGGGCTGGCGGTTCACTCCATCGGCTGGTGGACGCAAACCGGTATGCTGCCTGATCCCAATAACCGAGTGTGCTGGCAGAAGGGCAAGCTGCGATATGAATTTACGCCCAACAATTTTGAGGCCCACGATCGCCTTGTTTACCAATGGATTGAGGTGCTCAAAAAGCTAGAAATCGACGTGGACAGCGTTGAAAGCAATACCATCTTTCCCCGGGGAGAAGCTCCCATTAGCGTCGCTGGCTACCAGCTTGGCACCTGCCGCATGGGCACCGACCCAACCAAGTCAGTCCTCGATATCAACTGCCGCACCCACGACATCGATAACCTATACGTTGTGGACAGCAGCTTCTTTCCCTCTTGCCCGGCAGTGGGGCCAGCGCTCACGGTAATGGCGAATGCGCTGCGGGTAGGCGATCATTTGTGCGATCGCTTAAAGGCATAGGTGCAGATTTAGCCATATGAGCGAGGACATCCAGTATCATTCGGGCATTTATCTCCAAGCCAGAGGATTCGCTATCTTATCCTAATGAATCTATCGCAAAAGGTAGAAGGCAAAAGGCAGAAGTAAAAGTATGGCTGCGTGAGGGTTGTAGTAAATAGAAACGACCGAACCCAAATGCGATTTGCGATAATGACGGCCACAAGTTTTGGAATTCAGCAACGGTGTTCACTCCTGTCAGTCTTCAATTACTAGATCTTCAATACGGCTAAATTCGCGCACATTTCACTCCAGGCTGCTTAGCTAGATAATCGCAGTGTTTGGGGCGTATCATCGATTAAGGTCAGAGCCTTATGGAATAAGCATGAGCCTACCCGCCCTACTTGGTATGAGCTGGGAGCTGAAACCCTGCTATCAAAGTACTAGGGTCTGTCATTATTTAGCGGTCAGGCCCTTATGCGGAAGGCATTTCAGCCCCTAGCTTAGTTTGCGGAGCGGGCGCGGTAATGCCGATACCGCAAGCACTCTGGCTTTAATTGATGACGCGCCATAGAGATTTAAATGATGACAGCTTCTAGCTCATCTAGCCGATTTGCTTCTCCCAAATGCCGTCAATTATTGGCCATCATTGCTCTGCTCTGGCTGGGACTAACCTTGGCCGTGGGCGCGGCAGTTGCCATCGGCGTCCCCGAGGCGGCATTTGCAGATCCGCTAATCTCTCCCATTTTTTATCTGACCTTGTTCGGGGGCTGCAGTTTATGGGTGCTCTGGCAATATCGTCGCCGCGCCATCAACTTGCCCACTCTATTGGGGACATGGCCACAGCACCCCAAATTACCTTCCCTAGTTGGACTCTGGGGTCTGCTGTTTATATTTTCGTTGGGGTCATTTCAAATTTCCTATGGGCTGCTGTCTTACCAATTTCCGGAATTTGTCACCATAACTCTGCAAGATTCGCTCTTTTTAGGAGCCGATGAGACCGCGATACCGTGGCTATACAATCTCTCAATGATGTTTGTATTGGTCATCGCGGCTCCAATTTTGGAAGAGTTTCTCTTTCGTGGATTCTTGCTGCATCGCTGGGGCACCCGCTGGAATTTGCCCGTAGCGGTGCTACTGTCCTCAATTCTTTTCGGAATTTTGCACGGCAACATCATTGGCCTGACCATGTTTGGCCTGGTTATGGCCCTGCTGTACTGCTACACCAGTAGTTTATGGGTAGCGATCGCCGTACATGCCTTAAATAACGCGATCGCCGCCAGTTTGGAAGTCATCACTCGCCTGACTGGCAACACTGAGTCCGCCTCGTTGACAGACCTACGCTCCAGTATTTGGTTTGGAGCAATATTGGTGGGAATTTCCGTCCCATTTCTGTTCAAATTTATCCGCCGTCACTGGCCGCCAAAGCCAGCACCATTGCCCTACTTCGTAAATCGTGATGCCCGCAGAGGTTCAAGAAAGAAGTGATGAATGTGAAAGGATAGACAACGCAGCTTGTGCCCTTCGGGCTTGATTAACCGAATAAAAGCTGCCAAGCGATGATGGCAATTACTAAGTCGGCTAGCAGGTGACTAATGTAGCAGGCCCAGAGCGATCGATAAATCAGATAGCAGGCCGACCAAATTAGCCCGGCGACAAAAACTCCCAGCGACCCTAAAAGGGTGACGCTCCAGCTACCGGTGAAGCCAAGCAGCGCCACAATATGGTGCAGCGTGAAGCAGGCTGCTGCCAGCACCGCTGCCGCGAAACCGGGTACCAAAATTTCGCACTGGCGATAGGCAAACCAACGCCAGATATATTCCTCCACTAAAGCATTGCCAAAAGTGAAGTAAATCGCAAACGCCAGAAATAACCAAGGATTGAGAAGTCCAACTGCTTCAGCGCGAGCCTGAACTAGAGTCGGGTCAAGCCATCGCTGACCCAGTAATAGATAGCCACCATAAATTGCTCCGAACATGCCTAAGCCCAGCCATAATCCGGCCTGTAGCTCTCGATAGCGGGGACGAGTAAGCTGAATGCGCCCCCGCTCAATGCGCCATACCCACAACAGCGGTAGCAGCAAAATCCAAACGCGAGTGGCGATGAACAGCGACTGGCCGCCTTGGCCTTGGCCATACAGTCGAGCAACTATGCCGAGATTAGCAGCTCCAACCAATAGCAAAAGAGCGATCGCAGCAAGCCCACGTGATTTCCGCTTGTGCATAGCGACTTAGGGAATCGACAGAAACAAATCTACTGTTTGTAAGGGGCCACTAACCTCAGTGTAATGCGCTGTAACCGGAGTCTTTATTCTTGAAAATCTCATTCAATGCCAAGCAGGTTTGTGGGGTTTGAAAAAAGCATCTTTGAGTCAATTTGATTGGGAAAACAGGGCTTCTGAACAGCGGGCAATGTTCACCCTGCCGCATTCTATATTTCGCGTACCCGCAGTAAATTTGGCTGCTATCAATTCTGTCTGTCGTGGCAGAAAACCCCGCTGCCTACACAACTTGAGCACTGAGCAGCCCTTCTGCCTGGGCGGCGGAGAGCGATCGCAAGTAATTTAATAGTTCGCGCTCACGCCGCCTTACCGACGGTACGAGAATAATGGCTTCGATTACGACAATGCTGAGAAAGACCCAAAAAAACAATGCGGCGCGACAGTCGTGCCCGCCACAGGTTGGACGGCAATTTGGATTTACCAAGGCTAGAGGGCATAGGCCGTAACCATTCAGCTGTGGAGCTATTGTAGTCTTGGCCGCCAGGGAATGCAGCAGGCTGGACAGTTGCGGCAGAGTAGCTTTTGGTGCAGCGCAAAGGCTTTTGGCGACCCTGTTGTAAATTTGAAGCCATGAGAGAGGTGCGATCGCCTTAGAAATAAATGCCGCAGTAATATCTTGCATTGGTACATCGACATTTTGAGTTTGCCTCTTTAAATCTCTCGATTTTGGGAAACTTCGACCTCTATCGCCACCAATTTGGAATGGGGGGACTGGGCTCAGGCAATGTCATCTTAATGACAGATCTGAACCCCTAACGAACAGCCGCGCCGCTCAATCATCCTGCGAGAGAACTGATTGTCTGCCTATGGCGACAATCAGTTCTCTCGCAGGATGTTTACTTGTGTTTCTTAGAAGCAAGACCGATCCTAAGCTTTCCAAGGCACCGCTGATCATATTTGATCAGAGCAATTGAGTATCCTTAAGGACACAGACGTAAAATTTGGTCGGCCATTGCCAGGCTTTCCTGATACAGCACGTCTTCACCCCAGCGCTGCAGTTGCTGACCCAAAACTAAATCGGCGCGCTGATCAGAAATGGCGCTTACTTCTTCCACCCGGCAGGCTTGAGCGCCACCGCCAGCCTCCATGCGCATACAGCCCGTGGTTTCCGAACAGAGAATGGTGCAGCAGTCAGCGTCTTTTTTATCGGAGGTGAGTCGAATACCGATCAGATCGCCAATCACTTCGCCCACATCGGCAACAGGAATAGCGGCCAACTCAGCCTCAACTTCGTGCGGTTGCCCTCCCATACCGCTTTGAAAGTAGACCTTACGGATGCCGTAGTCACCGCCCTCTTGCACATAGCGAGTGGGAGTCCAATCTAGGCGGCTTGCCAGCCAGCCCAGAAACATCAGCGCCTGAGCAGCATTACCGGGTTCATGGTCAATGCTGACATGATCAATATCGATGAGGGCGTCGCGCCGCTCGGGGGGATCATAGGCTTCAGCGGCTAACTCTTGCCAGGGGAACAGCCGGTGCCAGTTCAGATCAGCAATATATTTGCCAGACTCGTTAATCTCTTGAATCTTATTGAGCTCGGACTCGGCTTCGCTGAAGTAGCTGGAATCTACAATCAGGCAGTTACTCGTTTCTGACAGATGGCTAAACAACGATTGCTCGGGATTGGGCGTAGCTTTCCACCAAACAAATTTTGGCAGGTCGCCAATCATCAGGGAAGAAACGATGCCGGCCACCTGGTCGAGTGAGGTTTTGGAACCGCGCAGGGTGATGTATTCACAGCAAATGAGATTGCTAGCGTTGCGCTTTTGCACAGGGCAATAGGCAGACACCTGGGCCGTGACTCCTCGATCGCTCCCTAGAGTCGGACATAGCGTGATGACGCGACAAGGATTTTGCGCTGCGATCGCTTCACTCAGGTTAAAGCCTCGCATGTCGGTATTGGAAAAAGCGCGCTGGCTATCCGGCAGGTCCGCATACTCTTGTCTAAGGCGGGTTAGCGTCACGTCGTCGATGCGCCCAGTCACCCGTAAGCCATAGGCCATTTGAGCCTGGCGAATCGCTTCTCGGGTCTTGACACCGTGCTGACCGTCAATCGCATCTTTGTAGAATGACAGCGCTGCTAACAATTGCTGAAACTCTTCAGGTTCGTAAACCACAATGCTAAAGGTGCTGGCGCGAGTTGCCATGGGCGCCGTGGCGCCGTCGTTCTGGCTGCGCCAGATATTACGCAGTTCGTCTTCAATTTCTTCGATTGAAATGCCTTTAGGTTTTTGTAGCGCAACAACAGGAGTTGTAGTCATATCAGCTTTTTGGGGTGAAGGGCAGATTTGATTCAGTCAGACCGGGGCAGCGGTGCGCGTCTATGGTAGCCAATTTCTTCAGCGCTCTAGGGAATTTAAGCATGAGGCTAAAGTCTTCGCCAGCGGCGGCGATCGCGATTCAACAATAACTCTGATTCCACCGGTCCCCAAGTTCCAGCCTCATACATGGGAATCGCATCCGGATCGGCAGGGGCATCCCAAATCTCTAGCAGAGGCGTCAGCATGCGCCACGAAGCTTCCACTTCATCACCGCGAGTAAACAGGGTTTGATCACCAATCATGCAGTCTACCAGCAAGCGCCCGTAAGCTTCCGTGCTGGGCTTACCAAACGCCGCATCATAGCGAAAGTCCATGGCGACAGAACGAGTTCTTAGAGAGTTGCCAGGAGTCTTAACCTCGAAGCGCATAGAAATGCCCTCGTCAGGCTGAATGCGTAAGGCCAGAACGTTTTGATTTAACTGTTTTGCCGCTGACTGGAAGATCATAAACGGCACTTCTTTGAAATGAATGGAAATTTCTGAGACCTTTTTTGGCATGCGCTTGCCTGTCCGCATGTAAAACGGCACGCCTTTCCAACGCCAGTTATCAATCATCAACTTGATGGCTGCATAGGTGGGCGTTGTCGAAGTTTCGCTAGCGCCATCTTCTGCGCGATATCCTGGCACCTGCTGATTATTCATCCAGCCGGGGGCGTATTGGCCGCGGATGGCACACTGGGAAAGGTCTTCAACGTCGGCTAAGTGCGTGGCCTGTAGTACCTTCACCTTTTCGCTGCGAATGCTGTCAGCGTCCAGGGAATTAGGGGCTTCCATCGCCGTCAGACAGAAAAGCTGCATCAGGTGATTTTGCACCATGTCGCGCAGGGCCCCCGCCGTTTCGTAATAACCGGCGCGACCTTCCAACCCCACGGTTTCAGCTACGGTAATTTGCACGTGATCGACAAACTGCCGGTTCCACAGCGGCTCAAAAATGGCGTTGGCAAACCGGAAAACCATAAGGTTTTGCACGGTTTCTTTGCCCAAGTAGTGGTCGATGCGATAGATTTGCTCCTCTTTGCAAACGTCTTGCACCACGCGATTGAGCACGCGGGCCGTGCCGATATCCTTCCCAAAGGGCTTTTCGATAACCAGCCGCTGTTTGCTGGGATCGCTGAGCATGCCTGCCGCCCCTAGCTGCTGTGCCGCCTCCCCAAAAAAGCGAGGCGCTACGGAAAGATAGAAGACGCGGTTGCCGCGAGTACCGCGCTGCTCGTCCAGTTCTGACAAAAAGGCCTTGAGTTTTTGATAGCTCTCGGGCTTATCAATGTTGGCGGGGCAGTAAAACAGGCCCTGGGCAAAGTTTTGCCAAACGGCTTCGTTGCCCAGGCCGCTGCCAAACTCTTCGATCCCTTCACGCATATGCTCTCGAAAAAAGTCGTGGCTCCACTCGCGACGGGCCACGCCGACGATGGTGAGTTCGGGCGGCAGACGACGATCAAGCTTCATCTGATACAGCGCCGGCACCAGCTTGCGCTGGGTGAGGTCTCCCGAGGCGCCAAAAATTACCAAAATTTGTGGATCAGGAATGCGGTCCTGTTGGAGGCCAACGCGCAATGGATTTTCGAGCAAACTAACCATAGGCTGTTTCAGGGGCTAGAGGAACAAGAGGGCGATTGGTCGGAAGCAAAGTGAGTTCAGGAGAAAGGCTGGAGCGATCAGGTGCCCGATGGCGATCGCCCCAATTAGCGACAATTCAGACCCGGCTAAGGTGCGGCGATCGCAGCCTGCTCTCGCAGCCGCTCGCCAATGAAAGATTCGACAAGTTCAACATCTTCAGTGCTGCCAATGACCACCGGCGTGCGCTGATGCAGTTCTGTCGGCACCACATCCAAAAGTCGCTCAGTGCCGGTGCTGGCGCTGCCGCCAGCCTGCTCAATCAAAAATGCCAGCGGAGCCGTTTCATAGAGCAGTCGTAGCTTGCCCTGGGGCTTTTTCTTCGTACCGGGATAAAGGAAAACGCCGCCCTGCATCAAAATGCGATGAAAATCGCCCACTAAAGCACCGCTGTAGCGCGATGAGTAGCCTTCGTGACGATGGACATAGCGAATAAAATCACGAATGGATTCTTCCCACTGCCAAAAGTTACCTTCGTTAACGCTGTAGTTAGGGCCATGCTGGGGCATGCGGATATTTTCCGCGGTGAGAATAAATTCTCCCAGGCTGTTATCGAGGGTGAAGGAGTGAACGCCATGGCCGATGGAATAAACCAGAACCGTCGTCGGGCCGTAGAGAATATAGCCGGCAGCCAGCTGGTCGTTCCCGTGGGTCAGCAAGTCAGCCGCCGATTGATCAAGGTCATCGCCGGTTTGGCGACGAATGGCAAAAATGGAGCCGACATTCAAGTTGATGTCAACATTGGAGGAGCCGTCAATTGGATCGTAGAGAAGGGTGTAGCGCCCCACCGGACAATTTTCGGGAATGTAGTAAGGCTTATCCATCTCTTCCGACGCCAGCCGACAGACAAGACCGCTCTGCTTAAAAACGGAGATAAATACATCGTTGGCGAAAATATCCATCTTTTTAACGGCTTCGCCTTGCACATTAGTGCGGCCAGTGAAGCCTAAAGTGTCAGCCACTAACCCTGAACGGGATAAGTGGCGAGCAATCAGCTTGCCAGCAAGGGCAATCCGATTCATTAGAGCACTGAGATCTTGGGCTTCTGGACCAAAACTTTGTAGCTGCTGGAGCACGTGACGTGACAAGGTAGTGCAGTCACGATCAAGGGTCTGCTCCGAAGACGGCTGATAGCTCTCAACCATGCAAAACTCCTTTGGGGACATCAGTTGCGAACAAAATGGCCGCCAGTCGCATCAGTCATTTCAATTACGGACAAGTCATAATTGACGGCAGCCTGCCTCTCCACCTCATAGTAAAAAGGTTGACGAGAAAGCGAATAAGTCTTTATGTCAACTAAAGATTAGCCAATGCTCAAGATTGAGTACAACCCGGCAGATGAACTGCTCGATAATGCTGGAAACTGCTCGATTCTCTATTCTGGAGCTACGCATATGGGAGGCGAGAGGGTGGTGGGGTGATGGGGTGATGGGGTGATAGCGGAGCCTGTCCGGAGAGGTTTGGGGTTGGCAAATTAGGGAGTCGGTAATCAAGAACCAGGAGCCGGGCGCCAAGAATTGAAAACTGAGCACTGAAAACTCGAAATACATTCATGCCTTGAAGAATTGATATCGGCGATCGCGTAATAAGAGCGTGCAACAAAAAGGACGATACCGGTTAGCATCGTCCTTCGATTAGTTGGGTAAGCTGCCGGGCGATCGCTTAGCGACGACAATGGCGCAGACTTAGCGCAGACTTGGTTAGCTCACTGCCTGGGGCGTTTTCGCCGTCAGCTTTTCATAGCTCTCGCGCATCTTGAGCCCTACTAAAACCTGGAACAAACCGCTGCCGTTGTTAGAACCGGGATATTCGCGGTGCTTGAGCAACAGCTCAGTCATTTCGCCGTAATACTTAGTGGACGTATTGCTCAGATGGCTCTCTACATAAATGAGTTCTTCCAAGCGTTCAAACTGGCCGTCAATTTCCAGCACTGAAACATCGTGACCGTAATACATGTCAGGACCGTAGTGCATACGGATGCCGGGGAACGAACAGGTTAGCTTGCGACCGCAGGGAATCCAATCAATCGTGGAACCCTCATCAAAGAGATAGACCGGATTGAAGCCCTCAACGCCCTCTTTCTGCAGTAAGCGCACCCGCAAAATCTTCTTCTCTTTATCTTCTCCAGGAATTAGCCGAGTCGGCAGAATTTGAATGACGACGTCAGCATACTGCTTCTGAATATCGATGTAGGCTTCGAAGTCGGGGCGACGAGCATTGATGGAAGCTAGCACGTCCTCATAAGTGTGACCGCGCTCGGCCATGTCGCGCTTGATCTTCCAGGCGATTTTAACGTCATCATGAATGTCGAGATAGACGCTGAAGTCGATGAGCTCACGCACCCGCTGGTCATACATGGGATGCAGCCCTTCAATCACCACAATGTGGTTAGGGTCAATGCGCTCGGGGGGGTCAATTTCGCCAGTTTCGTGGTTATAAATCGGCTTATCAATGGAGTTGCCTTCCTTTAAGGCCTTGATTTGCTCATACATCAAATCAAAGTTGTTGGCCTGGGGATTTAGCGCCGTGACGCCAGCCACCTTACGCTGCTTACGATCGAGGCTGTGATAGTCATCCAAACAGATAACAGTAATAAACTCTTCCCCAAACAAATCGGCGAGTCGTCTCAAAAACGTGGATTTACCACATCCAGAATCACCCGCAACCCCAATCATAACTACGCGATCTGGCTTACTTGTCATAGCTTTCCTCGAGCAAAACAGAAAACAACTGAAATTGATAACTCTATTCAACAACCGCAAATAGCTAAAAAGCTGCAAGCAATTGCCATTACTAAACTTGCGAATCCCGACAACAGCAAAAGCGAAAGTTAAGCTGATATGGGCTCAATACCTTGATTATGAAACGGCCGGCTCAGAAAAACCGATCGCGTATCGCTTCGCTAAACAAAAGCACAGAAAGTCTGATTAAAGATTGAATCTGCACCAATAAGGACGAATTTCATTAGTGACCGTGAACCTTCAGGTGAAATAACGTCTACCTCGCACTGACCTTATTGGGTCAATATCCTATCAAATTGGTATCACTGCTCACAAGTTTACACTGCGAAGCGGCTGCAAAAGCTGATAGAGCCCTGAATTCATCATGTTTTGCTGACATCTAGTCAAAGCATTGCACACTGGGCAGAAGACAACAATCTCAGCGATCGCTCGACGGGAAAATCTAAAAATGCAGTTAACGACACGGGGTTCTCCGAAGAGACCGATTATTTTGTAAGAAGCAGGTAATTCGCGATCGCCATTAAGTCTCTGTTTAATGAAACGTGTCAGATTAGTCTCTGAAGCTAGATTTAGCAGAGCTTTCCGGTACAGTGTAGGCTAAGTAAAATGCGGCAGCCGTCCATTGTCCACGGCCTTGACTGAAGATTCGGAAAAGGGAGTGAATAAGTGAGTTTGGCTGCACAGACAGATTTTCGGAGTTACATAAATCAGCAATGTACAATCCAAATGTGAGTGGCGGCAACGCCACCTCTGTATCGGGAAGTCGTTTATACAAGTACGAGGTCAAGGGGCTGCGACAGGGCGCTGAAACTGACAAATTGAGCCCCGTTATTCGTAAGAGCGGCAGTGTTTTTATCACTGTTCCCTACAATCGAATGAACCAGGAGATGCAGCGCATTGCCCGCATGGGTGGTGAAATTGTGAGCATTACTCCCATAAACGACGACAACACCAATGGCCAGAGCGCACCTGCAGAAACTGCACTGCAAAACAATGGTAAGTCCATGACTCAAGCAAAGGCCAAGCCAGAAAAGCAAAAGATTCCTGTTAACCTGTACAAGCCAAAAGCTCCTTTTATCGGCAAAGTTATTTCGAATGAACCGCTGGTTGACGAAGGGGGTTCTGGAATTGTTCAGCACATCAAAATTGACCTTTCCGGTGGCAATTATCACTATATTGAAGGTCAAAGTGCCGGCATTATTCCTGAAGGCACCGATGAGAAGGGGAAAGCTCACAAAATTCGCCTTTATTCAATTGCGTCCACCCGCCACGGCGACGACATGGACGACAATACGGTTTCCCTCTGCGTCCGCGAGCTGGAATATCAGCATCCTGAAACTGGCGAGACCGTTTATGGTGTTTGTTCTTCCTATCTTTGTCATTTGGAGCCCGGCTCAGACATTAAGGTGACGGGACCTGTCGGCAAGGAAATGCTCTTGCCCGATGACGAAGATGCCAACATCATCATGCTGGCAACGGGTACGGGGGTCGCTCCTTTCCGCGCCTATCTGTGGCGCATGTTCAAAGATGAGGAGCGTAAGGCAAATCCGGAATACACGTTCAAAGGTAAGGCGTGGCTAATCTTTGGTGTGCCTTACACCGCCAATATTCTCTACAAAGAGGAGTTGGAGGCGCTGCAGCAAGAATATCCCGAAAACTTTGAATTGACTTACGCCATCAGCCGCGAGCAAAAGAATGCGGAAGGTGGCAAGATGTACATCCAAAGTCGAGTTGCCGAGCAGGCGGCGCGGATTTGGGAAATGATGCAGGACCCCAAGACTCACACATACATGTGTGGCCTGCAGGGTATGGAAGACGGTATCGATGCGGCGCTCAGTGCTGAAGCTGAAAAGAACGGCGCCAATTGGGAAGATTTCCGCAAGCAAATGAAGAAGGAAGGCCGTTGGCACGTTGAAACCTATTAAGCCATGCTGTCATCTGAGGTTGCCTAATTAAGGCAGCTAAAGTTAACCGAGCGTTTTCATGGTTACTCCGACCGGAGAGGTTTTTGCCTCTCCGGTTTTTGTTGGCGGTGAATCTCATACCATTGAGAAAGATTTTTAAACAGGGATTAGCAGACGGTGACGGTAAAAGTAGGGCTTTTGGGTTTAGGCACGGTAGGCGCAGGAACAGCAAAGATTTTGCTCGATCCGGCAGAACGTAATCCGCTGGTGCAGGCAATCGAAATTTATCGGGTGGGGGTGCGATCGCTCGACAAATCCCGTAGCGTCAATGTTCCGGCTGATTGTCTAACGACTGACCTGGAAGCGATTGTCACCGATCCTGACGTGGATATCGTAGTGGAGCTAATCGGCGGGCTGGAACCGGCGCGATCGCTGATGCTCCAAGCCATCCAGCAGGGCAAGCATGTGGTTACGGCCAACAAAGCGGTGATTGCCCGCTATGGTGATGAAATTTTTACGGCAGCCGATGAAGCGGGCGTCTATGTCCTCTTGGAAGCCGCGGTCGGTGGGGGCATTCCGGTGATTCAACCCCTGAAACAGGCGCTGGGGGTGAACCGCATCCATGCCGTTATGGGTATCGTTAACGGCACCACTAACTACATTCTCACGCGTATGCAAACGGAAGGCGGCGATTTTGAGCCCATTCTCGCCGATGCTCAAAAGCTAGGCTATGCCGAAGCCGATCCCACCGCCGATGTGGACGGCTTAGATGCGGCGGACAAAATTGCGATTCTAGCCTCCTTGGCTTTTGGGGGACGCATTAAGCTAGCGGAAGTGTTTTGCGAAGGCATCCGCCATGTTAACGCTGCGGATATTGCCTATGCCGATCGCCTGGGCTTTGTGATCAAGCTGCTGGCGATCGCTCGTCGCAGTACTTGTCCGGTTTCCCAAGAATTTCAGGATGAGCTACAGTTGCGCGTGCACCCGACTTTGGTACCCAAGCCCCATCCTCTGGCCAGCGTTAACGACGTTTACAACGCCATTTTGGTTGAGGGTGATCCCATTGGCCAAGTGATGTTTTTTGGACCAGGTGCGGGAGAAGGACCAACCGCCAGCGCCGTGGTCTCTGATATTTTGAATATCGCCGCTGCTCTCCAGGTTCAAGGCGAGGCCACTCAGTCAGAGCCACCAAATCCCCTCTTAACATTTTCTCACCAGCATTACTGCCAGGTAAGTCCGATGACGGACATCATCAGCCGGTACTATGTGCGACTGCTGGCCAAAGATCAGCCTGGAGTCATTGGCAAAGTCGGCCTGTGTTTTGGCAACCACGACGTCAGCCTAGAGTCAGTGGTGCAAATTGACCTGCGGGGCGATACGGCAGAAATTGTTGTCGTCACTCACGAAGTCAAAGAACAGAATTTTCAAACCGCCCTGGAGGAACTGGGGGCGTTTCCAGGCATTCAGAGCGTTTCCAGCGTGTTGCGGGTGCTGTGAGGTGAGTAAGGAGTAGGTGGGTGACAGGGTGGTTGGGTGGGGGAGTGGCAGGGTAGCTGGGTCGCAGGGTAGCTGGGTCGCAGGGTAGCTGGGTCGCAGGGTAGCTGGGTGAAAGGGTCAGACTTTTTGTGAATAAGGCTATGGTGAAAGGCAGAAGGCAGAAGTAAAAGCATTGTCGCGTGAGGATTTTGGCAGCTAGAGATGAACGAACTCAACTGCGGTTTGTCGTACTTCTAATCCAGTTAGCTCAAGCCGGAATGCTTTGCCCGTAAGTGCTAGGTGGAGTGGATGGGGTGAGTGTGACAGGGTTTCTCCACACGTTATCAGGGCAGGACCTTTGGCTGTGGCGATCGCGTTCTCTAGGCGAAGCTCAGGCGCATCAGATTGACTCGGCAGAGGTAGATTGGCTGCTGCGAGGTCTCTGTCAGATTGAACTATTGACTCTGCGGTTGGGCACATTGGCGCAAGTGGCAGCGGTGCCGTCACAGGTGACGCTAGCGGAGCTGGCGGCACTTTGGGAACAGCGGATTTACGATCGCGTACCGATTCAGCAGTTGGTCGGCCAAACGCCCTGGCGCGATTTAATGCTGCGGGTCTCGCCAGCGGTACTAATTCCGCGACCAGAGACGGAGTTAATCATTGATATTGCCGTCGCTTGGATTGCTCAGAGTCCTCAAACGACGGACCTCCGGCGGGGCATTTGGGTAGATTTAGGTACCGGCAGCGGCGCGATCGCCCTGGGACTGGCCCGGGCTCTGCCGGAAGCCCAGATTTTAGCGGTGGATGTGAGCGAGGCGGCTCTAGCCATTGCCCAGCAAAACGCCGTAGAAAATGGATTAAGTGATCGCGTGCAGTTTTTCCACGGCTCGTGGTTTGAGCCGCTTGGTCCTGAACTCGGCCCCATAGCCGGCATGATTGCCAATCCGCCTTACATACCGCACGAAATTGTGCCGACGTTGGCCTCAGAAGTCGCCCACCATGAACCCCATCTGGCCCTCGATGGGGGCGACGACGGACTAGACGCCATCCGCCATTTGGTGCAAACAGCGCCCAGGTATCTGCAGCCCGGCGGTCTGTGGCTAGTAGAGCATATGCAAGGCCAATCCACTGACATCATGGCGCTGTTGACCGCCACCCACCAATTCGAGCAGGTCCGGTCAGTGCCGGACTTGGCGGGGTGCGATCGCTTTGTGCTGGGCACTGTCATTCTTGAGCCACATAACCCTGATGGGGAAGTGGAAAGCAATTCGACTGCTTAGCTAGCTTTGCCAGACGGGCACAGTCATGGCTAGCTAAGGAACCCAGAGCGATCGCTGAAGGTCGCTGCCTTTAACCTAACCTAGGCTGTCCGTTCGATGCGCTCAGTCCGCCATCCACCGGCAAAATCACGCCGTTTACAAAGCGGGCATCATGGCTAGCTAAAAAAGCAATCACATCGGCCACCTCGTCCGGTTCGGCAGGGCGCTCTTTAGGAATGCGGGTAGTAAACGCCTCCATCACTGCCTGGTCATCCATGATGCCGCTGGCCATGTCTGTCTTTGTCAAGCTAGGCGCAACGGCATTGATGCGCACTCCTTTGGGACCTAAGTCCAAAGCCATGGCCCGAGTCATATTGCTGAGCGCTCCCTTGGAAGCGTTGTACACAAAACCCCGCCAATCGCCGCCCAGACCCGAGACAGAAGAAACATTGATAATGGCACCCTGCACCGCCTCCAAATGGGGCAGCGCTGCTTGAATCGTTAAGAAGGGGCCCCGCGCATTAATCGTCAGCACCTGATCCCAGTCATCTACTGATACTTCAGAGATGTCGTTAAAAACGGCTACCCCAGCGTTATTGATCAGGGCATCAATGCGGCCAAAGGCGGTTATTGTCGCCTCAATCAGTCCCGCGACGTCTTTTGGATTGGCGACATCAGCGGCGTAGATCAGCGTATTATCGGTTCCAATCGCATCAGCGACAGTCTGCAGCTTGTCCTTCGTCCGGCCATTGAGCACAACTTTATAACCATCGCGAGCGAAGCGCTTGGCCGTCGCAGCACCAATTCCAGAACCGGCTCCGGTGACAATGGCAACTTTCTGGTCAGACATAAATGTTTTCCTCAAAACTACTGGTGAGCCGGCCGAGCTGCCATAACTTAGATCATCCTAAGCCGGTGCACCCAGCGATATTTGGACGCTTAATCGATGGCCAGATGGCTCGCCGCCTCAGTCGAATGGCGCCAGTGAATGGCCACAACTGATTGGACAACGTGGCGCTTGACGCTTTAACAAATTAAACGCAGCTTCAAATCGTAGGTTACAAAGACGCCATTACCAATGTCCTTAAACAATAGGCAGAGTTTTGCTCTACTGCAATGGAGATAGATGCGATCGCACTGCTCCATCGCCGCTGCTGCCATATATGCTCTGTCAGCCTGTTTCGCCAGCGTAAAGCAGTTTCCGAAATGAACGGCAATCAGTCCGTAGTTAGTGCCACAGCCAATGGAACTGCAATTTTCTGGCTGTTATGCGTCGCCCCTAATTTTTTCCTGCTATGAACTTGCCAGTGATTGTCGATATTGCAATTGGTCTGACTTTTATTTATTTGTTGCTCAGCCTTTTAGCTTCTGAAATTCAGGAATTGATTGCCACAATCTTGCAGTGGCGAGCCAAGCATCTGAAAGATTCAATCACTAATTTATTTGCCGGTGATGCGCATTCGCAACACAGCGTTGATAAAGCTCATCAGCTGGCTCAGCAAGTCTATCAACATCCCTTAGTGCGCAGCATCAATCAAGAATCGCGAGGATTCTTGCCAACCTTTTTCCGCAGCATTACCTGGTTAATTTCTCGCTCGTATCGCTGGCTGATCCGACGACCGGAAGGGGTGTTTGGTGATCGCCGCACGGCGCCATCTTACATTCCCCGCGAGGCCTTTGCGACGGCCTTACTAGAGCAGTTGGGCTCGAAGTATTTTGTCGAAAGATTAGTTGAAGCTAAGTTTGCTGACTTTGTGGCTTCTCTGCTAGCGCGCATCAGTGCTTGTAAAGATATGCCTGAACAGCTCAGTTTTCAAAAACTAGCGAAGCACCTGCACGATATTCAACAGGAATTTATCGAAAACAATATTGACCTCAACAGCTCACTGCAAAGCATCATTATTAAGCTCGATGCCTTTTTAGAAGAGCTGCCTCAAAATGGGTATGGAGAAGACGATTTAGAAGAACTGAAGGACTGGCGGCAGCGAATTTTTCCTGACAATGAGCTCGATCGCACCATTGAAAATGCCGGACTTAGACCAACCCTGCAAGAAATCGTGGACTCAATTGATAAAAGCAGCAAAACCTTTCGGACCTACAAAGAGCGCTTTTATCGTTATGAGCAAGAGCGGTTCAATGATGTGCAAAAAGACCTGAAACAGTTCAACGAATTCCTCTTGCTCTTTTTACAAAATATTCTAGGCGAGTCCTTTATTGCTGATTCTGAAATCTCTGACGACCCTGTCAATCAGCCGCGAAAACTTGATGGACTAAGACAGCTGAGCACTCTTTTCTTTATCTCTGATATTGCATCAGAGCAGTCTGACGGTGTTTTGCAGCGCACTAAAACGCCACTTTCTCAGCTAGAGCAGATCATTCTTAATCAGCTAATTTTGCTGGAAAATGAGTTACAGCCGCAGATTGAAAATGGTCAGACTCTAAATCTTCGCCGCCGCATCCATGCCTTTCGAGAAGGATTTGCGGGCAAAAACTATACCTCCGACTTGCGCTATTACTTGCTATTCCGAGAGTCAATTTTTAGTAAGATTTTACCGTTTACGCTTCTGATATTTTTTGGCTTTTTGTTAGCAGTGGTCCTGTCAGATATCATGCTGCCCGAGGCTGGACAAGTCGCTAAGTGGACTGGTTGGCAGGTGCATACTCTGAACTTACGGAATTTGTTGATTGGCGGTTGGGGCGGCTTTCTAGCACTGCTTTTTCTGACCTTGATTCCCTTGATGTTGTTTACTGGATGCCGATGGTATTACGACCGATTACGTCGCCGCCGCCCGCTGCACGGTGTCCACAGTCGGACAGCCAGCGTTCGCGCCGGCGGCACGGATAGTAAGCGGCTAACGGAGATTTTTGACGATTATCTGGCTGATGAAATCGAGCCCGTAGCAGAGATAGGAGATGTCGCCGATGCGCCGGACTCAGCGATCGCCCTGTCGCCGGCTTTGATTGAAGTCTGCAACGCGATCGCCAATCGTTTGGATTACCTCAGCGAAGAGTCGGAAGCCGCACTTTTTCAAGAAGTCAAAGATTTGGGTCGCAGCTTCCGACGGTTCTATCTGCGGTTTGTGCTGGAGAATGCTGATGTTGATCTAGCTTTTATTCCCAACTCGGTTAAACAAAGCTTGGCAGTTCTGATTCGGCGCTCCAAAACCAGTGCCAAGCAGGCGGAAAATCAGATTATTCACCTCAAGGCCGAAGTTGAAGCCTGGTACGATCGCTCGATGGAGCGGGCTTCGGGAGTGTATCGCCGTAACGCCAAAGGGGTCTCCATTGCCATCGGCATTTTTCTGGCGATCGCCGTTAACGCCAATTCTATCCACATCCTGGACCAGCTAGCCTTTGAAGAAGAACTGCGCTTGACCCTGGCCGATTCGGCTAGCCAAACTTTGGTTCGGGCCATCGAAAGAGACCTGGAAGCGACGATTGATGCTGAAAATGAAGCTGATTCGTTGGCAAATGGAATTGCTGGTGACGAGCTGACGAATGTGGCGGAAGCCGCGCAGATTTTAGATGAATTTCGCGAAGCGGTCTCCCCCACTCTGGATCAGCTCAATTTGCCCATTGGCTGGGATCCTTATCTGATTGATGCCGAATTTGACTGCAATATGCCGGCCAAAGGACGCAGTAAGGCGGCTAATCGCTCTGCAGCAGCCTCTCAAAACCCCGATGAGGCCGAGCTAAGCGATATCAATGATGCCGATCCTTGGCGGCAGCTGATTCACGCCTGCATCTATGATAATGCCGGCATTGTCAGCGTTCAGTCCGCCTTCGATGACACCGTGGCCAGCGGCAGCTTAACGACAGTTTCCCGGGCTGATGCTTCAACAGATGGAACAGAGGCCGCTACTGAAATTCCCGAGAGCTTCTTTTACCCCACCGCGATCGCCTCCATCTTTTTGCAAAAGCCACTGGTGGGCCTACGCTATCTCCTCGGCTGGATTATCACCGGCATCGCCATCTCCATGGGGGCTTCTTTCTGGTTCGACCTACTCAGCAAGCTGGTGAAGGTGCGCAATACCGGCAAGCCCATTGCCACGACCTCTGATGCTGCTGAGACTAAGGAAGCCAGCGCCGAGAAGAACTTCTCGCCTGAGTAAGACAGTTCACATGGTGTCAAAGGATGTAAGGCTGATGCCCGTGCGGAGCAGGCAGAAGGCAAAAGGAAGAAGTAAAAGCATCGCTGCGCAAGGATAGTAGCAGCTAAAGATGACCGCATCCAACTGCGATTTGCCGTATTCCTCTTCTGTCACTTTAGGTAGAGGAAAAGAATCGTCCTGATTGCAGCCGTTAAACCAATGGGCAGTAAAACTGAATTTATGGGCTCGGTGAGCAACTCAAATCCTGTCGTTGATTGAGAACCGGGAAATACCTTCAGCCACTGCTGGGACCAGTTGAAACGGATTAAGGGTTGAATGATTAGACCTCTTCAAGAGTAGGAAAATTAATCGGGCTAAGTAATCTCTAGCCCTCAGTGGCTGGAATTTAGACATCCTGCTCCCTCAGTCGCACAAGTCCACAAACACAGCTAATCACTTGCTTATATCATCCCCAAATCGTATCCGTAATTCTGCTTTGGCAAGGCGAAAGAGCGTGATCGCTTAGATCACACCCTCCATCTAGACTCGCGTTCGGCTCACTTGCTGATTGCACTTTTTGGGCACCGGCATTGACTAGCCGCCGAGGAGTCGCTTGTCGGAGAGCATCGTGTTGCTCTGGCCGACAGACGCTTTATAGCCCACCAACGAGAGGGCTTCTGGCCGTTCGGTCTGGGGGCTGTTCCAGCAACTTACCACCATTACGAAGGCCTCGCTCGCCAATAACGAGCATCGCCGATATCGATCCCTGGCGCTAAGCTGAGCACCAGGGTTTTGCGAGTGTGCTGCTTTTGTTTACCGCTGTAGTACGCTAGCGTTTTTGGCATCCTGCAGTCTCAGAATGGGGGCCGCTCTGGCTGGTCGGCTTGATCCAATGTCGCAATCCGCTGCCACAGTTCCCGTAGCGCCAGAGCTCCCAACCCCATCATCCATTTCCTTGGTGCCGGGCGTTCCTTCAGAGGCAGATCAGCTGTAGCCAGATTCGGGTATCGACTCTGACTACAGCTAGAAAAGCATGACGTTAGTGCATTTGTGACCCGTGGTAGGGCATTCTGCAATTAGCCTGATAGCTTGGCTGACGCATAGGCCGTCCGGGGCGATCGCAAGTCTTTCAGGCACAACCACGCCATGCTTCCCAGACTAACCAGCTTGCCGACCTCAAGCAGCCAATAGCAGCTGTGCATGCCGACCATGACGGGAGCTAATGCCGACCGGGCTGAGCCTTCTAGGGAAAAGGCCATCGCGCTCATTTCGGGAGTCAGCCAATAAGTATCGAGCAGCGTGGCGCTTAACAGCAGCAGTCCAAAAATTAAGGCCCAACGACAGCGACTGCCACTTTCACTAATCTCAAATTCGGAAGGTCGCTGACGCAGCGCTAACACACCGGTCAGAAGAGCGGCGGCACACAGCAGTTCCAGCCGATTAAACGACCAAAACAGAGAATAGCTGGCTGCGGCAAAATCGGTTTCAGCACCCATCCCTGAAATGTACATCACTGGCATGACCAACAAATCAAGCACCAGATTGCTGCTAAACCAAAAGCCGGCGATCGCGAGTACCCAAGGTGTCCAAGTCACACGAGACGGAGTTTGTTGAGAGAGCATAATCTAAAAATAATTCCAACCAAACAATTGCCCCAATCAAGAGTGCGAGTGTGAGAATGTAATAACCTGATCACTTCGCCACACGACATATCGTTAACGGGGCGTCTATGGTTTCCATTTTGCCGGTAAATGACAGTTGCGTTGAGGCAGTTGAAATGAACTGTTGTGTTTGCCTAGGTTTTGTTGAAGTAGCTTAAACAAATGTAGGCAAATGTTTGGTCAAGTAAAGCTCTGTTTAGAAAACTGGAATGAGTTCAGAGTTCAGAATGCGGAATTCAAAGTTTGGAATTCAGAACGCCGAGAACTAAGTATCAAAAACCAAACTTCATCGCCCTAACGCTCACCTCACTCACTCTGCTCACCTCACTCGCTCCACCCACGCTCATACCCTGCCACCCTCGCACCCTGAATGTCCCGCTCCTACAAAGCCACTGGAATCAATCTCAAAGGTCTGCCCATGGGCGAGACGGATCGTCTAGTAACAATTTTGACGATTGAATATGGATTGGTGCGAGTAATTGTGCCTGGAGCCCGCAAGCACAAGTCCCGTTTGGCGGGCCGCAGCGGTCAGTTTGTGGTCAACGAACTGTTTATTGTGCAGGGCAAAAACCTGGATAAGTTGGTGCAGGCGGAAACCGTGAGATCGTTCCCTAAGTTATCGGCTGATCTATCCCGGCTGACGGCTAGCCAATACTTAGCCGAGCTGGTGTTATGTCAAGCCTTGGGTGGGCAGCCCCAGGGCGACCTGTTTGCGCTTTTAATCGAACAATTACAGCGGCTGGAACAGGCTGAGCCGACGGATATTCTGGCCTGTCTAAGTCAGGGCATCTTTCAGCTGCTGGTGGCTGCCGGGGTGGCTCCAGAACTCCGACAGTGCTGTGTCAGTCAAGTGGAGCTTGAGCCTGATTTATCGCGGGCCGATTGGCAGGTTGGGTTCAGCGCCATGGCGGGGGGCATTGTGGGGCGGGACTATTTACATCAGCCAGCGATGACGAGTTCGCGAGCAAGAACGGCGGCAGGGCGCTACGCTGTTAGTACAGGCAGAAAGGGAGATCGCCCTCAGAGATCGGTTAAACGTCCGCCAGTGAGCTTGATTTCAGCCTCAGAGCTGATATGGTTGCAACAGTTGGGCAGTGACCAGTTGATCACGCAGCGATCGCTACCAGGATTGACTACTGAACAGCAGCGGTTTCTGGGCTGGCAGCGCATTGAGCGACTGTTGAGGGAATACGCTGAGTTCCACTTTGATCGTCCGATTCGGTCAGCCACGCTCATCGATGCCTGTTTTTCTGCACCGGTTTCGGCAAGATAAATGTTGCGCGAGTCAGACTTTAATTCGTCCTCCGAAGCGTCCCCGTCAGCCACCGGTGGTGAGGCTGATCAGCGTATCGAGTCAGCGGCTGTATCTGATGAAGCCACACCGCAAAATGAAGGTTTTTGGCCGGTACTGAAAAACCGCAACTTTTTGACTCTTTGGAGCGGTCAAGTCTTTTCTCAACTTGCTGACAAAGTTTATCTGGTGCTGATGATTGCCATTATTGGCAGCCAGTTTGAGGCCCCCGGACAGACGATTAGCGGTTGGGTGTCGGCGGTTATGGTGGCTTTCACGGTGCCGGCAGTGCTGTTTGGTTCTTTGGCGGGCGTTTATGTTGATCGCTGGAGCAAGAAAACCGTATTGGTGTTGACCAATCTCTTGCGGGGCGGACTGGTTGTGGCGCTGCCGCTGGTGCTCTGGCTAGCTCAAGACTGGGGCTCAATACGTCAAGTTCCAGTTGGGTTTGGTCTGCTGTTGGGCATAACGTTTGCGGTGTCGACGCTGACTCAGTTTTTCGCGCCAGCCGAGCAGGCGATGATTCCTCTGCTCGTTAAAAAGTCGCGTCTGCTGTCAGCTAACTCTTTGTATACCACCACAATGATGGCCTCGGTAATCATCGGCTTTGCGATCGGTGAACCGCTGCTGTCCCTGGCTGACACTTGGCTGGCATCCCTGGACGGTGGCGCCGGCTGGGGTAAATCGCTGCTGGTGGGCGCGGGATATTTGGTCGCTGGATTACTGTTAATTGCAGTCAACACCTCCAAAGATACGCTGCCGGAACACGAGCCCCCCCATCCCTGGGATGATATTAAAGACGGGGTGCGCTATCTGGCGCAAAGACCCGTGGTGCGCAACGCCATCGTGCAGCTAGTGCTGCTATTTTCGGTGTTTGCGGCTTTGGCGGTGCTGGCGGTGCGATTGGCAGAGGTGATGCCAGCGCTGAAGTCATCACAGTTTGGCTTTTTGCTAGCGGCGGCTGGGGTTGGCATGGCTGTGGGAGCAGCCTTTTTGGGTCAATTTGGGGCCCGACTGGCGCGGCAGTGGTTGGGGCTTGCCGGTTCCATCGGCATGGCGATCGCGCTAACAAGCATGGCGTTGACCACGCAACAGTTGTGGCCGACCCTAGCGTTAATTACCCTGCTGGGATTTTTTGCCGCTTTGATTGGCATTCCCATGCAGACGACGATTCAGGAAGAAACACCGGCGGCCATGCGGGGTAAAGTATTCGGTTTGCAGAATAACGTTGTCAACATCGCTTTGAGCCTGCCGCTGGCGCTGGCAAGTGTCGCTGAGAGTTGGCTGGGACTGTCTTTAGTCTTAACGATTCTCGGTGGAGTTGTTGCTTCGGGAGGTCTGTTGACCTGGTATAGTGCCGGTACGGGTGATGACAGCAAAGCAAACGCTTCTCTCGCTAAGCAAGAGGGCGATCGCGCTTAGGTTTCT
>JBCCJU010000092.1:0-22397 GCA_039027715.1 Cyanobacteria bacterium P01_C01_bin.120
GCCGTTGCGCAACTAGAGGCCCTGGGAGCGACCGTCGTCATGATTGATCTCCCCGAGTCCGTAGAAAACACCTGGAGCTACATGGGTCCCGCCTGGGACAACGAGTTCAAGCCGCAAATTGAGGCTTATTTAGCCACGCTGCCAGAACAATTTCCCAAAACGTTGGCGGCGCTAATCGAGGCGAGTATGGCCCCCGGGATCGCCGACTCCGACACGCCCGTCAACCCCGACCGCCTAGACAGCTTCATCACGATGAATGAAGAAGCGGGGCTCGCCGACACTGGCTTCCTCTATTCCCTCTCAAACGAAATTCCGTCAGTTCGGGTGGCCTTGATAGAAGAGATGGCCGTGGCGAATATCGATGCCATGATCTATCCCACGATGTCTTGTCCCGCCAGCCCCATCTACACCGTCGAGGAAGATCCGACTTACGTTTGTGAGGCGGGCGACCCCTACAGCGCCGGTTATTTAGCCAACATTACCGGATTCCCTGACATTACGGTGCCGATGGGTTTTACCGAGGCCGGACTCCCCATCGGCCTATCGTTTATGGCTGAAGCCTATAGCGAGCCGAAACTGATCGGGTTTGCCTACGCCTTTGAGCAAGCCAGCCAAGTCTATCAGCCACCCGCCACGACACCGCCCCTCCCCGGCGAGCAGTTCGACTACTAGGCGGTTAAGCTATATAAAAGTGTTGCTAAAGCCACCGTGAATATTGACAAGCTGCACCTGATGAAACAAATCGATCGCCTGCCAGACTCGCTAGTACAGCAGGTTGACGACTTTGTAAATTTTTTGATTTGGCAGCAGCAGACCCAGAGCCAGAAGCCCAAACCTGCAAATGATCAGCCTGATCAAGAGGATGTTGCTTGGCTAAACTCAGACTTGTCTAATCTTGACCAACATGAACCCTATGAGTGGGCAGAAGGGGAATTAGAGCAAGGTAAAACTCTAAAATATATCGCCGGTCAAGGACTTGTGATTGAAGAATGACTCAGCGGAGCTTAAAGCTTGGGGATGTGGTTACCGTTGTTTTTCCTAGCCAAAATCCTCAAGGACGTGAGCAGGAGGGTTATCGCCCCGCCATTGTTGTGGGCATTCCAGAGCGTTTAGGAATTCCCAGGTTTAGTGTGTTAGTCGTTGTGCCTTTGACCACGGATAAACAAATGCCTTGGTCAGAGCAGTCACCAGCGCTTTACCCCAGACTACTGGCGGGTACTGCTGGCTTGTCATCAGCTTCAATTACCCTGCTGGATCAAGTAAGATGCGTGGATGTCAGTCGAGTGATCAAGTATCGAGGTTGTCTCTCCCCAGAGCAGCTTGCCGTGATCGCAGCGGGACTATCAGAACTTTTCGGCCTTACTGATATCGATGTGCCGGGATAATGAAATCGATCGCTGAAAGCATCACAGTCAATTAAAACTGTTCGCTACTGCTGGGTTTTCTTTAAATGTCTCTCACTCTGAGCCACCTCAATTTTCGATTTTGAAACCTCGGCGTCAGTTTTCTGAATTCCGAACTCCGCATTCTGAATTCGGCCATCTCTAATCATCTTGCAGTCACTGCATGCGATCGATGGTGCGGTATTGAATGGCTTCGGCGACGTGCTGGGCTTGGAGGCTATCGGAGTTGTCGAGGTCGGCGATGGTGCGGGCGACTTTGAGGATGCGATCGCCGGCGCGGGCAGAGAGGCCGAGTTTGCGGGCGGCATTTTCCATTAGGGTGCGGGTGGTGTCATCGAGGGGACACCAGTGACGGATGTGACGGCTTTGCATGTCGGCATTGCACTGGAGCGCGGTTTCGGCTTGGAAACGGGCATGGGCGCGATCTCGCGCTTTCTCCACCCGTTCCCTCACGCTGGCGGACGGTTCCCCTTCGGTAATGCGGGTCATTTCCTCCGGCTTTAAGCGACCGACCACGACCTGCAAATCAATACGATCCATCAGGGGACCTGAGAGTCGCGCCCAATATTGTTCACGACCGCGCGGGCTACATGTGCAGGCTTGTACCGGATCGCCGTAGTAACCGCACGGGCAAGGATTCGTGCTGGCAATCAGGGTGAACTGAGCGGGAAATTCCACCGATTGACGGGTACGAGTGATCGTCACGTAGCCGTCTTCCAGCGGCTGCCGCAAAAACTCCAGCACATCCCGCTTGAACTCCGTCATTTCGTCGAGGAACAGTACGCCTCGGTGCGCCAGGGAAATTTCCCCCGGTTTGGGAAAGCTGCCGCCGCCCACCAGTGACGGGCCAGAGGCCGAGTGATGGGGACTGCGAAAGGGACGGTGGGTGACCAGGCTGCCCTTTTCCTTTAGCAAGCCCGCGACCGAGTGAATCTGGGTGACTTCGAGCGCTTCTTCAAATGAGAGGTGGGGTAGGATGCTCGGTAAACGGCGAGCCAGCATGGTTTTCCCGCTGCCAGGAGGTCCGACGAAAACAAGGTTGTGGCCGCCTGCGGCAGCGATTTCCAAGGCGCGACGGGCTTGGGCTTGACCTTTAACATCCCGCAGATCGAGCTGGTTGGCGTGGGCCTTGGCTAGCTCGGCCTGACCATTGAGCTGATAAGGCAAATGGCTCTCCGGCTGATTGAGCCAGTCGGCAAGAGCGGACAGATTTTCAAAACCGTACACCTCAATTCCCGGTACCACAGCGGCTTCGCGGGCATTGTCTTTAGGTACGACGACGCCTTTCATCCCCAGGGATTTGGCAGCAGCGGCGATCGCTAACACCCCTGCCACGGGCCGTAGCGTCCCGTCCAGCGACAGCTCCCCCATAAACAGAAAGTCATCGAGCAAATCCGGTTTGATCTGTTCTGTTGCCGCTAGCACGCCCACGCTGATCGGCAAATCGAAGCTGGGGCCTTCTTTACGCAGGTCTGCTGGCGTGAGGTTGATGACAATTTTGCGGGCCGGAAAAGGAAAGCCCGAGTTCTTCAGGGCGGCGCGGCAGCGTTCGCGGGATTCCTGGACCGCCGTATCCGGTAACCCAACGACGACCATCGTGGGCAAGCCGCCTGATAGATCCACTTCCACGCCAACTTTGATGGCGTCAATGCCGATAATCGCCGCACTCCAGATTCTCGATAGCATGACACCCTCAACTGACCCGTCGCGTCATTAGAGTGCCCGTGGACTCACCAACAGCGCCAGTTCGACAGTTCCCTTTAGGACAAGATGCAGCGGGGCTCAAATTCAGCGGCAGTTGTTTTGGCAGTTGGGAGATTGCTAAGCCAAGCGCGACACCGACGCCACAAAATCTCCGCGCAGCGATGAATCCGCACTCCTCTGCTTACAAAATTGAACCTCACCGGCAATTTGGACCGCTGCTATTCGTCCTTATTAATGTGATGAAGCCTTTCAAAGCGGCTAGGCTTAGAGGGATGACAGTTCATTGAAGGAGCCGTCGGCATATGGGGCTATTTGAAGATTTGAGCCGCTTTTTAGAGGGCCGTCTGGATGAATTTTTAAGAGCTCATCCACATCTCGAATTGATGGCGCTGGAAGAGCAGTTACGCGGTCAAGAAGAAGACACGATTAACCTGCTGGGGGATCTTAAGCGTCGTCAAAAACAGGTTGAGGATAGTATCTTGTCCACGGCGCAGGAAATTCAGCGCTGGCATGAGCGGATTCAAAAGGCTAAAGCTGCCAACCGCGAGGACTTAGTGCAATCGGCTCAAGCTCGCGAAGCTGCCTTGTTGCGGCAGGGCAATCATCTTTGGGGACAGATGCAAGGGCTCAAAGACCGCATGGAACAAACTCGCCAGCTACAGCGCCAGATTCACGATCGCCGGCGCGAGCTGAAGGTCAAAATTGCCGCTGCCGAAGCGAATCGTGCCGCTACTGCCGCGAATCAAAGGAGTGATTCTACGGCTGGTTGGGAAACTAATGTTTATCAAAGTGTTGGTCAGCCCGTTGACCCCCTGGAAGAAACATTCCAGCGATGGGAAACAGAAGAAGAGTTAGAAGCACTCAAACGTCAAATGCAGTCATAAATAAGGTGGTGCCGATTAGCGATCGCTCTGACTCAACTGCTGACCGGATTGCCAAAGCGCATTATCAGTAAAGGCTAAAAACTTGGTGGAGTAGGCGTCATCGTACCTCTTCTAAATTATCAGTCTAGGAGCCAAACCCCTCTGGCTATCGCAGCTTTGAAGTGCTAAACGATGATCGCCTCTAGGCTGCGACAGTGACGCTCAACGAATGAAAGGCAAGGCGGCTGTAACACTTAGCACACGGTTCGGGTATTCTTTTTTATGATGATTGCAAATTAAAGGTGTTTTCATGATTGTTTGCTCCAACTGTAATCATCAAAACCCCGATGGTGCGGTCCAGTGTGAAGCCTGCTATACACCCCTGCCGGCCCTAGCCAGTTGTCCAAGCTGCAATGCTGCAGTGCAGTCTGACGCCAGCTTTTGTGGTCAATGCGGCTTTGATTTGAGAGCAGTTGGTACGACCGCAACAGCACCACCTTCAAGTAGCCCAACCACTTCAGCAACGCCGACTTCAGCAGTGACTACACCCCCTGACTACGAATTGACAGCGCCGGGCATCAGTGAGGTTGAAATTCCTGATTTATTGCCGCCTGAGCCTTTAATTGAAACTGGACCCATGCCAGTACCCGTCGGTTCGGCTGAGCCCGATCCGCCATCAGCCAATTCGCCGCCACCGCATCCCAGCATTTCAGCGCCAATGGAAGAAAATGCACCGGTTACGGTGCCGCCTCCTGAAGCTTCTCCGCCGACCGCCGCTGTGGCAGAGGGGCTGGGGGCAACCCAAATACAGATTAATCAAGCGAAGCTACTGCACGTGCAGACTAGCACTCAGGTGGAGCTACCCAGTCAGCTGACGATATTGCATTTAGGCAAACCAAATGATCGGATTCCGCCCACGATTGACGTGTCAGGCTTTCCTGATTCAGAGATTGTGTCGCGGGTACATGCCAGTATCCGAGTCGAAGGAGATATTTACTACATCGAAGATGTTGGTAGCTCTAACGGAACCTATATCAACAATCTGCCGCTGTCTCCAGGCAATCGTCATCGGCTAAGACCAGGAGATAGAATAGCGCTTGGTAAGGGAGATAAAGTTACTTTTATTTTCCAGGCTGGCTAGATGATTTACTCTTAAGCTAATTTGCAGCCGATTTAGACTCTTGCGATCTCCTACAGGTTGAGTGATGTGATTACCCTTTCGCTACTACATCCTCTGAACAAAAAGCCAGTGCAGCACTGGACTTTTGAAGAAGATGCCGTTATCAGAATTGGACGTTCCACCGAAAATCAGGTCGTTTTGTATAGTGCCGTGGTGTCTAGGCACCATGTGGAACTCAGGCAAACGGATGTGGGTTGGGAAATTGTTAACCTCGGCACGAATGGCACTTATTTAGACGGCAAGCGAGTGGCTCAAGCGATCGCAAAGGACGGCATAGTCATTCGCTTAGCGCGCTCAGGTCCAAATATTCAAATTAATATTGCTGACGATAGTAGCGACCCGATGAAAGCTCTGCGTAAATTGAAAGCGGAAGCCGCGAGTCGGACTCAAATTGATATTGGCGAACTGGTCGATCCATCACCGGCGCGGTCAACCAAGATTGATGAAGAAAAAGGTGGCGCGTCTTCCGTTCGGCGATCGATGTAGGGGTCGCCACTGCAATTCTTCCATGAGTGGTCATCGCTGAGGTCCGGTATATGGCGTTAGGAGACCAGGTCTATGCCATGCGCCAGCTTGCAGGCATTACGGGTGTGTATGAACATTACGGTATCGACTGTGGCGACGAGTCGATTATTCACTATTACAAGGGCGGCGATGTGCCGACGATTACGCGCACGCCTCGGGAGTTGTTTGCCCGCGGGGGCCGAATTTTTATCAAGCCGCGATCGCCGGCTTTCCTGCCTGACATCGTGGTGCGCCGCGCCGAGAGCCGTCTGGGAGAACAGCGATATGATTTGCTGACCAACAACTGCGAGCATTTTGCCAACTGGTGCAAAACCGGGCGCAGCGACTGTGAGCAAATGGCGGGTTTTGGCCTGCAGTTAGATCGTTATCAATTACCAGATTTACAGCAGCTGATTACCAGCGTCGCTCGCGATCGCGCTCCTAATGAAGCACTTGCCCTGTTTCAGGACGCCCTGGGTAATATTGCCGCCGCCCACCAAACTCTGAAAACTCAGTATGAGCAGGTACGGAAGGATATTGACGCCTGGCAACGGGTCGCTGAGGCCGCTTTGCAGCGCGGTCGGGAGGACCTGGCGCGAGCCGCTTTGCAGCGCAAAGTCGAGGCGAAAAACAAAGGTGACCATCTGACCCAGCAGCTCGCCGAACTGGTCAACGTGCAGTTGACCCTAGAGCAGAATCGTCAGATTTCGGCCGAGCGAGAATGGTAAGCGGTCAGCATTGAGCATTTAGTCAGATTTGGGCAGGCCGCTACGGTGCCAGACCTGGCCATGTGGCCAGCGGCATGGCCGTAGTGACGCGGTGCATTCCTGCCGCCGCAAACCGATCAAAGGCTTCGTTTGCGGCGTCTGTGAAGTCCACAACCTCAGGGACAACAACCGGAGAAGTGCAGTCTTCCAGCAGATAGACTTTTGCGGCCAGTTGCGGATCGCGGACCTTGATTTCCGTTAGCAGGTCAGCGACCGACCAGGCCACACAGTGACTTTTGGCCTGACCCGCCACCACAATCGCATCGTAGCCCAGCAGCATATCAGTGAATCGCTGATTTTTGGCGGCGATCGCCTGGCCTTGATCATCTTCCAGGACTTCCGGACTCAGCGCCGAATAGTTTTCAGTGAGGGGATTGCGCCCCTTGGTTTCGTAACAGGTGGGGCTACTGCGGGCAATCGAGTGGAAAAAGCAGGCCTCTTCGACCACTGATACCAGGGCGTGGCCAATGCCTCCCAACATGGCGTGATGGGGCCAAATGGTTAGGGGATATTTGCTGTCGTAGGTGAGACGCTGGGTATAGTGCAAGGCAAATTTCTGCAGGTCCGTAACTGGCATGTATGGAGCGATATCAGGGTTTACCTGCCATTTACCGGCCACCACCTCGTCGTAGCTAATCATCGTCATCGGAGCCGGAGGCTGTCCTTGGCTATCCAACCAAAACAAGGGATGAAAAATTTGCATTGCCGTGTGCGTATCCATTGTCGGCGCGATAGTCGTGATCACGCCCAAATTTTGATAGATAAACTGGCTCAGCCGGCGATTGTCTTCTATAGCGCCCCGACCGGAGCGTCCGCCAACGTACAGTTCAAACTCTGGCAGACAAAATGTGTTCTGAACATCAATCAACAGCAGACATAGGCGAAAGCGATCGCGGCTGGCGGGGGCAATGTCATGCTGCTGGGCCCAAGCTCGGGCCGCGATCGCCCTTTCTTGATAGGACACGCGATAAATCTGGTCAACCTGGTCAATCTGAAAAAAATCGGGAACTGGAGTAAGCGTCGTCATCACGATTTTGTGAATGAGAGAACAAATGGAAGGGAATGGAGAATGGGGTAGGAGGGAATAGGAAGCGGTAGAAAAGCTGCGAGTTCTGGTTCTCGTAGATGGCTCGCCTACTCGTGTCAACGAATAATACCCTACGTCAGATGGCTCGCTGTCTGGTCTTGATGGCGCTGTTGACAGCTTTAGCCAGCCAATTGACTGCGCTGACTCAACGTAAATGCTGTCTCTACTTTAGACTCCGCGCTGTAGATACGACGAGTGATGCGATTCTTGGCGGTTCTTGGCGGCTGGTTACCGCTGTCAAACTCTACGTGTTTACTGAGTATCGTCGAATATACTGAACGGCAGGCGGCCCGTGAGACATCCACGCGATCGCGTTTGCTTTGAGATGACTATTATGCCAATGCGTCTCCGCTCATCGGTTTGCCAACATTGCCGCCGGGTTGAGAACCCATTGGCCGGCATGGTCGCAGTCCTGGCGGTGGGCTATGGCGGGCTCGGACTGCTACTCAGCGGTGCCAAGCTGGTTGGGGCCGAGGCGATCACCGCGACTGTTCCGACAGCCTCGTTGACTGCCGGGGTACCGCTCCAGCAGCGGCTACCGGCCCTGTGGCAGGGAATATTGCGGGGCCGCGACGCCTTTCTGACGGAGATTCAAAAGGGCGGTTTTGTGGCGCTCACCGGGGTCAAACCGCGACAGCCAATTCACCTGCTAGAGGGTGCGACATATACCATTGCTGAAGACAACAGCATCACCTTTACCCTGTCTAATGGAGTGCTCGTGCCGCCCCTGTCGCGACAGGGATACGATCGCATTCGTACGATGCTGCCGATTGATCAGCAATATGTGTTGGACGATAAGTTTTTTTGGCACCTGCAGCGTAATCCGGCGATTCCTTTGATTGCAGCGGGACTGGAACAGGGAAATTACCAAGAACTGGTCAACAATCAGAGGTTTGACACCGACACCTATTATTTCGGACCATTTTTAGGCCACCTATTTGAGACCGCGCAAAAAGCGGACGTGGCTCTGCCGGAGCTGCTGCCGCTCGTCGAAACGCATTTGACAACGCTGGAGTTTCCTTATTTTCGAGAGACTGATCTCAATCAAGGCAGCGGCACGGTGCATTCCTTCTACAAATATGAACAGGAGCTGACTAACAAGCAATATCTCCTGCGATCGCTGGTGGCGACTCCGGCTGAATCTTGGGCCAGACTGGAGGCGATCGCCCAGGTGGAGGCGGCCACCACCAAGGCGGACTACACCGACGCTGCGTCTACCAGCACCACCATTGCTCTCGGGCGACTGCCCCTGCCCACGCCCACTGCGGCTGAAGATACCCCGGCTGTTCATGGGCTCAATATTGCCCACCTGGCCCAGCAGGGCATTAACTTATTTCCCGACGATTTGACCCAGGCGGCGCAGCGCTATCAGCAGAGCTATCGGCGCCAGTTATCGCTGGAAAGCGATCTCAAGCAGCAGCTTCAGATTTTCAGCCGCGATCACCACTCCGAGATTCTGACTGCTATTCAAAACTTTTACGATCAAGAGTTTTGGCAAGATATTGGCCTTACCGCCGACCTCGGTCGCCGTTCGGTACATCAAATGGATACTTCGCGTCTGTTAGGAGTGTTTGCCACCCGCACAGAAGCGATTACCGGCTGGTCGGCAGCAGAGAGCTACCCGCGAGCGCGACAGCACTTCATCACCTTTTTCCAAAAAAATTCGCCCGGCCTTGCAGACGCCGACCTGCTGACGCTGCTGTTTTGTGACCAGGCATTTAATCCGCGGTTTTGGCGATCGCTGAAGCGCCGTCAGCCTGATTCAGTGCTCGAAATTGAGGCGATCCAAAGCGCTATTAAGGCCTTAGAAACTAGCTACACTGATGCGGCAGCGCAAGAAGCCGCGGTGTTTCAACTACTGCAGCAGCACCAGCTTGACGTGACCACGGAAGCGTTTTCCTTGCTCTCGGTGGCCATGGCTAAACGGCTGAGCGATTTGGTGTATGAGGAGTTTCAACCGAGCGATCGCCAAGCCGCTGACTATCTCAAATTCACCCGTGCGATTTATCCTTTTCTGCGCGACATGCCCGACCTGAATCAGCAGTGGGGCAACGGACTTAATATCAAGCGATATGGCCTGGATAATTATGTTGTCCCCAACTTGATGGCTTTGCGGGCCGACGCCGCTCCGACCCTAGCCGCAATGGGTGATTTATGGTTCAAGCTGGTTTCCAATAACGACCTCAATCGCTGGGATCGCGACAAGTTTGTGCAGTTATTGAGCGCCGCCCACAGCCTTTCATCCAATCACCCGCCAGCGGCCCTGCCACCGTCTCAAATAGCGCTATTGCCCCTGGTGGATAAATATCGTCCTGAGCTGAAGCGGGTGGCTGGAGCTGATGGCAATAGTGCCCCAGCCGTGCTGCATGGATTCAACAATCTGGACTTCCGAGTGCCGGGATGGCCCCAGGAGCGCGCCCCTGTGTCGGCTCGTATTACGCGCATCAGCCATGACAGCCTGCAACAAATCTTTCCCCAACTTTCGCCCGCCAGTATCCATAACCTCAAGTGGAAATTAACTAACCATAGCGGAGAAATTTCCCTATCGCTGCCGCTAGTTCTGCTGCTTGATCCGCTATTTGTGCAGCGCGCTGACGGTGCCGTAGACCTACTCTTCGAGTTTGAAGGTCGCCAGATGATCCTGCCAGCCTTCAGCCATCACTTCGACTCAATCTACGCTCCGGCCTATATGACCCGCATTGCCATTCCCCGCGAGCCTAGCCAAGACGCGGTCAGAGCCCTTAACCAAGTCATTCGCACCACCCATGCTCTCTATGGCGGCTACACGCTGCAGCCGATGGTGTTGCCGGCCTCCCTACAGCCCTTATTGCAGGAATAGACAGCGCTGCGAATTCCAGTGGCGTTCTTGATTTCCATGGCCGGCATAGTCGCCGCTCAAATTTTCTAAAACTCTTGACCAATATAGAGGGTACGAACTTCTCCGTTGCGGCGGACAACCGCTTCTTCATTGGCAACTGACACTAAAGACCAGCCGCTGTTGCCAATCCGCTCACCGATATAAACTCGTTGGGGAACACCGGCAATTTCGAATAGCGCCGCAGAGCGATCGCCCAGTTCCAGCACCCCTAAGAGCGCATGAGCATTTGACGCTACAGCCGTATTGCTTCCAGTCGACGTCGTAGTGCTGGGGGAAGGAGTTGTGGAGACTCCGGCAGTCCCAGCAGGTCCTGCCGTTTGGGAAGAGGGATAGGGCACATAAACGCGCTCAATGACATTAACTGAGCCTGGCACAGTAGGCAGCCCCCCGGGCACGGTGGGCGGCAGCGGATTATTCGCAAGGGGCGGTAAGCCGACACTACCGTTGGGCCCCAAAGACAAAGGCACGTCTCCAACGTTGCCAGCAGTAGCAGGGGCATTCGCTGAGCTTTGAGCAATCACATCTAGCGATCGCCGCAAATATTCTAAAAACTCAGAGTGACCAGCCGTAGTAGATACCTCACTTGAAGTCGATACTGGAGTAGTGGTGACGCTAACTTGCTGCCGCTGCTGCAGCCACAGCCCGAAACTAGCCAACATCATCAACCCTGCCGCCCCCAAAAGCGCTCGATTCGTTGTCCATAAACGCCGCCAACGAGGCAATGTCGGAGCTGTTGTGGTCTCGTCATTGTCGGCCAAGGCCGATTGCGGAGACGAAATCAACAGACCATCAGCCTCTTTGACAAGTGCCGCAGTTGGACTGTTGACAACAGCCGGTAACTCCCCGTCAGTCATATTCAAATTCAAACTCGCGGCGGAATCCGGCTTAGCCACATCGCCTGTCGTCTCGTCATCGAGGGCTTCTAAATCGCCTTCCAAAGCTCGCTCAACACCAATAAATAGTTCTTGCATTAGCCGTTCAGCAGAAGCATCGGCAAGCTGCTCCGGCTGTTCTGACTGTGACGACTGAGAGTCCAATAAAGGCACTTTATTATCAACCATGCTGTTGTTCACAGGGAAGCGTTCTTTCATCTAAAAGCTATGATGTGCAACCCGAGGCGTCTCAAAACTTGCATATGACGTTAACAGTCCAGCGCCAAACACGACACATTTAAGATGGATTGTTAAGAAAATTAACAGATTGACGTCGAGAGGTGAGGACGATCTTATGAGTGCTGCTCAAGCTCTTGCCATCGACCGCGTGAGGCAGCCATGAATTTTTTCGGTCGTGGGCGCAGCGTAAAATCTTTGACTTAGAACTGACGGTGCGATTCATAAATATGTCGCGACTCATCCATTAAGCATAGTTTTAATGATGTCAGGCCATCGTCACCGACTGCTCCAGAGCGGTAAAACAGTTGCTATGTCGGCTAGACACTGCCGCAGAAGCTGAGCGGTAAGGTGCTAAAAGCAATCCGGTCAGATGCGCTGAAAATCAGTGTCAGTAATATGCCGCCAAAAAAATCGCCTACCCAGTAGCTTGTCCGTCCCAGCTCGACAGAATTGGCCACAGCTATCTTGTCTATTAGGAACCTGCCGTCAAGCTAGCGCCGGCAGAACTTGACTATTGATTCCACTTAAGCCATGTTGGCCACTTGTATGGAACGTCTACAAGCGGCAGCGATCGCCAATTCCGCGACGGCCCAAAAAGCTATGCTAGTATGCTGAATACTTACTCTACGGGATGTAGCGCAGCTTGGTAGCGCGCCTGCTTTGGGAGCAGGATGTCGCAGGTTCGAATCCTGTCATCCCGATTTTGTTGGAATATTTGGTCACCAATTCGGACTGTCCATCTATTTTTCGAGCTGTGGCAAAAAGTTGCTAGCATGACTCGCAGCAAGTTAATGACTGACCAGTTCAGATGGCTTGCTCGCACTGAAAATCTATTTCTCAAAGCATTTTGGGCTTTGTGAAGAGACGCTGTCGTTTGTTAGAGATGAGTAATACTGACCTATGCAAGGGATTTTTAGCCGATTGGCTGTAACGGGTTTGACGACCATGGCGATCGCTGGCAGCGCACTGATTGTTATCGAGCCGGCATTGGCGCTGTCTGAACAAGAGATTTTAGAAAAATTAGCGGGAATTCCAGTCTTTTTAATCGTTAACGATGAGGGTCAGTCTCTGACGGCCAACGTGGGAGCTGATGAAGACGAGCAGGTCAGCGTGCCGATTGTTTTTATTGACTCCCAAGAAGCGGAAGGCTTCCTAACTGAAGCTGAAGATGAAGGCTCAGAAATTGCTGATGGGGCCAATATTGTTGTTTATCCGCTAGGGGAAATCTATGCAGAAGCCAGTTCCCAGCTAGAAGGACCGGAATCATTGGTCTATATTCCGAGTGCTGTATCTGTGCAGCAAGCCTCCCAGATTGCCGAGCAAGACGTTTTGGGCGTGCCGTTGTACGCGGCTATTGATCTGGAGCGAGAGCAATATCTGCTAACTGGCGATAATACTCTGCCAATGTTCTTTTCACTGGCAGATTTACGGTCTCAAGTGTCGGTATTGGTTGAGGAAAATCCTGCCATGGGCGAGGCCATCGGCGTGGAAGTCACTACTCTGGAAAGCCTATTAGTGAATATGGCGGCTGACGATGACGACAGAGATAGAGTTTTGGAGTTAGTGCAGTTCGTGCCGTCTTCTGCAACACTGCAGTTCATTGAATCTCTGTCTAACGGTTCTGAGCCTAGTGAATAGCCGGTTGAACTAACCCTTCAGAGAAGAAGCCGTCGAGGCTAAGGGGCTGTCATTTTTAGCGCTCTAATGCTTTGACAGCAAGGGCTTTAGTCCCTTAGTTGAGCCGCAGGCCGAGCCAAACCAGTGGCTTTGTGCCCGACCATCACCTTGCCGCCTGCGGCCCGGCCCCTTTGCCCGACAGACCAAATTTAGGAACATTCAGAGCTTGTTATCCCTGGCAGAAGTTGTCCAGAATGCCGTTTGCTTTCTTTGGCAGGAGCGGCTGGATGAGATTGTGCGATCGCTTAGAACTCAAGTTTTCAACTTAGGCACCGGTTAAGAGAACCAAAACAGTCTGGTATAGACAGAGATGTTAATCAGCCGCCGAGAGCGACTACGTTCAATGTTCAATTGTTAGCGCGGCAAATCATTGGCGTGCTCAATGATTGGACAGTAATCAGCGTCTAACTTTTCGCGCTCATCCGCTTCTTCTACCAGCACTTGCAGCTGGCACTTCAAGTTTTGCAACTGCTCGATACGCTGATCAATTTCAAAAATTTTTTCTTCGAATTTATGGCGCACATTACGACAAGGACGCTGGCCAGAATCGACGATGCCTAAAATATCTTGAATATCATTGAGACTAAGGCCTAGGGCTTGCGATCGCCGAATAAAGTCCAACCTCGGCAGTACTGATGGCTTAAATAGTCGAAATCCGCCAGAGGTTCGTTTGGCCGTTTCGATTAGTCCTCGTTCTTCATAAAAACGAATGGTTTTAACCGGCAGTTGGCTTTGCGAACTTACCTGGCCAATTTTCAGCAGCTCGGGCCGGGCGTCTGTCATCCCATCTCCCCTTATTGATCATCTCACTCCTAAGCGTAACTTACCTCTCTAGTTAGCTGGAGAGTTTGTGGTTATTTTGTAACGCATACCGCTTTGAGCAATGAGGAGAGTTGCAGACGGCAGAATGACAACAACAGGGCGATCAGAGTGAGTCAGGCTGGTGGAGTGGATGATAATTCACTCCTAAGGGTTCTGCTGGGAAATGAACTCCCTGGTCGTGAGGGTGGCAGGGTGGCAGGGTGAATGGATCATGTTGGGGCGAATGGCCGTTCGCCTGTACGGATTGTATAGCCTGAAGGCATTCAAGAAAGGTGGAGCCTGCCTGGAGGACTTGAGTAACTTGGGTAGTTTTATTTCGAGCGTGTCCCTGACCGCTTTGTTGTCCGTCGTCTTCTGCCGCATTTCCGTAGGATGTTGGTTCTGGCAAATTAGTTAACGGTTCTGGGTTTGACAGCTTTGCAGGGACTGCCTAAACAAATATGGCCGGCGGGTAAATCGTTGAATACGCTACTGCGAGCGCCGACGATGCTGTTACTGCTAATTGTGACGCCTGGGCCGACGAAACATTCCGCTGCCACCCAGACTCCATTTTCGACCGTGATGGGAGCCACCTGTAAGCCAAACGCGCGATCGCTCAGCTCATGAGAGCCCGTGCACAAATATGTGTTTTGAGAAATGACGCAATGATTGCCAATACGAATTTGCCCGAGGCTGTAGCACTCGACACCGCTGCCAATCCAGCTGTAGTTGCCGATTTCTACCTTCCAGGGATAGTGGAACCGAGCTGAAGGACGAATCACGACTCCTCGGCCAACCTTGGCACCAAACCAACGCAGCAGCATGCGGCGCGGCGCATGATGAGCGTGCAGCGTTAGCGGAAACACAACGGCCTGCACTAGCCACCACAGCAGGACCCAAACCTTGGAACGCCCCGGTGAATACCAAGATTGATCGTATTGCCGTAGATCAATCCATGCCGGGTCGCCGATGCCCGACTGCCAGACAGATGGACGATTACCCAACCCAGTTGAAGTCGGTCGATGATGCGAAAGTTGGGCCATGGTGAATCTTTAGGATGCTTCTGCAATTGAACCCAGAAGGTTTGTACATTAGCGCTACCGCTGTGCAGTCAGCTTTTTAGCTTTGTGCTTCAGCCGGAGCGATCGCGGGCGACTCTTTACGTGTGGACGCAGTGGCCGAACTGTTGCCTTGCTTGACATTGAGCTGTCCGCCAAATTTCTGCAGTTCAAAGAGTTTGACGCCAATTTGATACTCGTATTGACTAAGCAAACGACCATAGATATAGCCCGCGCGGCCATCTAAAAAGCCAAGACGAATAATATAAAAGAGCACAAATCGAAGTAGCGGTTTGAACGGGAGGCGTACCCAAATTTTCTTCAAAAAGCGTTTACGCTGTACGGAATCGCCGAATAAATTGGCCCCAATGGTGCCATCTTCCTGCATCCCGTGAAGAATGTTGTAATAAACTTGAGCTTCCCAGTTGGAATAGCGATTGTGGCGCTGAAGCCAGTGATAAAGATCGCGAAAGTCGATGTGGAGCATATCGCTTTTGAGATAGCCAACTGCGCCGCTGTCAACGACGACGTGCTCATGCACTTCATTGTCACCAGTGTTACGAATTTCTTCCGTGTTGAGGTTTTCATAACGCCCGTGAGCATGTCGAAATAGGCGCAAGTTCCAGTCTGGATATTTGCCGCCAAAGCGAATCCATTTGCCCAAGAAAAAAACGCGGCGGTTGAGATAATAGCCGTTGTGGTCTGGTTTTTGAATAGCGATAGCAATCTCGTCCCATAATTCGTCTGTAATGCGCTCATCGCAGTCAACAATCAGCACCCAGTCATGCTTGAAGTGCAGGTTTTCAAGAGACCAGTTTTTCTTTTTGGGCCAGCGTCCGTTGAAGTGGAACTGCACGACCTGTGCACCATACTCTGCGCAGATAGCGGTTGAGTGGTCTTCGCTCTGCGAGTCAACAACAAAGACCTCATCCGCGCGCGCGACGCTGGCGAGACAAGCCGGTAAGTTGGCTTCCTCATTTTTGGCTGGAATTAGGACGGAAACTGGAAGTTTAGAAGTCATTTGGGAGTCTTGAGTCATGAGTGAGATTGATGGCAAAGAGCACTATCAAAATTGATGAGATTAAATAATTGATTCAGATGCTGAGTTGGTTTGCGATCGCCCGTATGGAGGTTGACAGTATTGCCCGCCATTACCCTGAGGCTGGGCGCAGCAAGCCTCGAATTGCACTGCTGAGGTACCCAACCTGGCCGTAGGCATAGAGCAAGTTCTCAAATCGCTGAGCCGGATCAGGTAAATATTTCATGGTTTTATAAATCCCCCGAATAAATCGTTCGCCACCGGCTTGCAGTTGATGCCATCCCGAGCGCCCTGCTACCTGTTCGCGATAGCATTCGCTAATGCCTTGCCACCAACTGCGACTGATAAACCAAGCTGGCTTAAGGCGCGCCGGCGCAACGTTGTGCGCCACCAGAGCATCAGGTGAATAAACGACTCGATAGCCCATTTTTAGGGCCTTTTCAGTCATATAGAGTTCTTCATTAGAGAGCAGATTTTTGCCCACCCGCCCTAAATTGGGATCGAAACCGCCAATCTTGTTGAGAAAGTCCGCCGTGATGGCGTAGTTCAAACCTCTGGGAGTCAGGCCGGGTTGAGTAATGTCGGTCATTTCACGCCCCAAGTCATAGGCCCCCAAGTTACCAGCCATGCCTGGAGAAAGCCATTTGGGCGGCGTTTGCTGGTCGGGCCAGATTAGCGTTACCCGGCCTCCAGCGATCGCAACTTTTGCATCTTGGTCAAAAATGCTAGCGATCGCCTGCAGCCAGCCATCACTCGCTTCTGCGTCATCATCCAAGTAAGCCAAAATTTCGCCTTGGGCAGCTTGAGCGCCAGTATTGCGGGCTGTCGATAAGCCCAGCGTCATTTCGCAGAGATATCGGAGTCGTGGATGAGGCAGGCGCGCTTCCACCACCGCCCGAGTCGCATCTGTAGAGGCGTTATCGACCACAATAATCTCGTAGTCGGCAAAGTTTTGAGCCAGCAGGCTGTCAATTGCGGCTCCCAGATATTGAGCACGGTTATGAGTACAGATAATCGCTGAGATGCGAGTTGAGGACATGAAATTACTCCACTCGGCAAAAGTTAACGGGTTAAACTCATTTTCAATATTCCCGCCCGTGATGGCATTCTCTCTATGGCAAACTCTGGCAAACTGGGCGACAGCGACGTGAAACCGAGATTCACAAATAAGTTAGTATCCGGTAGATACTCGAAGTTTCCTGGTGGGTGGTCCGTGAATAGTTATTCGTCTCAGCGTGACCTGCTTCAGGTCGATTTGGCCCCCTTCATTGATCACTCGCTGCTGACGGCTACTGCTACTCCAGAGCAAGTGATGCAGTGGTGCAGCGAGTGCGATCGCTACCGGTTTGCCGCCGTTTGCATTGCCCCAGTCCATGTCGCCTTAGCGCGGGAACAGCTATCAGCATCTGGCATTGAAATTTGCACGGTGATTGGATTTCCCACGGGTGCCACCACCCCAGGCTGTAAGCTTTATGAGGCGCAAGAGGCGGTGGAAAATGGCGCCACAGAACTCGACGTAGTGATTAATTTGGGCTGGCTGAAATCGGCACAGCACGAGCGCTTGCATCACGAGATGGCAGAAATCTGTGAAGCTACGAATTGCCCCGTCAAAGCCATTTTGGAGACTAGCTTACTGACGCCAGCAGAACTCACAATTGCCGCTGATATTTGTATGGATGCGGGAGCTCGCTTCTTGAAGACCAGCACCGGCTGGCAGGGAGGCGCAACGGTTGAGGTGGTGCGTCAGCTTAGCGACCTGGCTCGCGATCGCGTGGGCATCAAAGCGTCGGGGGGGATTCGCACGGCCGAACAGGCGCTGCAGTTGATTGCAGCCGGAGCAACGCGCATTGGCACTTCCCGGGGACCAATGCTGGTACAGCAACAAGCGGCGATGGCGGAGTCATGATATCGCCTTAAATATTCTCATTTCGACGATCCATGCTTGACGCTAGCGATTGGGATTTCCGTCGGCCTTGCGATCACGCGACGATGGCGGCGGAGCCGTCCGAAATTTAACCGAATTACCGTGAGAAGGCAGGCCTTCAGCTTCTGTCAATCGCGTGATTGCATCGGTGACCTGTCCCAAAGCCTGGGGAGAATACTGGATCAAGCTGGAATGCTTCATAAAGGTCTCAGTGCAGAGAGGAGAAGCGTAACGTGCCGCCCCCGAGGTTGGCAGCGTGTGATTAGGGCCAGCGATGTAATCCCCCACCGCTTCCGGGGTCGCATGACCTAGAAAGATGGCTCCGGCATGCCGAATGTGCTCTAGCAAACTCCAGGGGTCATTGACTTCGAGTTCTAAATGCTCTGGCGCGAACTGATTGGACAGCGCAGCTGCAGTTTCCAGAGTATCGACCACAATCACAACGCCGTAGTTAGCGATCGCTTTTTCCGTTAACGTTTGCCGAGGGTGCCCATGCAGCTGCCGCGCCACCTCTGCGGCTACCTGTTCAGCCAAAATGGTATCAGGGGTGATTAAAATAGCTGCCGCCATCGGATCATGCTCAGCCTGGGCCAGCAAATCAGCGGCAACGTGCACGGCGTCGGCGCTGCGATCAGCTATGATCAGCACTTCCGAAGGACCCGCTAGCGAATCAATGCCAACGGTCCCAAAGACCTGCTTCTTAGCCAGCGTTACGTAAATGTTGCCCGGGCCAGTGATGATATCCACCGGTGGAATAGTCGCTGTACCGTAGGCCAGAGCCGCGATCGCCTGGGCCCCGCCAACTCGATAGATTTCGGTTACTCCGGCTTCCTGGGCTGCCACCAACACAGCTGGATTAATTGTCCCCTGTTCTCCAGGCGGCGTCACCATGACAACGCGGCCAACTCCCGCCACCTTGGCCGGCACCGCATTCATCAACACCGTACTAGGATAGGCAGCCCGTCCCCCAGGCACGTAAATGCCAGCGCGATCGACAGGACTGTAGCGCTTACCCAATACAACATTGCCTTCAAACTCTACCCAATTGGTCGGAATTCGCTGTTGATGAAAATGTTTAATATTTTTGTGAGCGAGACGAATGGCATCGATTAGCTCTTTCGATACCTGATGATAGGCGGTGTCAATTTCGGTTCCACGGACCCGCAACTGCTCGGCAGTTAGAACTTGCTTGTCAAAATCTGCAGTGTATTGCAGCAAGGCTTCATCGCCTTTGCGCTGCACGGACTGCAAGATTTCTCTAACCGTCGCTTCTTTGTGAAAAACTTGTTCATCATGGGTGCGGTCACAGATGCGCTGTAACTCGACCTGAGCATCGGTCAACTGGTTAATAATGCGCAGCATGTCGCACAAAACCTGACTTAAGAGCGATATAGCATGGAACTTAATCTAAAGAACGAGAAAGCCCAGAGCTACAGAGGAAAGTTTTCTTCTCGACTTATAGCTTAGCGCGCTTTCATTTGACTATCCGTAGAATCTTGAACAGATCGATAAAGTTAGATGTTATTATGTTTTTTCGGTTCAATTTTTAGAATTTGGCAAGTCGTGGCAAATATTAAGTCCGCAGTTAAACGTATTCAGGTGACTGAGCGCAATCGATTGCGTAATAAATCCTATCGCTCGGCGGTTAAGACCCTCACCAAGCGATATTTTGATGCTCTGAACGCATACAAAGCCGAGCCGAATCCCACTAATTTGGCCACGGCACAGGCCTCTTTATCAGAAGTCTTTAGCAAAATCGACAAGGCCGTCAAGCGAGGCGTTTATCACCGGAATGCTGGTGCTCGCCGAAAATCGCGCCTGAGTCAGGCTTTAAAGGCGGTCGAAGCATAGTCGAAGCTCTACAGAGATTTTGCCGATGTCACAGAATTGAGGAAATAAAGCTGCGCGATGCAGTTAGTTGATACTCACGTTCACATTAATTTTGCTGATTTTCGTCCAGACCTAGACGAAATTGCTGCAGCATGGCGTGCCAATGGTATTACTCATCTGGTGCATTCTTGCGTTGAACCAGATGAGTTTGCTGAACTTCAAACAATCGCTGATCGCTTTCCTGAAGTATCCCTAGCAGTAGGGTTGCATCCCCTAGATATGGACAAGTGGACCGCGACCACGACTGAAGCTATTGAATCATTGGCGCGTTCCGAGCAGCGGGTTGTGGCAATTGGTGAAACAGGGCTCGATTTTTATAAGGCTAATGATCACGATACTCAGGCGGAAGCATTCTGGGCTCAGCTAGAGATTGCCCATCGTCTTGATTTGCCGGTGATTGTTCACTGTCGTGATGCGGCTGACGATACGGCTCAGCTAGTCGAGCGGTTTCAATCAGAGGTTGGGCCGGTGACTGGAGTAATGCACTGTTGGGCTGGCAACCCGGAAGAAACCCAGCGATTTCTAAAGCTAGGTTTTTACATCAGTTTCAGTGGCATTGTTACCTTCAAAAACGCTCATCAAGTTAAAGCGTCGGCGCTGTCAGTGCCCAGCAATCGCTTATTAGTGGAAACCGATTGTCCTTTCTTAACGCCAGTGCCAAAGCGTAAAGAACGACGCAACCAGCCAGCCAATGTCCTATATGTAGCCAGCCATTTGGCTGAAATCCGGCAAGAATCACTCGAAACTTTGGCAGAGCAGACCACTAAAAACGCGATCGCGCTGTTCCGCCTACCTGTGTCCAGGTCCGTTTTGGTTAGTCAACCGTATTGACCACAATTATTTGAAAGGCGTATCAGCTACTTGTCTGCCGGCCTCCAAGCCTATTTCGGCAAAAATTAGGTGTTGACAAATGACTTAAAGTGCGTTCTTTTTGTTAGGCTAGTTTAATGAATGACACTGTTGACAGACGAGAGGGTAGAAAAATGTCCTGCTGCTGTTTGGAAAAATTATTGAAGTTTTAGCCGGTGATCAGTTGCTTAGTGATTCAATACCAGCAGCTACACAAATTTTTATCGATTTGCCATCTCCACCCGTTCATCCTGAAAGCTCCGCTGGGAATTTGAAAATTTGTGCTTTGGGTTTTATTGAGAATAGTCAATTCATCTTCGCATCATCCTACTGGTGCTGAGATTCGTTAATCTTCCACATTCCTTGATTTGTCACAGGAATGGAAGATTTTTTGATGTGCTTTTTTGTAGAAACTGTAGGGTTTTTCCTGCCTGAGGAGACGCATGACCGACCAAATTGCCACAGTATCCAACTTTACGCTACCTGATCTTGTTGAAATTCAGCGATCGAGCTTTCGCTGGTTTCTCGAAGAGGGACTAATTGAGGAGCTAGATAGTTTTTCGCCGATTACTGATTACACTGGCAAGCTAGAACTGCATTTTGTCGGTAAGGACTATAAGCTCAAAAGTCCCAAATACATGGTGGACGAGGCCAAGCGGCGTGATGCCACTTATGGCGTCCAGATGTATGTGCCAACTCGTTTGATCAATAAAGAAACCGGTGAAATCAAAGAGCAGGAAGTCTTTATTGGTGATCTGCCGTTGATGACTGATCGCGGTACTTTCATCATTAACGGGGCGGAGCGCGTCATCGTCAATCAAATTGTTCGTAGCCCTGGTGTTTACTACAAAGCCGATACGGATAAAAACGGACGCCGTACTTACAATGCCAACTTGATCCCCAACCGAGGCGCTTGGCTCAAGTTTGAAACCGATAAAAATGATTTAGTTTGGGTACGGATTGACAAAACTCGCAAGATTTCCGCTCAGGTGCTGCTGAAAGCGCTGGGGCTAACCGATGCGGAAATTTTTGACTCCCTACGCCATCCTGAATACTTTCAAAAAACGATTGAAAAGGAAGGCCAGTTTAGTGAAGATGAGGCTCTGTTAGAGCTGTATCGCAAGCTGCGTCCAGGCGAGCCACCCACAGTCTCGGGCGGGCAGCAGCTACTGGAATCACGATTTTTTGATCCTAAACGCTACGACTTGGGACGAGTCGGTCGCTATAAGCTGAATCGCAAGCTGCGGCTAAGCATTCCTGATGCGACTCGGGTGTTGACGCCAATCGATATCTTGTCGGCGATCGATTACCTCATCAACCTTGAATTTGATATTGGAATGGTCGACGATATTGACCATCTGGGCAACCGTCGAGTGCGCTCCGTCGGTGAGCTGCTACAAAACCAAGTGCGGGTGGGATTAAATCGCCTTGAGCGAATTATTCGGGAACGCATGACGGTCTCCGATGCCGAATCTCTGACGCCGGCTTCTTTAGTCAATCCCAAGCCCTTGGTAGCCGCGATCAAAGAATTCTTCGGCTCCAGTCAGCTGTCACAGTTTATGGATCAGACTAATCCCCTGGCAGAACTGACCCACAAGCGTCGCCTCAGCGCCCTGGGTCCGGGTGGTTTGACCCGGGAACGGGCCGGCTTCGCGGTGCGC
>JBCCJU010000093.1:0-22066 GCA_039027715.1 Cyanobacteria bacterium P01_C01_bin.120
GGCGAAAACCGGTGAATAAAGGTCCGCACAATGGTCGGTGTAAATCGACCAATAACGAGCGCCAGGAATAAAGAACCGGCAAAAATTAGGAGTGTCGGGGTTTCTCCAAAGGTGATTCCTATGGTCTCTAACCAACTACGTAAATTAAATGCCTCAGTATCCATCCAAAAATCTCAATGCAACAGGAATCGGACAACAGGTAAGGAGAAATTGGCCAGCGACAGGCGCGATCGCCCCGCGCTTAAATCGTAATTGGCGAGTCGACGTAAACAGTTGGCTCTTCAATATCAAACGAAATGCCGTAGGACTTAAGCCGCTGAGTCATTTTTTGATAAGCGATATCTAGCAGTTGACGACGAATGTCCATGGAGCTGCCCGTTGCGCCCAGAATAAACAGCGTGGCCTGTACTTGAGTAAGCTGACCGTCATCAAGCTGACGAAAGGCAATGCTGGTGCTGCGAGTATCGAGGCCAAAAATATCTTTAGTGCTTTCCAAAATCACTTGGCGAATCAGGGCCTGCTCTTCTTCGCCCACGGTGCGATAAAGATTGAGATAAACGATCGCCATGACCTTCTTGGCCCCAGTAAAGTTCTCGACCGTAGACTGAATCAAAGAGCTGTTTGGCACGATCGCCAACGTCCCTTTTCCGGAGGTGCGAATTTTGGTAGACCGCAGTCCGATTGCTTCTACCCGGCCAAAAGTACCGTCGGGCAGTCCCACATAGTCATCAACCGAAAATGGCCGATCTACATAAATAACGACGCCGCCCAGTAACTGCTCCAGCACCTTTTGGGCCGAAAAAGCAATGGCAATGCCGCCCACGCCCAAACTCGCAAAGACGCCAATAATGTTGATTTGGTGAGTTTGGGCAAATAACGTAACCAGAATGAGGAGCAGCCCCGTAATTGCTAAAACTCGCCCTACAACTAGCAATTCGCTGTTGGTCTTACGGCCCCCTTCCAAGGCCGCATCCAGCAAATATTCGTCAAAATAGGTTTGAAAACAGCGAAACAGCAGGGTTCCCAAGGCCACTGTGAGCGCTAATGTGATGCCAAATTCTAGATTGGGATACCAGGGTACATACCAAAGCCCTTGCAGCAGCACCAAGGCCACCAAATCGAGAATCGCTAACGCCCCACTTAGGGTGAGCCACCAGCGATGTGGTTCGATTACCCGGCCATAGAAGGTTTTAGCATCCTCTTTTAAGACTCGCCGCAGCATTAGCTGAGTTAACCACGGCAACACTTGACTCAGCACAAGCGCGATGGCTGAAGTGGCAACGGCAAAAATAGTCCAGAAGAAAGCTGGCTTGTCAACAGCAAGAGACAAATAAGCATCCCACATAGGCGTTTCTAGATAGTTTTGGGTGACAAGGTGACAACAAGAGCGGTGGGCGTGACTGATTGACTGCGAAAACCGCTGGACTCAGCCTAGCCGTAAACCGAGTCAACTGAACCCGTATTTTGGTTCCAGAAGCGGCCTGCTGGCTTTTCCAAAAGACCCTCGGAGCGTGACAAGGCGGACAAAACTTGCCCTTAAGAACTGGCATGATTGCCACCCAGTGGCTAAAGCTATAGGCTTCTGGCTAATCAAGTTCAGAGTCCGTAAATGCAGGGAAATCTGAAAGTCAATGGCTATCTCCAAAGCATTAGAACTTCAGAGCAACTAGCAAAATTGCAACAGATCACCGCAGGTTTGCATTTCTTTCCGACTTTGAAGGTATCCTTTCCTAGAATTCAATTGTCTCCGGGGGCATTTGACATCGGTTATGGGAAAGATATTTATTTCAGCGGGGCACGGCGGCTATGAAAATGGCTCCATTGACTCTGGGGCAACGGCATTAAACACGACCGAAGCTACGGAAATGATCCTCATTCGAGATTTGGTCGTGCCCGAGCTGCGATCGCGGGGCTTTGAAGTGTTGGGGGTCCCCGACGAGCTGAGCAATGCCCAAACCCTCAGCTGGATTAATACCCGCTGCCAACCCGATGATGTGGCCCTCGAAATTCACGGCGGCGCGGCGACGAGTCCCGGAGCGCGGGGGGCTAGCGTTTTTTACATCACCAACAATAATGTGCGCAAGTCCCATGCCGAACTGCTGCTGCTGGCACTGCTGCGGCGGCTGCCCCAGTTGCCCAGCCGAGGAGCGCGACCCGACACGAATACCGGCATCGGCAGCTTAGCTTTCACCCGGCAACTGTCATGTCCGTCCTTGTTTATGGAGGTCGGCTACATTACCAATCCTGACGACTTGGGGCTAATTCAAAATCGTCGCCGCGACCTGTCGCTGGGGATTGCTGATGGCATGGCTTCATGGAACCGGGCAGTCGCGGGCACCGTCGCTGATCAAAGTGGTTTTCCTGAATGTAATATCAGCGTGAATGAGGGCAATTATTCTGAAAAAGGCATCATTATCAACAACAATTCCTACGTGCCCATTGATTTGGCTGACCAATTAGACATTGATATTGCTAGCGACCCCAATGTGCGTCGAGTGCGCTATCGCGGAGTGGTTTACATCAAAGCGATCGATTTGCGTGAATACAACGTCTCTGTAGGCTGGGACGCCAGCACACGCACCGTCACGTTTAAGACCATGAACGCTTTGCCGATTTGCGAGGATCGCTTAGAGCGGATTATGGGTCGCGGCATCACGTCTGATATTCAATTACTAATGTTTTTGAAAAGCAACAATGAAAGCGCGACTGAGCCCTACAAAGATTTACCCCGCTACTACCGCGAAGAAGGTCAAAAAGAAGGAGTCGATCACGATATCGCCTTTTGCCAAATGTGCTTAGAAACGTCTTTTCTCAGATTCTCTGGAACTCTACGGCCAGAAGACAATAATTTTGGCGGCATTGGTGCTGCTGGGGGCTCTACCGGGGGCGTTTCATTTAATGATCCCCGCATTGGCGTCCGGGCTCATATTCAACATCTCAAAGCCTATGGCAGCGCTGAACCGCTAGTACAAGAAGTCGTTGATCCCCGCTTTCAATTTGTCCGTCGAGGCGTTGCTCCACTGGTGAAACAACTAAGTGGGCGGTGGGACCCAGATTCACAATATGGTGAAAAGATCCTGGCTATTGTGAGACGGCTCTATGAATCTACCGGTATTCTCTGATGTTTCTTGGCAGCTAATGCCAAGTGTTCCGAGTGCAGAAACAAATGCTATTCTTGTGCTACATCCGTCCTGAGAATGATATTCAGTCTCGGTAAAAAGTGTGGATTGGAAACCAAGCAGCGCGAAGGCAAATTTTTTTGGGTTGTTTTTTTCAGTGGCCGTATAAACGTAGGCTGTTTGGCTTTATTGATGATGCTTAAGACCAGCATTGGTTGAACAATGGCGTTATTTTGACAGCGTGCCATAATCATTTTGGCCACAGCGCAGAAAATGGATTTCCTCTCAGCTGAGTGTTCGTTAAAAAGATCATTGATTATGGTTCATCTGACTGCTGTTCGCTCTGTGGCTCCTCCTTCAAAAACCACTTTTTGGCAACTGCTGCCGAGGGGAGGAATGGCGGTTTTAGTGTGGGTGCTCTGCTGTTTTCCGGCACTGGCGCTAGAGATGCGCATCGCCGTTCGGGAAGGCGAAAGTCAAGTCGTGGTGGGCACTTCAAATACCGGCATGATTCGCGATCAGCAGGGACAGCAAATTGCCCAAGTGCCTCAGGGGCGATCGCTGACGGTGGCCGCTCAAGGCTCACAAATCAAAGCCGCCAATTCAGTCGGCCAGTCGTTTTGGGTAGAGCCGGGGCCAGATGGATTTGTGTTTATCGGCGATCGCTGGTATCGCGGGCGAGTGCTGGTGACATCGAACGGCAGCGGCGTCACGGCCATTAACTATGTTGATTTAGAGCAGTATCTTTACAGCGTAGTAGGAGGTGAAATGCCCACCAGTTGGCCTCTGGAGGCGCTGAAGGCTCAGGCTGTAGCAGCTCGTTCTTATGCCTTGCACAAACGTCAGCAGGCCCGCAATCCCCACTACGACGTGGGCACCACGACAGCATGGCAGGTATACGGCGGGCTGCAGGAAGAGACGGCCAGCACGCAGGCGGCGGTCGAGGGTACGCGGGGGCAAGTACTCACCTACAACGGCCAAGTCATCGAAGCGGTCTTTCATTCCTCCTCTGGCGGCCATACGGAAAATGTTGAGGATATTTGGAGTCAACCGCTGCCCTATCTGCGAGGCGTACAAGATTTTGACGCCGGCGCTCCTGTTTTTGAGTGGACTCAGACTTTCTCGCTAGATGAATTTAGCCGCTTGATGCCCAGTGTTGGGCGCATTGTTAGCGCCTCACCACAGCGGGTAACGCCCCGTGGTCGAGTACAGGAAATGCGAATGGAGGGCGATCGCGGAGCCCTGGTGATGACGGGCAATGAGGTCCGCAGTGCCCTAAATCTACGCAGCACCCTATTTTCCATTGCGATCGCGGGTGATGCCGTGCAAATTACCGGGCGCGGCTATGGACACGGCATCGGCATGAGCCAGTGGGGCGCCCATAACATGGCCAGCCAAGGATATACCTATCAGCAAATTTTGGGCCACTACTACCAGGGGGCACAACTGGCTGCCATACAGGCCCGCTAAACACGGCAAATAAAAATATCAATCCTGCGGTGCGTTACTGACAGGAGAATTCCAGGCTCGGTGCGATCGCTTCAAAGAGATTTTTTGCCGTAGCCGCCGCCGCCGGGCGTAGCAATTACGAATACGTCTCCTGGCTGCATCTCGACAGTTGCCGTGCTGTCCAAAGCTTCGATATTGCCGTCGCTCCGCTCGATCCAGTTTTTGCCAACGGTCCCCATTGCCCCGCCGTTTAGCCCAAAGGGTTCTACCCGCCGCCGACTAGACAGAATAGCGGCTGTCATAGCCTCCTGAAAGCGCACTCGTCGAACTACACCGTTGCCGCCCCGGTGCTGGCCCGCGCCACCGCTATCGGGACGAATGCTGAAGCTTTCTAACAGGACGGGAAAGCGCCATTCCAGCACTTCGGGATCGGTGAGCCGAGAGTTGGTCATATGAGTTTGTACGGCATCAGCCCCGTCGAATTTGGCACTGGCTCCAGCGCCACCGCAGATAGTTTCGTAATATTGGTGGGTCTCGTTGCCAAACGTGAAGTTATTCATGGTGCCTTGCGAAGCGGCGAGGACTCCCAGCGCCCCGTAAAGCGTGTCGGTAATATTTTGCGAGGTCTCTACGTTTCCGGCTACGACAGCGGCGGGATGTTGAGGATTGAGCAGGCAGCCCTCGGGGATGATAATGTTTAGCGGTTTGAGACAGCCCTCGTTCAGCGGAATGTCGTCGTTTACCAGCGTTCGGAAAACATACAGCACGGCAGCACGGCAGATAGCGGCGGGCGCATTGAAGTTGTTGCCGAGTTGAGCAGAGGTGCCGGTGAAGTCAATGGTGGCGCTGCGGGACTGGCGATCGATCGCGATCGTCACGCGAATTTCCCCATCAGTATCGAGCTGACACGTAAAGCTGCCGTCTTGTAAGGCCGTAATCGCCTGCCGTACCGATTCTTCAGCATTATCTTGAATATGCTTCATGTAGGCCTGCACGGTATTCAGACCAAATTCGTCGCTCATGCGGCAGAGCTCCTGCACGCCCTTTTCATTGGCGGCAATTTGGGCCTGCAAATCGGCAATATTTTGGGTAATGTTGCGGACAGGATGGGGGCCACTCGTCAGCACTGCTTTAAGTTCTGACTCGCGAAACTGACCTGATTCCACCAGCTTGAAGTTGTCTAGCAAGACACCCTCTTCTTCAACTGAGGTGCTGTTGGAGGGCATTGAGCCGGGAGTGATGCCGCCAATGTCGGCGTGGTGTCCGCGAGAGGCGACGTAGAAGGAGGGGGTAGCTGGGTGGCTGGGTGGCTGGGTGGCTGGGTGACTGGGTGGATAACTGGATTTCTCATCCCTAACTGCCGGATCGTCCATTGCGTCTTCTGCCTTCTCCTGACCTTCTGCCTTCTGCCTTCTGCCTTCTGCCTTCTCCTGACCTTCTGCCTTCTCCTGACCTTGTGCCTTTTCCTGGCCTTCCAGCTTGAGAAAAACGGGGGTAATAACGGTGACGTCGGGGAGATGAGTGCCGCCGTTGTAAGGGTTGTTGAGCATGTACACGTCGCCGGCCTTGAGCGTATCGCCGTGGGCGTCGATGAGGCTGCGAACGCTATCGCTCATGGAGCCCAAGTGGACGGGGATATGAGGCGCATTGGCAACTAGGTGGCCGTTTTGGTCGAAGATGGCGCAGGAGAAGTCTAACCGTTCTTTGATGTTGACGGAGTAGCTGGTGTTTTGTAGCGTTGTCCCCATCTGCTCGGCAATTGAGCGGAAGAGATTGTTGAAGACTTCCAGCATTACCGGATCAGGCTGGTCAGCCGCTGCGGTCTGATCCATGGTTTGAGCCGAAACGCCGGCATTTGTGGACGATTCAGCTTGTTTTTCTAAAATCAGATGGTGGCGATCGCTCACGGTGGTCTGCCAGCCGGGCTCAATAATGTTGGTGCCGGTATCTTCGATGGCGATCGCCGGGCCAGACAGGGTATGGCCCGGCTGGAGGTCGGCTCGCTGATAAACGGGCGCCTCGTGCCAGGCTCCGGCGGTATATAACCTGACAGTGGCAATTGGCTGCGCCGGAGTTGACTCTGGGCAGTCCGTCCGTAGCTCTTCAGGAGCTTGGGTGGGGCAAACCAGCTCGACTGAAACGGTGTCTACGACCAGCGCTTTGTTATCGATAACAAAGCCGTAGCGCTGTTTGTGCAGGGTTTCAAACTGCTGACGCATGGTGGCCACATTCGCAAAATCAACTAGCAAGGTCGAGTCGGTGCCGGCATACTTGAGATGCACTTTGCGGAGCACTTCGGTCTGGTCAATAGCGGCAGCATTTTGGCGGTCAAGTTCGGCTTTGCCTGCCACAACCAGGTCTGTCAGCTGCTGCTCAACTTTGGGAAGCGCCGCATCGCTGAGGTCAGCCTCTATTGACTGCTCTCGCAGCACGCGAATATCCGCTAGACCAATGCCGTAGGCAGAGAGCACGCCGGCATAGGGATGAATCAGAATTTTCTGGATGCCCAAAGCATCAGCAATCAGGCAGGCATGCTGTCCGCCCGCACCGCCAAAGCAGCACAGGGTGTATTTCGAGACGTCGTATCCCCGCTGTAGCGAGATTTTCTTAATGGCACCGGCCATCTTTTCGACCGCGATCGCAAGAAATCCCGAGGCCACATCTTCCGGGGTGCGATCGTCGCCAATGTCTGCGGTCAACTGCTGAAACTTGTCTCGCACCACCGCCGCATCCAACGGCGCATCAGCATTGGGGCCAAACACTTGGGGAAAGAACTCTGGCTGCAGCTTACCGACCATCACGTTACAGTCAGTGATCGTCAGCGGGCCATTTTTGCCATAGCAGACTGGCCCTGGATTGGCCCCGGCAGATTCGGGGCCAACTCGATAGCGCGAACCATCAAACTGGACTACTGAACCACCACCCGCCGCTACAGTGTGAATCGACATCATCGGCGTCCGCAGCCGCACGCCCGCTACCTCAGTATCAAAGCTGCGCTCGTAGTCGCCCCGATAGTGGGCGACGTCAGTCGAGGTGCCCCCCATATCAAAGCTAATAATCTTGTCAAAACCGGCTATCTGACTGGTTTTGACGGCCCCAACAATGCCGCCCGCCGGTCCCGACAGGATACTATCCTTGCCCTGAAACCGTTGCGCATCGGCCAGCCCGCCATTGGACTGCATAAACATTAGTTTTGGCAGAGCGGCGTCGCGGTCCGCAGCCAGGCTGTCAACGACCTGATCGACATAGCGCTTTAGGGTCGGGGAAAGGTAGGCATCGACTACCGTAGTGTCGCCCCGGCTGACCAGCTTGATTAGCGGACTTACCTGATGGGAGACCGAAACCTGAGTAAAGCCAGTCTCCTTAGCGATGTCGGCGATCGCCTGCTCATGCTCAGGGTAGCGATAGCCGTGCATTAGCGCGATCGCGCAGCTACGAATCCCGTCGCTGTATGCCGCCTGCAAATCACGGCGCACCGACTCGACGTCAACCGGAATCAGCTCGTCTCCGTGGGCGCTGTAGCGCTCTGCCGCTTCGATAACGCGCTCATACAGCGGCGTCGACAACACAATTTCGCGAGCAAAAATATCGGGACGATTCTGATAACCGATTTTGAGGGCGTCTCGAAAGCCCTGGGTGATGACCAGCACGGTGCGATCGCCCTGCTTTTCTAACAGGGCATTGGTGGCAACCGTCGTTCCCATTTTGATCACACTAATCTCTGCTGCGGGAATGGGTTCACCGGCGGCAATGCCCATCACGTCTCGGATGCCCTGCACGGGAGCGTCTCGATATTGGTCAGGATTCTCTGATAGCAGCTTATGAATTACCACCTCTCCATCGGGACGTTTGGCTACCACATCAGTAAACGTACCACCCCGATCAATCCAGAACTGCCATTGATTATTTGAAGATTCAACCATTTGATGATTTCTTGTTATACATTTCGACAGATTGACACCGAAAAACAAGCCATTAAAATCTATTCCCAAAAACAATTTATTGAGATATTCATCTCATAATTATTTTGATAATAAAGCAGCCTATCTAAACCTTATAAACCAGTCAATCGATATCGATTTTATTTCGCTTTAAAGTGCAGATTTGTGACTTATAAAACCGTTTTACTTTCTAAGTGATGACATTTTAGGAGTATGCCCAAAGAATTAAAAGTAGATTTTTTGGGCGCTCTATCTCTCGAATCTATTTTCTGTAAGAAATAAAAAATCTATCTCAATTAGCTTAAAGATATGCCTTTGTGTAGATAAAAAACAACAGCAATACTATCAGTTTTTAGCATCAAGGAGGTTGGACTATGCTGAAAAAGTTAAAGAATTTAGGCCCAGGATTATTAGTGACGGCCGCCTTCACCGGTCCGGGAACGGTGACAACAGCTAGCGTTGCCGGCTCTACTTACGGATTTGTCTTGTTATGGGCGATCGCGTTTGCTATTTTTGCCGCCATCGTATTACAAGAAATGGCCGGAAGATTAGGATTAGTCAGCCGCCAAGGACTCGGAGAAGCCATATCAAAATCCTTTGAAAACCCAGTAACGCGCTTTCTAGCAATTGCTTTAGTAATGGTGGCGATCGCGTTTGGTAATGCCGCGTTTGAAACGGGCAATATTATTGGCACCGCGATCGGACTTGAGACGATTGTGGGCGGCAGCACTCAACTTTGGTCAGCATTGGTGGGCATGATTGCCTTTGCCCTACTCTTTTTAGGCGTTTACAAAGTTATTGAGCGGGTTTTAGTTGTACTGGTTGTCACAATGAGCATCGTCTTTCTGATTGCGACGGTGATGGCTCGTCCAGATATCGGTCAGATATTATCAGGACTCCTAATTCCTCGAATACCGCAGGATTCATTGTTGACGGTAGTGGCACTAATTGGGACCACTGTTGTTCCCTATAACCTCTTTCTTTATGCCAGTTCAGTTCAGGAAAAATGGTCCGAACAGGCATCAACCTCAGAGGCGCTGGATGAATCTCGCTTTGATATTACGTTCTCAATTTTGCTGGGCGGCATCATTGCGATCGCGATTATCACCACAGCAGCGGCCGCATTTTTTGGTCAAAATGTTGAAATTGACAGCGCCGGTACGATGGCGCAACAGTTAGAACCCTTACTTGGTCCTGCTGCACGGATCTTTTTTGCAATTGGTCTTTCGGCAGCAGGAATCACCAGCACTGTTACCGCTCCTTTAGCAACAGCCTATGCTGTATGCGGCGCTATGGGATGGCAGCGGGATCTCAAGAGCAACAAATTTCGCAGCGTTTGGATCATCATCCTAGTCTTTGGTACGGTGCTGGCGGCTGCGGGACAAAAACCGGTTCAGGCCATCGTATTTTCGCAAGCCGCTAACGGAATTTTACTGCCCATTGTGGCCATCTTTCTGTTGGTTGTGATGAACCGCAGTGACTTGCTCGGAGAGTTCAAGAATCGCACCGTTGCCAATGTGCTGGGAGGGCTGGTTGTCCTGATTGCCACAATTCTCGGAGGCATTCAGTTCTTAAAGGCAATCGGGGTTATTTGATCGGAAGAGAGTGCGGTAAGAGCCTCAATCAAGAGGGCTAAGCTCTCGAACTAAAGCTAAATACCGCTGACTGCTGATGGAAACAAGCCTAGCCGTGATGCAGTTTCTGTTGACGAGCCTTTCATCGCCGCGAACATCGCTACGTGCAATACCAGTTCTCTTGGCTAAGGGCTGTCATCATTTAACGGGCGAGTCCGGATGAGGGCGAACTCTTAGAGCTACGGTGGTTGAAACTGAGGGCGGTAGGATGAAAAGGTTTCGCATCCTCAATCGAAACGAGACCCTACATAACCGTAGTTTTCATGAAAATTCTTAAAACAAAAGACCTGCGCTTAAGCAACAGGTCTTTTAGATAAAAAGCTGGTTGCGAAACTTAGACTGTCGCTAACTCAGGGACTGGACGCTTGCTGGTACGAATCCCTTCGATCGCTTCAGCATAGTCATCAGCTTTGAAAACACCGGAACCTGAAACGATAGCGTTTGCTCCAGCTTCAATTACCTGCCAAGCGTTACTGGGTTTGATTCCACCATCAACTTCAATCCAAGGATCAAGCCCGCGCTCGTCACACATTTGACGTAGCTTGCGAATCTTAGAAATCATACCTGGAATAAACTTTTGGCCGCCAAAGCCTGGGTTGACGCTCATAATCAGTACGAGGTCGCAGAGTTCCAACACATACTCAATCAACTCTAATGGTGTAGACGGGTTCAGTACGACCCCTGATTGCTTACCCAATTCACGAATCTGCCCCAGCGTACGGTGTAAATGTGGAGACGCAGTGTGCTCGGCATGCACTGAGATGATATCTGCTCCAGCCTTGGCAAAATCTTCAACGTATTTTTCGGGCTCAACAATCATCAAGTGAACGTCGAGGGGCTTCTGAGTAACAGGACGCAGTGCGTCAACAATCAGCGGCCCAATTGTGATGTTGGGAACAAAGCGACCGTCCATAACATCAACGTGAATCCAATCGGCTCCAGCCTCATCAATGGCTCGCACCTCATCACCCAGCCGGCTGAAGTCAGCCGACAAGATCGAGGGAGAAACAACGACAGGTTTTTGAGAATGGGCATGAATCATGGCTGAAGGGTTCCTCCCGAATGCTTTAGTAGTTATCGTAACAAAACTTTTAGCTTTTCAACACATTATCATGGGCTTAAGTTAAAAGCTTTATTTAATTTGTTTGCGCTTTAATAAAGGAGCTAAAGCCTATCAGGGAAACTTCTTTGAGTAAAATTTTGGGCTGTAAACAGAGTTTCTGGGCTAGAGCAATTCTGTTATGGAGTAATGACAGAATTAGATGTTGGTCAGAGTAAAACTGAACAGAAATCATCTATTTGAAAGTTGTTTTACGCTGTTTAGCCAGAACATCACCTAAGTTGATAGCGATTCTTGCTAAAGTGCTGACGGCTAATTTTTTGACTGCTTGAGACTATCGCCTGACTGTCAGATGCAGGCCTATGTTGAGTCTGGATGACAGTTTGCTGACTCTTAAATTATTGCTGTCTCAGCTGGTCCATAGGAAATTTAGCTGCTTTTATTAGACTACGCATTTGATCACCGTCTTGGAGTTGAAGGGCCGTATGAATGTGACAACATTGGCAAACCTGTTGCGATCTTGGCGAGTACGTTGGGGTTTGGCAGCGGGTGTGGTGGGTTTGGGCGGCCCGGTGTGGGCGCTGTCAAATTCTGTAGGCCCTGGCGGCATTGACGCGCTGCGACTGCACGGCGAGCCGTATTTTTTGACCGGCAGCAAAATTGCGATCGGCCAGGTGGAAATTGGTCGTCCCAGCCAGTTTGGCCTTGATAAGGTGGCGAATGCTGACCTGCCGATTAAAGTGGGTCAAGTGTTTTACTTAGGCGATCAGGCCGGTCCTGATCAGTATGTGGATGGGCATGCGGCCAATGTGGCTAGTGTGATGGTCAGCCAAGACAAAACGCTGACGGGGGTAGCCCCCGATGCCATTTTATATGCTGCTGCCGTGGGGCCGATTCGCGGGCGCAGCGGACAGCCAGAGGAGTGCTTTGCGTCTCAGCAACTTGCCCTGAGCAACGGCGGCGATTTGCGAGCCATTAATTTTAGCTTTGGGGAGTCATTAAATCGTGATCCCCGGACGGATGCGGTCCTAGACGGCAATGCTCTGCTGACTCAATGTATTGATTGGTCAGAGCGAGTCCATGATGTGCTGTATGTAATTGCGGGGAATCAGGGCGGCGGCGGCATTCCCATTCCGACTGATAACTTCAACGGCATTAATGTGGCCTATTCCCGCGAGGTTGATGGTCGTTTTATCAAAGTCGATTTTGCCAATCTCAGCAGTGAGCCAGATTTTCGCGCGCCGCGATCGCGTGAACCAGAAAGCAATGTCGGCGATCGCCGCTCGATTAATCTAGTGGCTCCGGGCAGCCGCATTGATGTGATCAATCCCGACGGCGATTCTCGGACGGTTAGCGGTACCAGTTTTGCGGCCCCCCACGTGACCGCTACAGTTGCCTTGCTGCAGGAGTGGGCCGATCGGCAAATTCGTTCAGAGGCGGCCTGGAGCTTAGACGCCCGCGAACCAATGGTGATGAAAGCGGTGCTGCTGAACTCCGCTGACAAGCTGGCCGATAATGGTGATGGACTGCTATTGGGCATGGCGCGAACGCTGTATGACGAGAGTAATCAAACGTGGCTGGAGTCAGATGCTTATCGCGATCAGACTCGCCCCCTGCACAGTGATTTGGGAACGGGTCACCTCAATGCGTTGCGGGCGCTGCAGCAGCTTCAGGGCGGTCAATGGTCGGAGGCCGCGCCGGTGCCGGCGATCGGCTGGAGCTTCGGCACCGCTGAATCGCCCCTGCCGCCAGATCTGCCACGCACCGAAAAGACGACTTTGGTGCGCGATTATGTGTTCGATACGCCGTTACAAGGAGACAGCTATTTCTCTGCGACCCTGGCTTGGGAGCGACTGGTGGTCCTGAACGACACCAACAGTAATGGCCTCTATGACTTAGACGAGTCGTTCGACGATCGCGGGATCAATAATCTCGACCTTTACCTAATGCGGGCTGAGGATGACGACATTGCCGACAGTGTGTGGTCTTCGGTCAGCGAAGTGGACAGCGTCGAGCATATTTTCACTCAAATTCCGCAAACTGGGCGGTATAAGCTGCGGGTGGTTTATCGTCAGCAAGTGGCAGACGAGTTGGCTCAGGATTACGCCTTGGCTTGGTGGGCTATGCCAGCTGCGGTCAGCGAATGAGGCGCCTGCTGTCCAAGATGCCAGGGTTTGTTAGGGTATAGCCATTGCCAATTTCGTTAGGATAAAACGGCAAGCCATCTAGCTGTGGGCTAAGCACTTAAATCTGAGCCAGTGCACCAACTCAGATGGCTAAAATCTTATATTTCAGCATATTGGCCGTTAAAGGACAGGATTGATGACGTTTTCTCCAACTACGCAAATTTCAGTAGAAAGACAGCCTGGGGGCGATCGTCTCACCGATTTAAGCGTCTTTGATTGGCCCATTTGGACAAAGGCGGCGTCCACCTTTTCTTGGACTTACAGTGAGGCTGAAACCTGCTACTTTTTGGCGGGCGAAGTTGTCGTAACGCCGGTCGATGGTGCCCCCGTCAAGATGGGCGCTGGCGACCTTGTACGCTTTCCGGCAGGCATGAGCTGTACTTGGCAAATCCTGTCGGATGTTAAAAAGCACTATCACTTTGGTGATTGAGAGCTGGATTGCACAGACGGCTTTTATCAAAACATTACTTTGACCATGCGCTACTTGTTTCAAGGCTATCGTCGTTTACTCTCTCATCCTCGCTACGGCATCTGGGTGCTGTTGGGATCGCTGCTTTACCTCATCAGCCCGATTGATATTTCCCCCGATTTAATCCCTCTATTGGGGCAGGTTGACGATGTTGCGCTTATTGTCTTGATGGTGACTGCGGCCAGTCAGTGGCTGAGTCAGCAGTTTCTGGCGGCTGAAGAGAATAATGCGACCTCTCAGGAAGATGACTCGGTGCGAGAAACAGTGGATGTGAAAGCGGTCGAGGTTGATGGTTAGTTAGGGCTTTGCACGTAAGTAAAGTACCTGATTGGTAGCAGGTTGGCGGGGTGGCAGGGTAGCTGGGTAACCGGGTAAGAGAGCATGATCGGGATGTTATTAATTTGCACATCTATTAACTGAGGGGGAGAGCAGACGCGATCACCTGGATTCCCCAAAATTTACGCCATCAACGTAGGGCGGGCTCCGAGGACAATTGTCCGAACCGCCACCCGAACCGCCAGAGCCGTCACGGCAAGACAGCGAGCCGATTGGCTGTAGAATAAGTGCTCAAATATTGCTCAGAGCCTTCGCCTAGACGACTGACACTAATATTAAACGCTGGCGTTATTCAAGCAATCAACCACCTGCGATCGCGTGGGCAACGACGGTTGTGCCCCGGCTTGAGTGACTGATAAGGCCGCGGTAGCGGTAGCCCAAGTCACAGCCTCTCTCAAAGATTTGCCGTCATGTAAAGCAACTACCAGCCCGCCGTTAAAAGCATCCCCGGCAGCGACTGTGTCAACAACGGGGACGGCGAAGGCTGGCTGATGAAAGATTTCGCCGGCAGTGCCACAGAGTACGCCCTGGGCGCCCAGCTTAATCATGACAGTAGTGGCTCCACGGGACTGGAGAGTGGCGATCGCTGCTGCCGCTTGCTCCTTGGTAGTTACCGGAGCGCCGACAAGCTGAGCAGCTTCTACTTGATTTGGCGTCAGGATATCAACGGTGGGATACAGTGAGGTCAAATCACCCGCCGGGACGGGAGCCGGGTCGAAAATCACCGTGATGCCGGCGGCCTGGGCTTGGCTAGCGGCCTGCGCAATCGCCGACAGCGGAATTTCACCCTGCAAAAGCAGCCAGCGAGCCCATGAGAATTGGTTTTGCAAGCGGTGCACATCAGCATCGCCGACGCGACCGTTGGCTCCCGGCACAATGACAATGTGATTTTCACCAGCAGCATCAACGGCGATCGCCGCCACACCGGTGTGAGTGTCGGCATCAACCAGCACGGCGTCAACGGCGACGCCATCCACGGCCAAAGCGTGACGCAGCTGATGGCCAAAATCATCTGCTCCCACGCGACCAGCCATCATCACAGGAACTCCCTGCCGCGCTGCCGCCACCGCTTGATTCGCGCCTTTGCCTCCCGAAATGCTGGCAAAGTGGCTACCTGTAAGCGTTTCTCCAGGCTGGGGTAAGCGAGGTAACTGCACCACCAAATCCATATTCAAGCTGCCAAAAACGAGAATCGTCATGGCTAAAACCGAAATGAATCTTCGTCAGACTGACTATCGGTGGACTCTTCTTTGCGACCGCTCCAGTCAGTGGGAGGGCGATCGCTGCTCCAGACCCACCAAGCGGCTTCACAGTCGCCGCACTGATAAAATTCCTGCCATTTGCGGCGATGAGCATGAGTGTACACAGGCGAGCGCCGATTGATCCACACCGCCTGAGACTTAGAAACGTCAGCCCCGCAGCGAGGACAACAAAAGCCATGAGCGTGAACTGCGCCCTCCACCCAATTCGGCGGTGTCAGGGAAAAAGGATTCATAAAAGCCGTCAAGGAACCATGCTTCCCATTATGGGTTGGCGAGGGCGATCGCGCACGGTCTGGGTAGCAGGGTAGATGGGTAGCAGGGTAGATGGGTGGCAGGGTAGATGGGTGGCAGGGTAGATGGGTGTGAAGGTGGCGGTAGGGTGCCGTCAGCGTAGCGACGCATCGTTTGCTAATTCCCGTCCTCTAGCCGTTTGCGCCATTCGGCATCGAGTTTTTCGCGCTGTTCATATTCTTGCTCGGTCAGGTCTTTCGCGGTGGTGTAAGCCAGATCATCGGCAGACACGACCGTTTCAGCAGCGAATTGTCGGGCAAAGGTGATTTTTTCATCTAGCTCTGGACCGGCGGCGTTGAGGGCTAAAGCACGCTCTTGGCGCTGCTCGTTGCGGCGCTCAATCTGGCTGTTGCGGCGTTTGGTCCACAGGTAGCGTCCTGTGGGAATGGCCAGGAATCCGGCTCCATAGGCCAGCAGCAACCAATAAATGCTGTTAACAAAAGCGACCAGCCCCCCAAGTTCGGCTACCAAAGCCTGATCCTGCAGCAGGCCACCGAGAAAGACGATCGCCACAAAGTTGAACAATCCCAGGGCGATCGCGCCGCCCAGTTGCCCCGGCTTCGCCTCACTAAATTTTTGCGGCGTTTCCTTAAGATAGGCTGGTACGGGAATGTGTCCCCGCTGCTGGGCGGTTACCTGCAGTTCGGGAAAATGATAGATGATATCCCCTTTAGGACTCACTTCTGGTACACCATCGAAGCGAGTGAGCACGGGTAAGATGTAGTCCTCATCTTCGGCGGCCCAGCCGGTCCCAACATTGTCGAGATAGGGAACCACCTGCTCAGCCGCGATCGCGCCGCCGCTGTTTTGGATAACCGCCCCAACTTCCTGCCAGCGCCGTTCTTCCAAATCAGCATTCGGATCGCCGTCGCCGAAGAGAAACGAAAAGATTGCTTCTAAAAAGTTCATGCCATCGTCTGATGACCGCTGCCGCGCGGTGCGTTGGCCAGGGCGTTGACCAGGGCGCTGATAGGACCGCCGACCGCGATAGGCATCGTAGCGAAACAGCCAGTACAAATCGCCAATCCAAAAGCGCGGGATGAATACCAGGCCGCCAGTGTTAAAGCCACCGCCACCACCGCGATCATTGTCGCGCTGAGAGGCCGAGGAAGCCGCAATGATGATAATCGCGATCGCGGCTATCACCACCACAATCGACAGCACTAACACAATGCCGAAAGAGATGCGAATCAAATAGAACAGCACGTTCCAAAGACGCGACCAAGTCTCCTGCAGCCGCAACCGCCAGTATTTGTTGCGCAAAATGGCGCGAAAGCCTTTGGGAAACTCATAGGCAATTTCCCCCGCGTCGGAAACCTGTAGGTGAGCCTGGGTGTCAGCGGCTAGCGCGTTCAGCCCCTGCTGGGCGATCGCTAATTCCAAACCCGACTGAGTCGCCACATCCCCCACGGTGACCCGATAGTCCAGAGATTCCACAGCTTTCATTAAGGCGGCATTGTGGCCCATGAATCATCCCTCTTTCAAACAGTCTGAGAGCGGCCAACTGTCGGCATTTGAGCTGAGCAAGAAACGCTCTGCTCAAGTCGTCACATGCTCTCTGTTCAGTTAACGCTGACAGCTCACTTCCCTACCAGTATAAGAATTAGGAAGCCAATCATGGCCATCAGCAGATCCCCACGGTGAACGGATTTCCGAACTGGGAAAAAGGCAATTCTAGTTTTGATTCCAGGGGCCTTCCTCACGAGGTCGGCTAAGGTCCCCCATTGATTGTCCGGGCGGCGACGTACTGGTTACTTCGTCCAAGTACCCGACCTCAAACACCAGGGTAAAGGGTCGCCCCATCTCGCGTTCGACAAACTCTTCCAGCAGCTCTACCTGCCTGGGCGTCACCGGATTGTCGGCATAAACCGTTAAAGTCACCACTGGCGGCCGGGAGGGCCAATCGGTTTCTAGCGCAATTAGCCGTACGCGCTGAAAGGTCAGGGTGCGATTTAATAGGGCAACTCTGAGGTTGGCTTCAAGCCGGTCTTGCAAAATTAATCGATAGGAGGTGACGCCCAGGGGAATCAGCAAGAGACTGGTGAGTGCAATGGTCAAGCCGATGGGCCGACGAGCTCGATTCACCGGAGAATAGCCCGCCCAGAGAAACACCCCCATGCAGGCCAAGGTGATGCCCAGTAGGTTGGTGAGGTAAAGCACCATGGCTCCCCAAGCCATCTGAAACTGGAATTCTGCCAGCCACAAGCCGACGACACATAGGGGCGGCATTAAAGCGACAGCGATCGCGGTGCCGGCGAGAGAACTGGAGAGTTTCGCTTCGATTTTGGCAAAGCCGGCCAGGGCTCCAGCGGTGATGGCGATACCCAAATCGAGCAGCGTCGGTTGAGTCCGGCCCCATACCTCACTGCCATAGTCGGACAAATTGACAAATCGACCGAGCAGCATCGACACCGCGATCGCCCCAACGGTGCCGAGAGCGATCGCCTTCAGCCCAGTGCGAATCAGCTTTTTGTCGGCTTCCAAAATGCCGAAAGATAAACCACGGATCGGCAGCATTAGCGGCGCAATCAGCATCGCCCCAATAATCACGGCAGTGCTGTTCGACAGCAGTCCCAAGGTGGCAATGATGCAGGAGCCCAGCGTCAAGACTTTATAGCTGCTGTTGGGTTCAGCGTCGTCGAGCAGACTATCGGCCATGTGCTTGAGCTGTTGAGGTGAAACTCGTCGCCCGCTGGAAAGATATCGCCTGCCAAACTTTTGCAGCCGTTCGATCACTGCCGTCAAGGTCATGCCGCCGCCTCAAAACTCGCTGGACTCCAGTGTATTCTGCCTAGCTGGCCGCAGCCGCTTTCTGATCAACCAGACTGCCAAGGGGCTGGCTTGTTGGCAGTCTGATCTAAGGATTGCCCTGTATTGCTTCTCGCATGACACCGACTTTCTCGCCTAGCTCTAGGACATTACCCGTAAATTCATCGATGTCGCTGGAGAAGTTTGCCGCCCCACCGGCGATCGCGACGGCTGCGGTCCCGGCGGCGAGGAGTTGCTGCAGCCGCTTGCCCAGGCGCTTCGGGTCGGCTTTCTCCGGTTTGTTGAGGTCGGCTTCCAGATCCTCCAACTTCATCAACACCTCGTCTTGTTGGGGCTCAGGGAGGGCTTGTGACCAGGTGCGTAGCGCAGTGAGTAGATGAACGATGTCGTCAGCGCTTTGTCCATAGTTATTGATGACACCGCCGTACTGGTCACCTTGAACGTTACCGGCTACGCCTCCAGCAATTTGAGCGCCACGTAAATCAAAATTTGAGCCTTGATTCTCAGCCATCGTTGCCATAATCCCCATTAACGTTGCTTTTTCCTGGCGCTCGACTCGAATGGTTTGCTTGGCTTCGTCAATCTGAATGCCTTGCAAGCGGAGTCGTTCCTCATATTGGGCTTCAAGGGCCGCGAGTTGGTGGGCATAGAGCTGCTTCACCTCGGTCTCAATCGCTCCTTTGTCCGCCTGTACCTCGACCTCTAAACGCACCACAAAGGCATCGCCCTTGCGCTCCATACCCTGGATGGCAATGTCTTCGTCGGGGTGGTTGTCGCGGAGGTCTTGAAAGGATTGGAAGAAAGCTTGCCAGTCGATGCCCTCGGTGAAGGTGATGTCGATGGTTTCGAGGGCGCTGGCGATGATTTGAAAGCGCTGAGTGAATTCGCCGGGAGCAAAGGTGCTGTCAGGGTCTATCGGCAGACGTCCTGAGAATTGGTGCTTTCCGGTGTCGTAAGTGCGAAAAATGTAATCGCATTGAACGCCTTCAAGAATTGTGGAACTGCTATCTTGCCAGTCCGCAATACAAGCACCGGTAAACGTAGATTCGGTAAAGTCTGTATGCAGAACTTGAGCACCATTCAGTTTCGCGTGACTAAGGTCGGCAAATCTAAAATTCGCGCGTATAAGATCGGCGAATCCAAAGCTAGCGGATCTGAGATTAGCTTTATATAGGCCGGTAGCCCTCAAATTGGCACCGCTAAAGTTGGCAAATCTGAGGTCAGCGGATCTAAGGTTGGCTTTATGGAGGTTGGCGGCACCAAAGTCAGCTCTGAAGAGATTGGCGTAGCTGAGAAAAGCAGATTGGAGATTTGCACGTATAAAGTCAGCGTAGGTAAGATTTGCGCGGACAAGATTTGCGTTGCTAAGGTTGGCGAAACCGAGATAAACAGATTGGAGGTTTGCATTGCCGAGGTCGGCACCACTGAGGTTCACACCACAGAGTTCAGTCGAGCTGAAATCGGCATTTCTAAGATTAATCCTATCGTCTGGATTTTCTTTTCTCCATTGGTTCCAGACGTAACTTCCTTGCTTGAGCAAAGCGACCTGTTCTTCGTTTGCCATTGCCGTTCAGCCGTCCCACCACCTCACCCTAAATTTAACTACTTGCGGCTGGTTGGTGAGTTGGAGCAACTTCGGGGTAAGTCAGTGCAGGATTTTGGTGCTCTGGTACACGTTGAGGGTGAGCCAGCTCAAGTTTGGGGTGAGTCAGTGCAGGTTCGGGGTGGACTCGTGCGGGAGTGCGGCGGAGCACCTTGGGGGTGAGCGGATGCAGGCGCGGGGTGCAAAGATGCAGGCTAACGGTGAATCTCGATCGCTCTGAAGCTGGAGTTTTGGGTGCACGGTCCCGATTCAACTGGGTAATCCTCAGCGTGTCGCTGAATTGGCGCTATCCTGAAAGAAAAATTTTTAACTTTTTTCAAGATTTTATCGATAGGGTTCAGAACTCAAGTATTGACTGGGGTTTGAGTGACGCCTGGGTGGTCTGATTGAGCGCTGAGCCCAGACATTTTTGCAGCCAACGGTTTTGTCCAAACTCAAGAAGAGGTTTAGGGTGACGTTTCCCCATTACTCAGCGACGATCGCGGGCCGTTCTCAGCGGCACGTGACGGTGGGCTGGTCTTTGTTAGTCGCGGGCTTGATTAGCGTTTCGGGCTGCTCGGCGGGAGCGCCGGAAGGTGGACCACCTCAGGCAGCGATGGCTGATGAGCTAGTGGCAGTAGACACGGCGATCGCGAAAGCGGGCACCTTCGAAGCCGCGCTGACCTTTACCGGCACCACGCAACCGATTCAGGAAGTGGCGCTGCGATCGCGGGTAGACGGTCAGGTCACGTTGCTGACAGTGGATGTCGGTGATGCCGTCGCGGCTGACGAGACGGTGGCGCGCCTCGATGCCGACCTGCTAACCGTGGAAGTCAACCAGGCCCAAGCCGAATTACGCGCGCGCCAATCCGAAGTCGCCCAAGCGAAAGCGTCAGTCAGCGATGCCCAAACGGCTTTGGAATCCGCCCGCGTGCAGCTACAGCAGGCCCAAACCGATGCTAATCGCCTGACTCAACTGGCCGCCGATGGCGCAATTTCGCTTCAGGAGGCCGAACAAGCACAACTCACTGTTGATACGGGACAGCAGGTGCTGAAGTCAGCCCAAGAGCAAATTCGCACTCGTCAAGAGGCGGTCAGAGCCGCCGAAGGACGAGTTAGCGCCCAGCAGGCCGTGGTTGATCAAACTCAAGAGCGACTTTCCTTTGCGTTAGTGCGATCGCCCTTTGCCGGAATGGTGATGGAGCGCTTTGTGGATACCGGTGATTATGCGGAGTCGGGCGACAACCTGATGCAAGTTGGCGACTTCAGCCGCATCAAAGTAGTCATCGAAGTTTCTGATCGGGATCTCTCCCAGGTCTCGGTTGGCCAACCCGTTGATGTGCAGCTAGATGCCTTGCCTGAGCAAACGCTGTCGGGGCGTATCACCCGCATTGCCCCCGCTGCCAATACCACCTCGCGCCTGCTCCCCGTCGAAATCACTATGGCCAATGAATCTGGACGCATCGGCAGTGGCCTGCTGGCTCGGGTGTCTCTGGAGGGAGCTGGGAGCGATCGCATCGCCATTCCCGCCCGCGCCCTCGAAACCGCCACCAGCGAGTCACCCACTGTCTTTGTGGTTACCGCTGTTAATGGCGAAGAAGCTACTATTCAAGCCCGTTCGGTGGCAGTCGGTCGCGAAAACAACAGCCGCGTGGAAATTCTAGCTGGTCTGCAATCCAGTGAAACCTTTGTCGTGCGCAGCAGCGGTGATCTCAACGACGGGCAAACCGTTCGGCTCAGCGTGTTGTCAGAAACGGAGGAGTAGGAATTTGGAATTCGGAATTCGGAGTTCGGAAAAGGAGTAATGGGGTGACGGGGTGATGGGGTGGCGGAGTGTTGGGGGGATGGGTTGTTTCCCTACTCCTTCACTCCCCGACTCCCCCGCACCCCGGCGACCCCCCACCCCCCCCCCCCACCGCCCAAAACCAGCGAACCCCCCCCCCCCACCCACCCCCCCCCCCGAACACC
>JBCCJU010000094.1:0-21748 GCA_039027715.1 Cyanobacteria bacterium P01_C01_bin.120
CAAATCCCCTTTTTCATACTGCAGTAAACCTTGACGATAGAGAGTCTCAGCCTGACTTTGACGGGCCGCCGCCAGCGGTGCGTTCGCCGCTGAGCGATCGTCTGCCGAAGCGTGAGATGCTGCCCCTATTGTCAACCCGCTTACTAGCGCAATGGCAAAGAGTGTTCGAGAAGACATAAGATTAAGTTTGGGTTAAAGTGACCTCAGCTTAACCATTGAAATTCTCAATCGGGAAAGTCGTAACGAACTGCAAGAAAAAGATTTTGTCAGTATTGTGGACGACAAAAATTCATGAAATGGCTATTGTTCGGCTTGTAAGTTGACCAGGATTTCAGCCAAGAGGTCGCTTGGTACTGCCCCCGGCACCAGCAGGTCGTCCATGATAAAAGTGGGAGTGCTGCTAAGCTGAAGCTCTTGAGCCAAGGCCATATCACGGGCTACTGCAGTTTTTGCCGCTTCACTGGCGCGATCGCGGTTGAATTGCTCCACGTCTAATCCTAAATCTCGAGCAATGCGAGTGTAAAAGCGATCGCCTAAATCTGCCTGATTGGCAAATAAGGCATCGTGAAACTCCCAAAATTGTCCTTGCTGGCCAGCGGCCCAAGAAGCTAGCGCCGCCGGCACTGCCTCGGGATGAATGCTGGTTAGCGGAAAGTGTTTATATACAAATAAGACATCGTCTCCACTATCCGCCATGAAGGTCTCGATTTCATTGGTAGCGCGGCTGCAGTAGCCACATTGAAAGTCGGAAAACTTCATCAACACAACATCCGCATCAGGATTGCCCTTAGTGGGAGAGTCGCCAACCAGAACTTCGCGGCCTAAGTCTGCCACGACTTCAGTAACGAGTGCCTGATGCTCGGCTTCGTTGGCGGGTGGCGCAGTTTCAGCCACCGGAGCAGCGGCTGGTTCAGCCACCGCAGGTTCATCACTACTGCCACCAAAAACGCTGGTTAAGGAAACCAGCAGCGCCAGGCCAGCGACACCAAAAAAGCCGACGCCCAACCACAGAGGCCAGTTTTTTGAGGAAGGTTGATTAGATGGAGAGTTGCTCATAATATTTTGGGGGCTTGACAACAAGCGATCGCAATTTTGCCACCATTTTTTGGAACCGTTATGAAAAATGCTGGCTTTGATGTACTGGGTCTACTTCAGAATTTTCAATCGAGTGAGTTGCTTAACATACTTTGCGACTCTGCTCTCAGACAACGCTACACACTTTATCAGACAAAAAGGTCACGAAACTTGATAAATTTTCACGCCAGTATATTTAGGGCGCGACAAAACTTTTCTCACGCTAACCTGATTTCCTGAAAATTATCTGAGAACTCTCTGAGAATGGGAAAGCAAAAAGCGCGCATCCTGGCGAGACCATTGCTCTTTGGCTGATTAGCTTGGAGTAATTAATCAGCTTAATAAGTTGGAATAGTCCACCGGTGTGGCCAATGTCTGTCCGAAAGTGTAAAGAATATCACCGGAGGTGGTGGGCTCAAAATCGGCAAAAAAATCCTTGGCGCGGGCGTCTAGAAATTTCCGCGCCTGTGGTCCGGTAATTCGGGCTGCGATCGCGAACTCTAGAGTGCTGATCTTGCCTTGCTGCCGCTGCAGACAGTCATAAAAACAGGCATGTAGCCGCTGTTGGAACTGCTGCTGCCGTCGCCACCAATAGACTCCAGTGGTCAAAATAGTCAGCAACAAGAGCCAAGGCAGCAGCAACTTAATTAGCCAAATGAGAAGCAGCACCACAATTGCGGCGCCCAGGCCCAGACCCAACCGCAGATTAAACGCTTGAGAATCGAATGCGTGAGGATTGAATCGGGGCATGACGGCGATCGCAGAACCTCAGAGGTAACGTTCAAGACCGAAATACTGGGCGCAAGCCTAATTGCTGCCGCAGTCCGGCAAGGCTCCGTACAGCTTTAGTCAAGAGTGAATCAAAGCAGTGAATAGTTCAAGAGTATTGCTTGAAGTTACTTTGAGTGTAAAAGATGCCGTGGGGTTTGACTGCGCGATCGCTCAAGTTATTTACACTTTAAAAATGCCTTCACTCCTACTGTTCTGCTTCCCAGACCCCTCAGACAGACGATGACATGCTCTCTTCCAGGACGCCTTTGCTAACCAACTGCCCTTAGCCTGCTGCCACGTGCTCTAACCAGCCGCGCATCTTGCCAGGGTTCAGCAGACCATAAGGGTCGACCTGCGCCTTGAAATTCACCTGCACCGGATTAACTGCTTTCATGCCGCCGTCTTCCAGAATGTAAGTATGAGGATTGGCAATCAGCGCGCCCTTTTCTTCGTGATATTGAATAATCTCTTGGAGCCGTTCTGGGGTCGAAAATCTCACCAACTGCAGGGCTGCAGGAATGGCCTTGCCCCCCACTCGAAAATACTCTAAATGCATGATGACCTCATCGCCGAAATGCTCGTGCATATGCTGCACCAACTGCAAATCAGAGTCATGGAGAAACAGGGTCTGTAAATAGGTGAGGGATGAATCAGCACTGCGGGCGTGCAGCGTCGTGTGGTTCCAGGTGAATTCAGCTAACAAAGTCTTTTTGCCGGTCTCTGCGGCTGATTTGTAATAAGTGACGGTGCCGCCGAACTCAGTCACTAATTCGCGAAACATTTCCATGGACGGCTCGGCGATCATCAGCAATGCGGCATGACATCCTCCTGGCAGATAGTCTTTCAGACTGGCAAAGTAGCTGGGAATCGGGGCGGCATGGATGCTGATTAGCTTTTTGATTAGGCCGTCGGCGTCGCCCAACGCCTGCCCAAACCGGGCCGCCGTCATAAAATCATCAAAAGTCACGATGACTTCGGCCCAGGGATAGGCCGGGCCCAGGGGAATTTCCAGTTCGGTGATGATGCCATTGGTGCCGTAGGCGTGATTGACCTGCTGCACATCGTCGCCCCGCAGTTCCAGCACGCGAGGTGTTTCCTCTAGGGTTACCACTCGCACCGCGTTGAGGTTGCCGCGATCACGCAGTTGACCATACATAATTGAGCCAATGCCACCGCTGCCGCCGCCAATAAAACCGCCAATGGTCGCAGTCCGATAGGTGGAGGGATACATGCGAATTTCCCAGCCTTGGGGGCGCGTCACTTTGTCAATGGCGGCCAGCTTAGCTCCGGCTTCCACGCCGGCCATGCCGGGCTTCACCCATTTCACGGCGTTCATGCGACTCAAATCGAGTACGACGCCCCCAGCCAGCGGAATACACTGGCCATAGTTACCCGTGCCGGCACCACGAACCGTTACCGGGATCCGGGCGGCTACGCAGGCTTGCGCCACCGCCAAAACTTCGGCTTCGGATTGCGGGCGCACGACAATGTCAGCGGCCTTGTCGGCCAGTTGAGTCTGTAAAATCGGGCTGAAATAGTAGTAATCTTTCGACAGCTTTTCAACCTGGGCGCGATCGCGGATCACGTCAATGTCGCCTAATGTGTCGGCAAAGCGATTCCAGTCGATATTAGCGGCAGCCGTTGCACTCATTGGTCTTGCAATTTCAATAGGGCCAGCAAACAGTACCCTCCCAGACTACAGCTAGGATTGACTGTAGTGTTGCATACTTCTCATCGTTTGCGCTCTATGCCAACTGGTGCCGCGCTGGTTTTCTCGCCAATAGCCGATGCCTGTGATGACTCTCTGTCTTCGGACGGTTTTCTGTGGTCGTGGCGATCGCCCATCATCGTTCAAAGGTATTATTCAATGCATCGATAAAATCTCACCTATGATGAATTACGGGCTAGCTGTTTGCCCTTGCCCCCCGGATATATCTGGATATATTCCGATTGAAAAAGCAAAGTCAGCTTGAAAGCATCTATAGCCATCTTGTTTAGACCTTGAACTTCTGAACTCATCTCTGTTATTCATCAACGCCCATCAGAATAGTCGATGCAGAATTAGGTTCAGGGCAATTGCCAGATGCTGAAGAGTTAAATACCGACAAAATTATTGAGTTCCACTATGATGGTGGAAATTGCCTAAACCGTTCAGTTTAATTTGGGAGTGTCGGTCATGACCGCACCAGATGTTTCTTCTTCGCAGCCCCTACTGGCGAGTGCTGCTGGTCGACGGCAAACCGGACCGGGGCGTTGGCTAATTGCTGGCAGCATCGGCGTTTTATGTTTGGTGGGAGGCTTTTTAGGCTGGCGCTTTTTAAGCTCGCGTGGCCAAGGCAATATGGGAGGTATGCCGCCGGGGGTTCCAGTGAAGTTGGAGTCTGTGGAAACCGGAACGGTGCAAGACGCCTCCGAGTTTTTAGGCAGCCTAGAGGCGCAAACGGGGGTAGTGCTGCAGCCCGAGGTGTCGGGGCGAATTACTCAGGTATTCGTCAGCGCGGGCGATCGCGTTAGTGCAGGACAGCCCCTTGTGCTCATTAGTCCTGATCGGACCCAGGCGGAATTTGACGCTGCTGCCGCTACGGTTGCTGCTGCCTCTTCTGCTCGCCAGTCGGCCTCATCATCGCTACAGGCTTTGCTAGCACGACAAGCGGAACTGGAGGCAGAGCTAGCCCTAGAAGAAGCAGAATTTAATCGGACTCAGCAATTGACGGAGCAGGGCGCCCAGTCGCAGCAAGAGTTGGATTTAGCTCGTCGCGATTTGGAAGTGGCTCAAGCCACCCTCGCCTCAGCGCGCGATGAAATTGCGGCGGCTCAGGCTAATTTAAGCCAGTCTGAAGCGAGTTTTGAGCAGGCGCGCGCTAATCAAGCTGCCGCCCAGCAAAACCTGCAGGACCGCACCGTTACTGCCCCGATTGCTGGCACAATTGGCGATTTAGACATCAAGCTGGGGGACTATGTCACGCCCAGTTCCACAATTGCTAACATCACGGAAAATGCCACCCTGGAGCTGGACTTGCAGGTGCCCATTGAGCGCCGCGATCGCCTGCAGCTGGGATTACCCGTAGAGCTGCTGCCGGCAAATGGGGAAGCGGCGATCGCCACCGGCACCGTTAGCTTTGTGTCTCCGCAGGCGGATGCAGATACCCAGACAGTGTTGGTGAAAGCCCGGTTTGAAAATGCTCAGGGGCGGCTCCAGGACGCGCAGAAGGTAGAAGCTCGCCTGATTTGGTCGGAGGCCAGCGGCGTGCTGGTGCCCACGGAGGCGATTACCCGACTCGGGGGACAGTCATTTGTTTACGTGGCTGATGAGGGAACCGAAGAAGAACTGCCGCCGCCAGAAGCCATGCCGCCCGATATGCCAGCGCCGGAACAGGTGGCTCGTCTGCGACCAGTGGAGTTAGGTGAAATCCAAGGCAACAGCTACGAGATTTTGAGCGGGCTAGAGCCTGGCGAGACCATTGTGGTTTCCGGCATCTTAAATCTCCAGGATGGCAGCCCCATTCTGCCGCAGTCTGAAACCGAACAGACGCCATCAGAGGCCGACTCACAACCATCTGGGTGATCTGGCTGAAAGCCTATTTACTGCGATCGCGCCCCGTCTCTAAGGAACTTTTATGTTCGTCAACTTCTTTATTAAACGTCCGGTTTTTGCTGCAGTTTGCGCCATCATTCTGCTGCTGGTCGGGGCCATTAGCATTCCCAGCTTGCCCATCGCCCAATTTCCAGACATTGCTCCAACCCAAATCCGAGTTGAAGCGAACTACATCGGTGCGGATGCCGAAACGGTTGAGAAAACGGTCACCAATATTCTTGAGCGGGAAATCAACGGGGTCGAAGGGCTGCGCTACATGACCTCTAGCAGCAGCAACAGCGGCACTAGCGCCATCACGGCGACTTTTGACTCTACCCGCAACAAGGATATCGCCGCCGTTGACGTACAAAACCGCGTTTCCTTAGCAGAACCGCAGCTGCCCGAACCCGTGCTGCAAACTGGGGTCACCGTTAGCAAAGAAAGCAGCAACATTCTGCTGGCGATGAGTGTCTATACCGAGGATGGCAGCTATGACGATATTTTTCTCAGCAACTATGCCGACCTGTATATCGTAGATGCCCTGCGCCGTGTCGAAGGAGTCGGCAACGTCGTCATCTTTGGTGAACGCACCTATGCAGTGCGGCTGTGGCTGAATCCGCAGCAGTTGGCCAGCCGCGATTTGACAGCGGATGACGTGGTCGAGGCGTTGCAAGAGCAAAATGTGCAGGTGGGAGCGGGACAGTTGGGGCAGCCGCCCGCCGATGATAGCCAGCAATATCAAATCGATTTGCGAGCCGTCAGTCGATTTCAGAACATTGAAGAATTTGAAGACCTGATTATCAAAACCGGTGCGAATGATCAGCTGGTGAAATTCAGTGACGTGGGTCGAGTGGAGTTGGGAGCCGAGAATTACGGCACTTTTCTACGATTTCGCGGGCAAGAAGCGATTGGTTTAGGAATCTATCAGTTGCCCGGCAGTAATGCCCTGGATGTGGCGCGAGGCGTCAAAGCTGAGATGGAACGCCTGGCCGAACAGTTTCCCCCCGGCATGGAATACGGCATCGGCTTTGACACCACCGATTATGTAGAGCAGTCCATGACTGAGGTGGTGTGGACGTTAGTTCAGGCCGTGCTGCTAGTGGTGTTCGTCATTTTTGTTTTCCTGCAGGACTGGCGCACCACGATTATTCCAGCAGTCACGATTCCAGTGGCGCTCATTGGCACCTTCGCCATCATCAAAATCTTCGGCTTTTCAATTAATAGTCTGACCCTGTTTGGGCTGACGCTGGCAACCGGCATGGTGGTGGATGATGCCATTGTGGTGGTTGAAGATATTTCCCGCAAAATTCAGGACTTGGGGATGCAACCCGCCCGGGCCGCAATCGCGGCTATGCAAGAACTGACGGGCGCGGTAATTGCCACTTCGCTGGTGCTGATGGCCGTGTTTATTCCCGTTGCTTTTTTCCCGGGCACAACCGGAGCGCTGTATCGGCAGTTTGCCTTAACGATCGCCTTTGCGATCGCCCTTTCCACCTTCAATGCCCTGACCCTCACGCCAACGCTGTCGGGACTGCTATTGCGGCAGAAACCGCCCGTGGGCGGCTGGCTGGGAGCCATCTTCAATCGCTTTAATCGCTTTTTGGATGGCTTGCGGCGCACCTATCGCGGCACCCTGGAGCTGCTTAATTCAGTGAAGCCGCTGGTGTTGGGACTGTTTGTAGCACTCTTGGTCCTCACCGGTTGGCTCTATCAATCCGTGCCCTCGGCCTTTTTACCCGAGGAGGATCAAGGTTATTTCATCACCATTATTCAGGGACCCGAGGGAGTTTCGTTGAGCTATACCAGCGACGTGATGAGTCGTATTGAAGACGAAATTCTGGAACTGCCAGGGGTCAGAGCGACGTTTGCCGTAGGCGGCTTCAGCTTCTCGGGCAGCACCTCTAATACTGGGGTGGTCTTCACGACATTAGAGCCTTGGTCAGAGCGCGGACCAGAGCAATCGGCACAGGCGTTAATCGGTCAACTGTTTGGCTCGTTTTCTCAAATCACAGAAGCGCGCGTATTTCCCGTTAACCCACCAGCGATTCAGGGATTAGGGCAGTTTGGCGGCTTTCAATATCAGCTCCAAGACCGCCAAGGTAACTTGGGACTCAATGCCTTAGTTGAGCAAATGGGCGCCATGTTAGGGGCGGCTAATCAAGATCCCAGTCTGCAAAACGTGTTTAGCACTTATTCAGCCGCGACACCGCAGCTATTAATTGAAGTTAATCGCGATCGCGCCAAAGCGTTGGATGTCGATATCGACGATGTGTTCAGTACGCTCCAGACTTATATCGGTTCCCGCTACGTCAATGACTTTACTCAAGGACAGCGCACCTATCGGGTATACGTGCAGGCCGATCAGCAGTTCCGCTCAGACCCCGATGACATTCCCAAGCTGTATGTCCGTTCGGGGCGTGACGAAATGATTCCTTTAGGTAACTTGGTGACGCTGACCCCTAATACCGGGGCGCAAACCATTAACCACTACAACTTATATCGGGCGATTGAAATCAATGGGGCCGCTGCTCCAGGGGTCAGCTCGGGAGTGGCTCTGAACGCGATGGAAGAACTGTCAGCCCAAGTGCTACCGCCCAGCATGGGCTACGAGTGGTCAGGGACGTCGCTAGAGGAAATCGAGTCGGGTAATCAGGCTCCGATCATTTTTGGTCTAGGTTTAGTCTTTGTTTTTCTGGTATTGGCAGCGCAGTACGAAAGCTTTATCGATCCTGTCGTCATTCTTTTTGCCGTGCCGCTCGCCGTGCTCGGCGCCCTATTGGCGCAAACGGCGCGAGGCTTACCCAACGATGTTTACTGCCAAATCGGTCTGGTCATGCTAATTGGTTTGGCTAGCAAAAACTCTATCCTGATTGTGGAATTTGCTAATCAGCTCAGGGAAGAGGGCTTGCCCATTGTAAAGTCGGCTTTTGAAGCGGCGGAACAGAGAATGCGCCCGATTTTGATGACGGCAATTTCGACTCTGAGCAGTATTTTTCCCCTGGTGATTGCGACGGGAGCCGGGGCCGGGAGCCGACAGTCCCTAGGCACAGCGGTTTTTGGCGGTATGTTCGTGGCCACTTTCCTGAGCCTATTTGTCGTGCCGATTTTGTACATTGTGGTGAAACAGCTGAGCGATCGCTTCTTTGGTCGGCCCCCCAGCGGCTACACGGCAAGCCACGGCGATGAACAGCAAATGGTTTTCCCGACCCACTCCCGCTAGATAGCTTTATCAGCAGCATTGAACCACAACAACCAAGCTCCGACCAAGCGCAGATACCGATAGTCTCGCTGCGCCTGCATAGCCGGTGTTAAACAGCCTGTAAATCATCGCTAAACTGGACATAGTTTCGATTTAAGTTGTGCACATATGGTTGCTCCTGTGCACAATCCGTTTCCGGGAATGAATCCTCATCTGGAACAGCCAGGGCTATGGTCACAGGTTCACAATCGGCTAATTGTGGCGATCGCCGATGAAATTACCCCCCAAGTTGCTTCCAAGTGCCGGGTCGCGATCGAAGAGCGAATCTATACCAGCACCAAGCAATTCCCATCGCCGGCATTGCTCATGTATCGGTCACGTAACGTTAAGAAAAAGTGACGTCATTGGGCACCGCTGCTCTATTGATGGCTCCCCGACGAGTACAAGTACCCTTACCGATTGAGGTGACAGAGCGGTTTTTGACTGTTCGTTTAGTGAAAACCAACGATGTCGTTTGCATCTTGGAAATTTTATCGCCAGCTAATAAGCGCCCTGGCGAGAGACGCATTGCCTACGAAACAAAACGTCGCAAGATTTTAGGTTCAGCCACGCATTTGGTAGAAATCGATCTGCTGTGCGATGGGGAATCAATGGCAATTGCCTCTCCAGGCCAAAAAACTTACAGCATTTTGGTGAGTATTAGTCGTGAGCGTCTCCACGCAGCGCTCTATGAATTTGCCTTGGCAGACACGATTCCGGCATTTCCTGTACCGTTGAAAACCGGTGATGCAGCCGCTATCGTTGACCTGCAGCCCCTTCTAAACAATCTGTACACCCGTGCCCGATTTGACCTTGCCATTGATTATGGTCAACTTCTCAAGCCTGCCTTATCAAAGGAAAACGCCAACTGGATTTAGCGACTCATATCGTCATTTAGCTAAACAGTATTGGATCAACTGGGATGATTAAAATACCCGATGGCGAGCAATCACATCAGCGTCAAATGCTCTCAATTCCGCCCCATCCTATTTTCATTATTTCGTCATCCCGGCATCCTCATTTTCCTCTTTCTAAAGCTTTCTTATTCTTAAAAGTGAATGACTAAGGCAAACGGCTTGCTCACCGCCGCTAGGATTCTGGAGATGGATTCGTGGGCCATTTTAGCCATCCTCATGTCTGCAACACGGGATAGTGGCTCATTTACTGACAATCGTGTCGTGAGACCCATCTTGCGCCCAGTCTGCTGCGAGCGAACGCAGCAGACTGGTGTTCTTGTGGATGGTCAACGACGGCAGTAACGGGATTCTGAAGTAGCGTTCTAATATTTTTTCGCCAAGGATTCAACCAATCATGAGTTCTCGCTTAGAATAAAATTGCCTTCCAGGGTTGGCCGAGCGGATTAGGCAGCGAACTCATAATTCGCCTTAGACAGGTTCGACTCCTGTACCCTGGACTTTGCCAAGAGAGCCGTGGTTTTTGCGATCGTCGAGTCGCGAACAGCAGTTGCCTAGACAGAAACATGACAAGAAGACTTGCTCCGCCCCGAGGTAATGGGTCATGCTGAGCATGTGTTCATCAGCAATCTCCATTCCATCAACCCATGGGTTCATTCTTACAGCAACTTTTCAATCGTCGTTCCGAGACCGTAAAAGCTACTGTTGAAATCTACACCTGGCAGACCTGTCCTTATTGCATTCGCGCTAAGCTGCTGTTGTGGTGGAAGGGAGCCGACTTTCAGGAATATAAAATTGATGGGGATGGCGCGGCCCGAGCGCGTATGGCAACCCGGGCAAATGGGCGTAAAACCGTGCCCCAAATCTTCATTAACAGCGAGCATATCGGCGGATGCGATGACCTGTACGCTCTTGATCGCCAAGGACAACTGGATGCACTTTTAGGAAATGCACCTGCCGTATAGCGTCAAGGCCATGGGGTCGACGCTATGCGCAGACACCCAGCGAATATGTTCTGACCTCTTACGGTCAAACGTCATTGATAGGGAAACGCCTTCTTCGTTGATGCTGTCGGACAGGCTCACACAAGTCTGCCTGCACTGAGTATTGCCACTAACTGATGGCGCGCCCTAGTCTCATCAATTACGTAAAGCTGAGCCGCGACTCTTAATAAAGACAGTGCCCAAAACTTCGCTTTTAGGCACTGTATCTCAGGCACACCAATGATTGTGTGGTTACCGGGAGTGCTGAGAAAAGTTACAAAACTTAAAAACAGTTAGGGGCCGAGGTAACATCGACGTTAATAAAAATCTTATCTGTGACACCGATAACGGAAATGCCGTCGGGCAAAGGATAGTAATTTTTCATTGTAGAAAGAATTTTGCTAAAATGCGAGGAAAATCGCAAGCATTTTGCATTATTTGCTCATATATCTTAAAGAAGTATGTTAAGTTATAAATATGCTTCTGGATTTTTTTAACTTAGCTACTGACTTATCATGCAAATAACTTCTACTGCTGCCAAACTGTTTCGCCCCAACGTGTCGGCTAATACTTTGTCCCAAGCAACGCTGGCAATTTTGCGCGTAACGCTGGGCATCATGATGGTTCACAATGGTTTTGATAAGCTCGCCGATATTGAGAGCTTTGCCCGCGCTTACGTCGAATATCTTGGTTTGCCCTTTCCCATCTTCTTGAGCTACGTTGCAGCCTACACTGAGCTGATTGGCGCACCTTTAATCGCGGTAGGATTATTCACTCGCTTTGCTGGCTTGGGTCTGTTTGGCACCATGTGTGTGGCTATGTATCACCACATTTCAGTGGCTGGACTAAGCTTGCCTTACTTAGAACTATCAGCTATTTATGCAGCTGCTTTCTTCTATTTAACAGTCAACGGTGCTGGTCTCTATTCGTTCGATGCTTTGATTACTAATCTGCTTGACAACACTTCTTTATCACTCAAAGAGAAGCAAATCATGCGTCTAGAAAAGTCTTTTCAGGGTTCTGATGCAGCTAAGGATGAAAGCGCTGTAGCGTAGCATTAGTTTCTGTGTTGACTGTTTTGGGTTAATGGCTAGTGTTGACGTTTGATTTTGAATTTCTGACCTTACAGTTTGGAATTTGTGCGGCATAGAGCTTGCATGTCAGTTGCCTTAATTCATCGGTTGAGTCTAAGTTCGAATATTGAATAGATGGAAGGAAGGGTGCCTTTGGGTGCCCTTCCTTTATTTTTGTCCCTGCTCAAGAAATCGGCATTGTGATTGGAGTAATACAGCCGGGAACTTTCTGGCCGCACATTGAACAGCGCCAGTGCCCCATGTCATCTGCGCCAATTCCCATCATGGCTAACTCTAAGGTCGTGGGCAGCACATAGGGATCGGCAGCAGCATAGTTAACCCGATAACCCAAGTCTTCTAGAGAAGCGATTGTTAGTCTACTGATGGGGTTGACTGCCGGGTTTAAGAAGCCAGTCATGAGCTCGGAGCCAAAAACGGATTCGCGCCAGTGGCCGTCACGAGTTCCGCGTCCTCCTGTGTTGGCCACAGGTACGGGCAGGGGCGCAGCGCTGTTGCTAAGCGTGGCAAATTCTCGCATGGCATTCATGCCGGTAAAAATAGGATTGGGCGAGCCGGCGCCAGATAGTAAGTTGTTGAGGTTCCAGAGCGTACCGATGCCCAAAACATGTCCCATTTCATGAATGATTACGTTGAGTAGACCGCCATCGGCTTCCAACCTGGCTAAATCACCGATATCAAACTCCATAATGCCGGTGATGGGTAAGCCAGAATCATTGCGTAAGCCAGTTGGGCCAGCCTGACCCAAGGTACCATTGGGGCCATCGATCGCAATCCCACGGGCATCAATCAACACATCATCGACCCCGGTGCCCTCGACGGTTGCCGCAGCTAAATCACCCACAATAACTTCTGACCAGCGGGCTGCGGCAATCTCAAAAACCGCGCGTTGACTGGCGGAAAGCCCTCCCAGGAATCGAACATTGATCGCGAAATTGGAAGTTTGCGTTTCGCTTGTCGTTAGGGCGATCGCCCAGTTAGTTAACGTACCGCCATCTAAACTTGCAACATCCATAATTTGCAAGGTCCATTGGCCATTAGGGGTGAGGTTTCTGAAAATGGCTAAATCCTCTTCTGGACGAAACGTACCGGTAAAGGGTGGGTTGGCAGTGGCGATCGACTGGGGCGCATCACTATCAAAAGTCGTATTGATAAAGTTGTCGCCACCGCCGCCAGCCCGATTGACCAGCACAACTGCTTGGCCATCAGGAGCCATTAGACTAAGCCGTAAATCACTTGTGTAGGTGTGAAATAGATTGACTGTGACGCTCAAGCGTTGAATCTGGCCCACAATGCCCATAATTGGAATGGTTGACCTGAGGCTATTGGGAGCGTTTGCGGCGATCGTAACTGGAGTATTGTTAGTGAAAACTTGTCTCATAGAATCAGGAAAGTAGATGCCAAGGCCGTTGCCATTGAGCCAAATTCTTATCAGCCCGGGTTTGATTATCTGCCTTCGCCCCCCTTCAGCGTTCTCTGCCGGCTAGACTCTTAATAAAAAGAGTTGGGCAAAGGCCTGTCTCACTCCAACTGCGCAGATTTTCAAAACTGAATAGACTGCAATGAAATATGATTTGGTCAAATCACTGAAGCCCAATGGTTGCGCCCTTCAATCCAACAAGTTGGCTCAGGCGAGATCGTGTCCAGGACCAGAGAGTTTTCACTTGATTGAAGAGGCCGATGCGCAAGTTCTGTTGAAGACGTAATTCAGCCAGCTTTAACAAAAGCTTGCGAAAATTCCAGCAGTAGCCGCAGTCCGATGACTAGCAAAAACAGCGCAAAACAGCGCTTGAGCTGTGCCGATGGCATTTGGTGACAAAGTCGAGTACCCAAGGGAGCACCCAGCATAGTGAATGGTGCGACTAAAGCCACGGCTGGCCAATAGATGGTGCCGGTGACCAGGGGCAGCACCAAACCTGAGTTGCTTAACGTTAAACAACTGAGAGTACCGACTAGCGCGATCGGCAATGTAAAAGCAGCCGAAGTGCCGCTGGCCTGACTCATGGGCAGTCCAGAATACAGTAAGAACGGTACGCTGATGGCACCGCCGCCAATGCCAAGCACTCCAGATTTGAAACCCAGCACAGTCCCGACGACATGGGTTAATGATGCGCTTGGTTCGCCAGGATTTTTGGGTTTGGGCAGCCAATTAAGCAAAATTTTGAGCGCCGCGAATACTAGAAATAGCCCAAAAACGCATTCTAAATAAGCGGAATTGAGACGGCAAGAGAGCAGCTTACCGAGAGCAACGCCGATCGCTAAGGTTGGCAAAATCCGCCGAACAATCGGCCACTGCACATCACCCTTCAGATGGTGTGACCAGGCAGATGATATCGAGGTAAACACCATGATGCACATCGAACTGCCCGCTGCTAGGTGCATCAACCAATCGGACGGCAAGTTAACTAGCCGAAATAAATAAAATAATCCCGGCACAATAACCATGCCGCCACCAATGCCAAACAGCCCAGACAAAATGCCTGCGGACAATCCTAATCCCGCAAACAAGCCAATGTCTAAACCCCCAAGCATATTTCTTTCCTTTCGCTGGCGATTGAAAGCTACTTTATAAAGTCAATCTTAAGCCGAAAGTTCAGTAAACGTACAGCACTGACTTGATCGGCCGTTGAATGGCAATTTCAGCATCATCCAATTGACCAAAATAGGTTTTTCCGTCTAAATACAAGCTGCTGGAACTGCCGCCGTCTAAGTTTAGGGCTTTGACGACATCTAAACTGGCGAGCAAATCTGCCATTTCTGAAAAGGTCGCGCCAGTGGGAACATCGGCGATCACCAGCTGACTTGCTATCGCCAAGACAACGGTGCCATCGGCTTTGAGGCCCACTGCAGAGCGAGCGTTTGCGGTTTGGCTGCCCAGGACATCACGCACCCGATTGCCCGCAGCATTATCGGCCATAAAGCCTTCTTCATAGCCGGTCATAGTCGGCAGTAGCTGCGGCCCCGCCCCAACTGCCGCCTCAAGAATACAGTTGGTCGGCACGGCAGCGCTGTGAAAAACAATGTCATATTGTTGGCGCTCGGCGCAGCGATAGATTCGAAATTCGGAGCGGTTGAGAATGGCGGGCAGATAGGCTTCAAGGTCAGGATTACCGATCAGTCGGTCATTATTTCGAGGATCGGCGGCAATCGCCCCATTCACAGTAACGAAAGACGTGGTCAATCCATTTTGGGGGTCGAAAAAGCCCGCGTTGATCGCCGCTTTTGCCCCCACCTGCTCCGCTTGCACCGGCAAAAGCGCTAAGGTCTCACTGGCGATAACGCCAATGCGAAAGTCACTATTTGCCGGTACGGTTATCACATGTACTGTGCTGTTAAGCAATTCGACAGTGTGATAGTCCAGTTGGCGGGAAAGGAGGGCGGTAGATGACTCTGGCGATAGATTTTCCGACGCTGGCGTATGCGCATCAGCTGCAGCCAGCGGCTCTGGACGATCGCTGACGCAGCTCGCGATCCCAAAGCTGAGCACCGAAAGTGCTAACAGCCCCATGACCGTTCGCCACAATTTCTGCCGCCAGTGAATTCGACAACGCTTCATGGAGTCACGAGTGACATTTTAGGTTGATCAACACCGGCGCTAGGCAGCCCATGGCATACAGCTCTGTAGCTTTGTTTCACGAAATTGCTATTACGCTATCAGTTTTTGTGCCGACCGCTGCGATCGACTCCACCAATACACCAGGCGCTGCTCTAAACGTGCGTCGAATTCAGTCATAAAAATGCCAACGGCGGCGTCCGGCTCTTCCGTCAGCCACAGTCCGGACAGCGTTACCTCATACCAATCGCGATCGCAGCGGGTCAGCACTAAAGCCTGCAATTGGGGCCAGACGCGGTCACTGAGCACAGCCGCGGCTAAAGGAATGCTGGCCTTAATCGGCTGCACGGTAATCGGGCGCAGGGCCCGAGCATGGGTGCACACGCGATCGCTAAGCACTGAGCTTAGAGGGGCAGGACAATACTCTAAATACAGTTCCGTTTCGGTGTAAGTTACTTTCAACATGAAGACACCCAAGGTGAATAAAGCAAAATCCGACAAAATTTATTTTTGAGGAGCTACCATCACGTATGTTCCTAATGGGACTGGATTAGCTCCGTGGGCAATGAGTAGGGACGGCGCGACAAGGCGAACCTAGCTTCAGATTTCTGGTATTAGTTGACGGCGCGTCCGGCGGGAAGGCGGTTATCTAAAAATGCAATGCTCTGGCAGTAAAGACATTAGTCTCTTCGTCGGGGCAATGGGAATGAGCACAATAAAGCGAATCCCATCAAACTCGCATCAACGATGACGCGCCTCAGACAAACTGAAAACAGCGGCGGCTGATTGAGTCAGGACATTAGCGCTGCGGCTTTTGGCAGCAGCATCGCGCTCATCAACCAGGCCAGTTCTCCATTCCAGGAAGAAAACCACTGGTGGTGATCGCGCCAAGCCTAATGTCCCCGTGAGGACAACACTGCAGGCGGCGATCGCCCTTTGCCAACCGTTGAACAGTTTGCCTGCCGTCGCGAATTTAACCGTGAGGCAGCAAACCGCTGATAAAACTTGCGGGAGTTATCCCTGCTGCCACTGCCAAGCCAAACGCGGCGTGAGCTGTTTGCCAGGCTGCGATGTTGGGCATTGATAAGTTAACGGCAAATCACGGCCACTGAAGTCGCGATCGCGGTGTGAGGCCCAACCGCTCAGATGATGAAGCAATTGGTCAACCTGTCTGTGGAAGCCGCCAACCACAGCCATCAACCCATCAATCAAACATCCAGTGGCGACTAAGCCAATGTTGCGAATTTGGATGCCAACTTGAGTGAACTGATTCAGCATGGTGCGCTCTCCATACGAAGCATTTTCAAGAAATGCGCTTACACAGTTAATTACCTGGGCTAATACTACACGCGTAATACAAAACTGTCCAGAAAAAATGATTCATTTAACCGCCCAACTTGCCGATGTTGCCGCCAACAATGCGACAGAACCCTTTTATCAAAGAGCCTACAGCGATTTCATTTGCCGTTGACTAAAATTTAGCTTTTACACAAAATCAGTCATCTTCACTCAAAAATTAAATATTTCTTTTGAAAATAAGTGCAAACCAATGTAAAATTAAGTACACAATTAAAGAAACTTTGTATTTCTCGCTACAGAAATCCTGCAAAGTGTTCGACCTCGCGACAAGGAAAGCCCTAAAAATGGCACCGGTTACTGCGTATCCTGGCTGCATTCTTCAACCTGAGTTGGAAAGCGATCGCCCTCAAAAACATCCCCGCTGTCACCTCAATTATCAGCGCGGTGCTTGGGTCAAGCTATTGCAGCGTCCAAATTATCAGGGAACCGATCAGGCTCAACTGCTCTGGCAAGAATCAGCGACAACTTGGATTGCCCGGATTCCTAATCACGGCGAAATTGTCTTAGACCGTAGCCAGTTTTATTGCTAAAAACACTTTAAGGTTGGCCAAGCTGCCTTTCCTCCGGCTCTAATATTGATTCCGTAGTAAGGTTTCAGGAAATTGGCAAATGGCAATCAATCGAGCTTGGATGCGGCTGCCGACACGACGGTCGATTTTGCTGGGATGCTTCTTATGTTTGATGTCCTGGCTGGTCACACCCGCCGCGATCGCCTTTCCCCAAACGATGTTTATTGGCCAGGCGCGGCATCAGCCCAACGGCGCCGCTTTAAACGTAACCGGTCGCGTTATTGTGCCTAGTGGAGTTTTTAGCTCTGCCAACCTCGATCAGGGCTTTGCGATCCAAGATGTCACTGGGGGCATCTATGTCACTACTCAAGAAACCGTAAATTTGCACTTGGGGGACACCGTGCAGGTGGTCGGGCAATTGCAAGATGATGGTCACGGTCAGCAAATGCTGCAGTTACAACATTGGCAGTTGAGCCATCGGCCTTTCCCGTCCATTGCGCCCCAGGTGACTTCTGCCCAAACGGCTGGTAAATCGCTGGATGGCAAATTGGTCATTGTGCAGGGGGAAATCGTGAAGCCGCTGCAGGATGACGTGCCCTATGGCGATCGCCTGTGGCTGCAGGATGACACAGGTGAGATTCAAATCTACATTGCCAAATCCACTCACATTGCTCCAGAGGAGCTGTCGTTTTTACAAATCGGACGCACAGTAGAGGTGACAGGGCTGAGCAGTCAGTTTGATGAGCATGACGAGGTGATGCCGCGATCGCGAGCTGACATTCGAGGATTCTGAATTCAGACAGAAGTTGACCTGGGAAAAATCCAGAGCCCGCGTTATTAGGCAACCCATTAGGCAGCTTGTTGGCAGATATGGCTACGGCCTTTGGCGATCGCGGTCCTCGTGGGCAAGTTAGAACAAACCGAAGACATATTAAATGCTATGAAACGGCTAATCCTTGCGGCCTTTGGCACTTTTCTCTGTGTGCTTATCGGCTGTAGTACTCTCCGGACAGAGCCCATCAAGGCGTTATTAGTGACTGGGGGATGCTGTCATGACTATGAGCTACAGATGGCAGCGCTAACCAGTGGTTTGTCCCAGCGCATTGCCATCGATTGGGCGGTCGACTACGACGAAAACGACAGTACTGACTCGCAATCAGCCCTGTTTGATGACCCGGCTTGGGCCGAACCCTATGATGTTGTAGTGCACAACCAATGCTATGCCGATACGGCGGACCCTGAGTACATTGCCAAAATCGTGGCGGCCCACGAGGCCGGGGTCCCCGCTGTGGTGATTCACTGTGCCATGCATACTTTTCGGGCGGCTGAGGTGGATGATTGGCGAGCCTTTTTGGGCGTAACCAGTTATGGACATGAACGTCTGAGTGAATATCCCACGGCGATCGCTAACCCGACGCATCCCATCATCGGCGATTTTCCCCCCGATTGGATTTCCCCCATGGATGAACTGTACGTGGTGGAAGAAATTTGGCCCGAAACCGATGTTTTAATCACGAGCACCAGCGAAGACGACGGCGCCAGTCATCCTGTGGTTTGGACCAACCAATATGGTAATGCCCGCATTTTTGGCACAACGTTTGGTCACACGAATGACACGCTCTCTGACCCCGAGTTTCAGGCGCTGCTGGCGCGGGGCATCTTATGGGTGACCAATCGGCTTGGATAGTCGCGGGCGACCGGACTTTGAAGGGGCAAACCAGTGATTTAAGTTGATAAGTTGGCCTGTATATTGACCTAAAGCGCTCGTACCGATTCCTGATTGGGACTGTGAAACCGTTTTCATACCGGCGCCCTCAGTTTCATCCTCTGTGGCTCTAGAAAGGAGAACCGGTTACCCAGCCAAGAGCATCGGCGATCGCTGCCATATCCCGTTGATTTAATGCGATGGTGGATATTGGCCCAGATAGTGCGGTCTACGACTGAGCGAGAACGCGACCGCATGATCAGGCGATTGAGACTTTGAGTTAAGAGCCAATTCCTTTAATTATTCCTCTTCCGAGAAAGCAGCAGAGTAGCCATATGAGCGACACCCTTAAAGCGATTGATAATCTCCACATCACCGGCTATGAGGAACTGCCGCCGCCGGATGAGTTAAAGCAGGAATTTCGGCTGCAGGGGCGAGGCCTGGAGACGGTATTGGAAGGGCACCGGGCGGTGAAAGCGACCCTGGATCGTCAAGAATCGCGGCTCATCGTGGTGGTCGGGCCTTGCTCCATTCACAATCCGGCAGAGGCTTTGGAGTATGCCCGACGATTGAAACGACTCGCCGACGAGCTGGCAGAAGAATTATTGATCCTGATGCGGGTTTATTTTGAAAAACCGCGCACATCCATCGGTTGGGAAGGGCTGATTTACGACCCGTACTTGGATGGTAGCCATCGCATTGATCACGGCATTCGCATCGGTCGCAAGCTGATGCTGGATATTGCTGAAATTGGTCTGCCCATCGCAGTCGAGGCGTTGGACTTAATCTCGCCCCAGTATCTACAAGATCTAGTGAGTTGGACAGCGATCGGGGCGCGGACAACAGAGTCGCCGACCCACCGGAAGCTGGCGAGCGGTATCTCTTCGGCGATCGGGTTCAAAAACAATGTGGACGGCGAGCTGATGGTGGCGATCAATGCGATTCGTTCCGCATCGGCCAACCACAGTTTTATCAGCGTCACCGGTGAGGGCAAGGTGGCGGTCTTTCGCACCGAGGGCAATCCCCACTGCCATGTGGTTCTCAGAGGCGGCAAGTCACCGAATTATGATGCTGAAAGTGTAGCGGCTTGCGAAGCTGCGCTGATTAAAGCCGGTCATCAGCCCAACGTGATGATCGATTGCAGTCACAGCAATTCCCGCAAGGATTGGCGGAAGCAGCTAGAGGTGCTGAAAGCCGTTTCTCAACAGATCCAGGAGGGGAGTCAATCGATTATCGGCGTAATGCTGGAAAGCAACTTGCAAGAGGGCAACCAGCCGATTCCCGACGACCCGGAAGAAATCCGTCCGGGGATTTCCATCACCGATGCCTGCGTCGGTTGGGATATGACCGAAACCGCGCTACGTGAACTCGCCGCCGCAGTGGGGCCGGCCCTGAAATCTAGGGCCAATTGAACCGAGTTCTAACGGTAACGTTGTTCTCTGAATCATCGCGCTCACCGCTCTCATCAGATTGATGGCGGCGATGACTCAGGCGCTTTTCTGCAGGATGTTCGCCGGATAATCGTGCTTGTCTTGACAAGAAGATGAGCAATGCCCCGTCAACCCCGTGAATTGAAGCCTAACTATTGCTATCACGTCACCACGCGATGCAATAACCGCGAATTTCGGCTAACTCGGTTTGAGTGCAAGCAGGTGTTGCTGAGAGCGATTAAGCGCTGTCGAGACAAGTTTGGCTTTTTTACTGTTATGAATGGCTCGAAATCCAAGCTCGAATGGTGTTCAAAACGGCTTCTGTCTCGTGCTGCACTTCTCGATTTTGAAATCGTAGAAAATAAATACCTAAAGATTCAAGTCGCGACTGTCGATAACGATCTTGAAGCTGGGACTCTTCACCATCGTGAGAAGACCCATCGACTTCAATTGCCAACTTCAGTCGTTTGCAGTAGAAATCAACAATGTATTCGTCAATCGGTTTTTGCCGATCAAAATCATAGCCAGCCATCTGTTTACCTTTGAGATGCTGCCACAAAGTTATTTCGGCTGGAGTCATATTGTTTCTCAGTCGCCGAGCGATCGCTTTGAGTTTGGGATTGTAGGGTAGAAAGCTAGGAGTTTTGGTCATCTTTTCTGTTCATTGAGGATAGCTAAAGCATTCCCCGAACAAATCGACTCGGTACTGTTTCAGCAAGTTACAAGAACCCACCCCTGGCCCCTCCTGTGGAGGGGAACAAGAACCCACCCCTAGCCCCTCCACAGGAGGGGAATTGGATCAGCCCAATCTTGACTACAATCTCATCCCCTCCAACGGAGGGGTGCCCGCAGGGCGGGGTGGGTAGCTCGGGCTGAAGCGCTTATGGATCAAACTCTACAAGTCGGGATACGAGAAAAGAGAAAAAATATCTCCTCCCCCCACTATTAAAAACCAATCAGCTGGAAGGTGGCCTTGGGGGGCTGAGGTATCAAATATAACGCCGCTTGGAAAGGAGATATAACTCCCGTTTTTTCGCCAGCCGTTGCAATCGCTCATTTTTCCGAAAGCTGCGATCGTGGCTTGTCTGTCTTCGCCAAAATCAAGCTTACCACCCACTTCCATCCAAATCTGCTTCTGCACGCTAAAGCCGAATTTGCCACCGCTAAACTTGACCCAAAGCTGATCAATCAGCAGCAAGTCCTCGCAGGGAAAGGTGCGAATTTCTTCGAGTTCTAAATAGCCGCGTTGTTCGGCTTGTGCACCCACCGCTTTTAGCATCAGCTTGTCAGTTTCCTGCCAACTGCCGCTAGCCAAATAGTTCACCAATTCGCGATAGCGGTCTGGTATCCGTTGCCGCACTATACGCAGGCAGTTGCCTGGACGATTTGGGTCATCCGACAAGGGCTGAATAGGTGTAGGCGATGGTGCACGACTTTCGACACCAATGGCGGCTAGTTCTTTCGGGGTAGGTAGCCGATAGTCATAGACGCTCTCATCTGGCACTAACTGCATCTGTGTTGTTAACCATGCACAAAACCACCGCGCG
>JBCCJU010000095.1:0-21594 GCA_039027715.1 Cyanobacteria bacterium P01_C01_bin.120
CCGATTAATCTAAAATCATTGATCTAAAACCAAAAGTCCATATCGGGTTATGACCACAATGCAAGCGCTGCGCGGCACGCGCGATATTCTTCCAGACGAAACTCCTCTGTGGCAGTGGGTGGAAACGACGGCTCGGGAACTGCTGCAGCGGGCTGCCTACGGCGAAATTCGCCCCCCGATGATGGAGCAGACCGCCCTGTTCGAGCGCGGCATTGGCGAAGCTACCGACGTGGTGGGCAAGGAAATGTATACCTTTGAGGATCGAGGTGGCCGCTCCATTACCTTGCGACCAGAAATTACGGCGGGGTTGGTGCGGGCAGTTAATGAGCATAAGCTGACAGCTCAAGGCAGCGTATTGCGGCTCTGGCACGTGGGACCGGCTTTTCGATATGAGCGACCGCAAGCGGGGCGGCAGCGGCAGTTTCACCAGCTGGATGTGGAACTGCTGGGAAGTCGCGATCCGCGCGCTGATGCCGAGGTGATTGCGATCGCCACAACGCTGCTGCAGAGCCTGGGCCTCAAGTCCCTAACGATGGATCTCAACTCCGTTGGCAGCGGCAGCGATCGCCAGGACTATCGCAATGCCTTGGTCGATTTTCTCACTCCCTACAAAGCCGAACTGGACGAAGATTCCCAAAATCGCCTCAACACTAATCCCCTGCGCATCCTGGACAGCAAGGATAAAAAAACCCAAGAAATTGTGCAGACGGCTCCCAGTCTGCTGGATTTTCTCAGTCCTGATTCGCAGCGCCACTTTGACCAAGTGCAGCAATATCTCACCGATTTGGGCATTGCTTACCAGCTCAATCCGCGGCTAGTGCGAGGATTAGACTATTACACTCATACCGCCTTCGAGATTCAGTCGGCGGATTTGGGGGCGCAGGCAACGGTGTGCGGCGGCGGTCGCTATGACGGACTGATTGCTCAATTGGGGGGCGCTGATACGCCGGCAATTGGCTGGGCGATCGGTCTAGAACGGCTGACCCTGCTGCTGAAGCAGTTGGCGGTGGAGCCTAACACGGCCATGGATGTTTATGTGGTCTCCCGGGGAGAGGCCACCGCTAGCAAAGCCCTGCAGGTGGCCCAAACGCTGCGACAGGCAGGTTTGGCAGTCGAAATGGATTTAAGTGGCTCGGCCTTTGGCAAACAGTTTAAGCGAGCCGATCGCAGCGGTGCGGTGCTGTGCATTATTTTGGGTGAGGCCGAAGCCGAACAGGGTACGGTGCAGCTCAAGTGGCTAACTTCAGGAGAACAAACTGAAATGAGCCAGCAAGCGCTCACCACGCAGGCCGATGATCTGCGGCAGCAGGTTCGGCAAGCACAACAGGCGGCCTGACTTCACAAACATTTGCCGGAATTGATACCAGTCGCTAGGATGACCGCTATACTGCGAAAACCTTGGATGTGCTGGCGCAGGATAAGCTATGGCGTATTGGGAGTTTTTATTACAAAAGGAGGGCGACCACGACTGGCTGCCGTTAGAGACTGCCCATGTTGAAATTTCCGAAGGGCGATACCGCATCATTGCCCACACAAGCTACTGCGATACTGACGTAAATATTCGCCTTAGTCGATTGTTAACTGAGCAAATGCCGCCCAGAAAGAAATCGCTAAAGCGCATCGGCACCACTAATCCGAGCGGGTTAATGGTGGTCATTCCGTTTACGCACCTCACTCCCGGCCATTGGACGGTCACTTGCTCCGCTCACGGCGAGGCCGCAGACGCTTGGGAATTTGGCGTGCAGCTACAGGTATTGGCGATCGAATCGGGTAGCGAATATTGGGAAACAGAACGAGATGAGGCGGTGCTGGCCGAACAGCTGACCAGTCAAGCTTCAACGGTGACCATTGACGATGGTTTCCAGGCGATGCCACCGGCGTCTGCAGCGTCTGAATGGTCGGGTCAAGGTCCCCAAGCAGCGGCATCATTTACTCCACAGACGGCGATCGCTGATTTGCCGCTGCGGCTACAGCTACAGCATCAAGCCCTGGTGGCTCAAAACAACGCGCCCCTCACTTTGCCGGGACAAGTCACCACGTTTTCGCAAGTTGAAGGGCTGGTCGGCGAAGGCACACTCGCCATGCAGTTGCGGAATCCTGAGACCGGGACAGTCGTGCATCAGACCACCCAGGCCCTGTCAATCGCCAAGTTACCCAGCCGCTTTGAGCTCTCAATTACACCGCCGGCCACCCCGAACACCCGACTGCTCGTGGGGGAGTTGAGCCTGTGGACCGCTGCCAATCCGCCCCAGGTGTTAGCGATCCAAGGATTTACCATTACGCTAAATCTAGATGCCCTGTTGGAGTCAGTGGCTAATCAAGCAGAGCAGTCCACCACTGCCAGTTTTGATGATTTGACCGAGACCGCAACGGCCGATGACGGCGCAACGGCAGCAGCAAGCGATGCCGATACCAGCGACAGCAAAGATGGCATTGTGACGCCGCTGTCGCCCCGGTCAGTGCCCTTTCGCCTCATTTATTTGCCTGCCAACGGCCTGACGCTACCGCCGGTCATTTATCAGCCGCTGGATAAGAAGACTGTGGGCGCTCCAACGCTACCTGCCTTTTTGCCGGGCCGCGATCGCGCCGGCGACCACGACAGCGAAACGTCGGAGTTGCCTACCCCGCCCGCCAAGTCTCTAACGCTGCCGCCTTTGGGCGCTGCCGCTAAAGGCGGCGACAAAGTCACCAATCAAGCCACGGAGCCCGCGATCGCTAACCTGGAGCCTACCGCCCCTGCTGAATCACCGGTAGAGTTACCCAATTTTGGCAATCCGCCCGCCGCTCCTTCAGGTGAGCCAGAAGCCTCGGCGTCCTTACATGAGACCAAAGCCCAATCTTCCTCGCCACCAGCTTTTGAACCTGATTTGCAGGGACGATTTTGGGAACGGTTAAGTGCGCTGGCGGCAGAGGCGCAAAAAACGGCAGCAGACTATCAAGCGCAGCTCGAAGCAGCGGGCGTAGACGCTGCTGAAACTACAACTGTCCCCGATGAAGCCATAGCTGATGCCGCCGCTTCCCAAGCCCCAATCAACTATGAAGTGGTGGTGTATGAGCCAGAAGCCCCGCCCATCGTGAATCTGCCGGAGGGCGATCGCGAACCTATTATTGAGGTATTGCCGCCAGGAGAGCCCGAACAGCAAGAACTTGGAGACGTGCCGGTGCCCAGTTGGAACTTGCCTACCGGTGAATTATTGGCGGGCACACCGCTGCCCCTGACGATTCGGCTACCGGCTTATCCGCAGCGATTGGCGGTCAAGGTATGGGTCACCGATGTGCAAAGCCGCACCCTGGTTGATCGTCCCCGGTGGTTAATGAACTGGAACCCTTCTCCAGAGGAAAACGAGCAAACGGCGTTTCTGCAGCTACAGGTGCCCCTGGGCAGCATTGAGGCGAGATTTGAAGCGATCGCCATTGACCTGGCAACCCAGCAAGAAAGCTACAAAATTAGTGAAGTGCGCTCCATCATTCCGAGCGACCTACCCGAAACCGGAGTTGATGAGGCGCTGTAGGCAATCTGACCACGGGACCGTAGGGTGTGCTGACGCTGTCTGCTGATGCGGGCCTGGGCAACATTAAGAAATGTTGCGATCGCGGCTAAAAAACGCAATGTTTCCCGCGATTTCACAGTAGGGTAGTTTTGAAGCCTAATGATTCAACGTCAATGTTGATGGGCTTTTAGCACTGTATCGAACGATGGAAAACAGCTTATGGCAGCTTCCTTTTTACCCGCAATTTTGGTTCCGTTAGTGGGCCTGGCGTTTCCTGCTGCTGCAATGGCCTTTCTCTTCCTATACATCGAGCGCGAAGACGCCTAGGGCCGGTTAGCGATCGCAATAAAAAACCATACGGACGACTCCTGCATTCCCCAATCTGAGAAAAATCGGACTTAAGCTGTGCTGTGCCTTCGTTCAATTTACTCCCAAGGATCGAGCTTGGCTGCCTTTGCCGATTTTCTATTGTTGGGTCGGACGGAGTGTCTGGATACTCGACGTACTCGCGCCACCACTCACAGCCCCGCTGCATCAGCGCACAGATGTGTTATTCTCCATCATCTTTAAGTGCTTGCGCCAAAGAGTATGGGCAATCGCTTGGAAAGGTGTCAGCCGAGAGGTGCGTTTCTTTGGCTGCTTGTTTGCGAGCGAACCGATAGCACTGGGGGAGAATTTCAGGTAAGTAGCTGCGCAGGCTAGGACTATCGTCCAAGATGTCGGCAATTTCGACCCGGGCATTATCGATGGAAGCTTGCCAACTGGATGAACGTTTTTGGGGCTGATATTGCCACTTCAGGAGATGGGTAAGTAAAACGCGCAGATGACTTTTCAACGCTCGTTTGTCTCGCTTGGTCAAGCCGTCCAGTTCCTCTATTAAGTTGGGCAAATCTAAATCGGTGTAGCGATGTTCTTTAAGGGCGGTTTGCTGTGCTGCCACCCAAAGATTGAAATCGCGATCGTAGAGGGGGTTCGTCTGAAGCATGGTCAAGCTTTCCGAGCCTTTGCTTAACGATATCATCTGCAAAAGGATTGGTTGCTGGCTCAAATACCGTCGCAAATCTCGCGTTGCGGGTCGGGTGAGGTGGCTTGATACTCGGTGTACTCGCGCCACCATTCGCAGCCCCGCTGCATCAGCGCATCGAATTCCAGCGCTTCTAAGTCCCATAAAATGGCAGTTCGATCTGCGCTGCTTGATGCCAGGGTTTTCCCATCAGGACTGAATGTTACGTGATAAACCCAGTCCTGATGACCAACTAAGGTTTGCAGCAATTCTCCGTCTAAGTTCCAGAGTTGGATAATGTTTTCGTTATCACTCGCGGACGCTAAAACGTTTCCATCAGGACTAAAGGCAAGACCTAGTCCTCTATGTTGATAGCCTGTAAGGGTATGCAACAGGTCACCCTGCAAGTTCCAAAGGCGAACCGTGTTGTCAGAACTCGCTGACGCGATCGTCTGGCCATCAGGGCTCAAAATAACATTGAGAACCTCATCTGTATGTCCTTCCAGAGTCTGTAACAGGTTGCCATTGATATCCCAAACGTACAGCTTATGATCACTGTTCGTTGCTACTAGAATCTGACCATTAGGACTAAACGCGACTTCATAGTACAAATCGTTTCCGTTGCCTAAGGTGTGCAACAGATCCCCGCTCAGGTTCCACAATTTAACGGTGCCATCGTCGCTAGCTGATGCCAGCATTTCTCCTTGAGGGCTAAAGGCAACACTGTATATCCAATCTTGGTGTGCCGCTAGCGTTTGCAGAAGTTGACCTTCAATACTCCAGAGTTTGATGGTGCCATCGTCACTAGCCGATGCCAGAATTTGTCCATCAGGACTAAATTTAACTCGCCAAGTCGGCGCTTCGTGGCCTTCCAGGGTGTGTAAGAGTTCCCCGTCTAGCCCCCAGAGTCTGACAGTGGCATCGTCGCTGGTGGACGCAAGGGTTTTACCATCAGGGTTAAATGTGAGGTCGTGAACAGAAGCATTATCTTTCCCTTTCAGTGTGCGGAGAAGCTGCCCATGGGTATTCCAGAGCTTAATGTCTCGAACCGCGCCTGCTGTGGCAATTGTTTGGCCATCGGGACTAAAGATAACCTTCCCTACCGGCTGTTGATGGCCTTTTAGAGTGAGTAGAAGGTTTTCTTCTACCTGCCAAAGCTTAGCCGTTCGATCACCGCTAGCTGAGGCGAGGGTTTTGCCATCAGGGCTGAAGGCGACATCAGCAACCCAACCCTGATGTCCGGTGAACGTTTGTAAAAGGTTGCCTTCTGTATCCCAGAGTTTGATGGTTCCATCCGCACTAGAAGAAGCTAAGAACTGACCATCAGCTGTGAAGGTGATGTCTGTGACCCTATTTTCATGACCTGTGAGGGTGTGCAAGAGGGTTCCCTCAACTGTCCAAAGTTTGATAGTTTGATCCCAACTTGCTGAAGCAATCGTCTGCCCATCAGGGCTAAAGGCGACTTCGCGGACAACACCTTCATGACCTTGAAGAGTGTGGAGGAGCTTACCCTCTAAATTCCAAAGCCTCACCGTTTTATCGTCATTTGCCGACGCTAAGGTCTGCCCATCGGGACTGAATTTGATATCCAACGACCAATCAGTGTGACCGGTTAGGGTGTGCAACAGTTCGCCATTCAAGTTCCAGAGTCTGATGTTTTTATCCTGACTCGCAGATGCCAAAATTTGGCCATCAGGACTAAAGACTACGTCCTCAACCACGTCGTTGTGGTTTTCCAAGCTATGTAAAAGCTCACCCTCAAAATTCCAGAGCTTTGCCGTTTGGTCACGGCTGGCGGAGGCAATTGTTTGTCCATCGGGGCTGAAAGCAATATTCAAGACTAATCCTTCATGCTCTGACAGGGTTTGTAGAAGCTCACCTTGCACATTCCACAACCGGATAGTGTTATCGAAACCCGCCGATGCTATAGTCTCGCCATCCGGACTAAAGATGACCCGTAAAACTTGATCTTCATGCCCGACGAGGGTTTTAATTAGGTCTCCATTTTGATTCCAGAGTTTGATCGTGTGATCAAAACTGGCTGTTGCCAGGATGCGACCGTCTGGACTGAAGGCAACTCCCGGCACAATGCTTTCGTGACCTGACAGGTTTCTGCGTTCTCGCAGTCCACTAGCGGCTTGCTGCAAGACTTGATGGACGAAGGTGCGATCGCTCTCCGGGTACCTCTCCCATTGATGCCCCGCCTCCAGTGCCGTAATCAGCGCATCAGTATTTTGCCCTGCCAAAAACTCCGCGTCCGACTGCTTCGCTAGAGACTCGATTTGAGCAATTTCGCCACTGCGCCACAGTCGGTAGGCATAGATGCCCGCCCCCGACGCCGCCACAAACGCCAGACTCATCACCGCAAGGAGCGACCTAAGCACCAAAATTCGCCGCTTTTCCCGCTTGACCTCCCGCTCTTGCGCTTCCCGCCCGGCCTGAATGTAGTCTTTGTGCAGCGGCGTCGGCAGCGGTTCCTGCTGCTGCTGCAAGGCTTCTACCAGCCAGTTTTCCCCAATCACAAACTCATCACCCCGCAGCAGCAAGTCATCGCGTCGCTGTTTTTTATCCCACTCTTGCGCTTTCACCAACAGCCGAGTGTGGGATTTCACATAAGCCAAATCCGTGTTGAGCGCTGCCACCAATGACTGAAAGGCTGTATCAAAGTCATCCTCCTCTCTAAAAAATAGCCAGTTGTGTTTTCCGAGTGCCGGATGTACCTGTGTCATGTCAAATCCTTCCCGCCGCATGATCGGCACCAGCCGTTTGCTATTGGTAACGGCATGATCCACTTCTTGACGGCAAACTTTTGACGCGATCGAGTCGGAGGTGATGACAAAGATAAAAGTGTCTGCCGCTTCAATGCCCGCTTTGATTTCTTCCCACCAGTCCGCCGTCAGGGGAATGCTCTCCCAATCGACCTAGGCGTCATATTTGCTATCTATCAGAGCCTGGTTGAGCACCTGCACAAAGGCTTTGTCTTTGCGGGAGTAGGAAATAAAAACGTCAGTCATGGGGCAGCTAAGGATAACAGAGGGCAGGAAAATTTAAGCTGATTTTTCACTCAGCTGATACGCCATGACCACGGTAAAAATGGTTAAGCCAGTGGCCAGCACCATCAACAGTAGAGTGGTCCGCGAGTTCCGATCAATGTCTTCAAGAAAATCAGCCTCAGGCACCACCACCACGATTAGCCAATCAATTCCTGGCTGCTCGGCAAACCTCGAAACCTGGACAAACTGAGCTTCGCCATCAATCACCGCATTGAGCTGGACCTGATCGGTAAAAGTTGCTAAATGAAGTCTTTGGTCGATAATTTGAGCGATCGCTCTGGTTAAGTTGTCTTCACTATTAGTCGCTGCTATCCGATCAAATTCATTGTTTTCAATAACTCTATAAAGCGCCTCGCCGGTGGAGGTAGCAATCAAGAAACCAGCGCTATCCATGATGAAAGCTTCGCCAGTTTTACCGATTTCTAGGGTTTCTAAAAACGTACTCAGATCGTTAAAGGAATAATCGAGAGCGGTGACGCCCAGCAAATCGCCGTCGGCATCATACACGGGGGTAGCCGCGCTAAAGTTAAGCTCACCGCGTCCAGAATCAATATAAGGATTAGTCCAGATCGGCTCGTCGGCTTCCACCGCCGCGAGAAACCAGGGTCGCGCCCGCGCATCATAAGCGACCTGATTGACTCGATCTAAAGCCGCTCTTTGGCCTTGATTATCTAAATCGTAGTAGTAACGCGAAAAGTCGCTGGTGGTATCGTTGATAGCCGCCTGCAGATTGCCCTCGGGCGTACGACTGATACCCACCAAGCTGCCATCAGAAGCAGAAGCGTAATACATCCAAGAAACGGCATCAAGGTACTGCATTTGCTGCCAAAGGTAGTTCTCACTGGCCAAACTCTGAGTGGTGAGTTCGCCTCGACGGACGGCATCAGCGTTGATTTGGTTGATGAGATTTGGCAACCTAATTTGTTGAATAATGTTGTCTTCAATGCGGCCAGAAAGTTCGCGGCGCAGCTGCGAGGCCACGTCATTGACGGCTCTTTGGCCGTTCCGTAACGAGAGAGCGCCGCTGATACCCATCCCCAGCAGCACCGTGATGGCGGTGCCAATTTGCAGCCATCCTTTTAATCTTCGGCGCTGGGCTTCTCGCTGCAGGTTTTGATCGTGGAGGGCGGCGCTGGCGGCGATGAATTCGTTTTGCAGCGCCGTCATCAATGGCTGCTTGTGATAAGCCACGGCTTCCTCAGACCAGCGTTCGGCCCACAGCAGTTCTCGCCCTCGCAGTAATAAGTCCTCACTGCGGTCCTTTTTCTGCCACTCCAAGGCTTTCAGCAGAGCCCGCGTGTGCTCTTTGACGTGCGCCAAGTCAGTATTCAGCGTTTTCACCAACGAGTGAAACGCCGTGTCGAAGTTAGTGTCTTCTTTAAAGAACAGCCAATTGGCCTTGCCCAGGGCGGGACGCATCAAGGACACGTCAAAGCCTTCGCGGTGGACGATGGGCACCAGACGCTTGTGATGCTTGACGGCATGGTCAATCTCCTGCCCGCATACTTTTGAGGCGATGGAGTCAGGGCTAAGGACAAAGATAAAGGTATCAGCCGCTTCGATGCCCGCTTTGATCTCTTCCCACCAGTCAGCAGTCAGGGGAATGTTTTCCCAGTCAATCCAGGCGTCGTACTTGCTCTCCTCCAAAGCCTGGTTGAGCACCTGCACGAAGGCTTTATCTTTACGGGAGTAGGAGATAAAAACGTCGGTCATGGTTGAGCCTGATCAAAGCGCGACTTATCAAGTTCCTTCAGCATTTGGGATGGCAGATGCGGATGCAGGCGATCGCTTGCTTCAGAAAAATTACCAGAAGAGGCTCAGGCCCATCAAGTTTCTCAATTCAAAGGCGCTGGATTTCCGCAAGGCAGGAGCAACAGTTACATTTCTTTGGAGTCGGGTTTTCAGAATTAGGCCATTGGCTGAACCTCGAAGCTGCGATCGCCCATTCAATGACAATGACATTCATCCTCTATGGCAGCGCCAACGTTCTGATACTGCAAAACCCTGCCTTTAGCTGCTGAAAACAGATCAAGACAGGGTTCTACGTGATTGGGCTACATCAGGTAGGCTGAAGCAGCTTTATCGAGGTAACTTAGCGGAAGGGCGGTGCATAGAGCAGACCACCTTCTGTCCACAGAGCATTCAAGCCGCGATCGAGCTCGAACTGCGACTCAGCACCGAGATTAGTCTCGTAAATTTCGCCATAGTTACCGACATTGCGAATCGCCCGCGCCATAAAGTCGTTAGGAATCCCCATGTCGTCGCCCAGTGTGCCCTCTTCACCCAAGAAGCGAGCAATATTGGGGTCCTCACTGCCGGCAAACTCCTCAATATTTTCAGAGGTGATGCCGAATTCTTCCGCTTGAATCAAGCCATAAGTAACCCACTTAACCACGTCAAACCAGGCAGAGTCATTATTGACTGTCAGAGGCCCCAGTGGCTCCTTAGACATGGTGACTTCCAGCAATACATGCTCTTCGGGAGTCGGCAGGGTGCTGCGACGAGCAATCAACTGAGATTTGTCAGAAGTCATGCCTTCACAACGGCCCTCGTCATAAGCTGCATAAGCGGCGTCTGCATCCTGAAAGACGACGGGCTCAAACTCGACGCCAAGCTTACGCATTTGGTCGGTCAAGTTCAATTCAGTAGTCGTTCCCGTTTCCACACAAACGGCCCGACCGGCAAAATCTTCCAGCCCAGCAATGCCACTGGCTTCGCGCACCATCATGCCTTGGCCATCGTAGAAGGTGGTAGGCGCAAACTCCATGCCGACTTGAGTATCACGGCTAATGGTCCAGGTAGTGTTACGCGAGAGCATATCCACTTCACCACCAGACAGTGCAGTGAAACGCTCGGTAGAATCCAAGCGACGGTATTCTATGGCGTCAGGATCATCAAATAGCGCTGCTGCTACTGCCCGACAAACATCAACGTCGAGACCAGAATAGGCTCCACTTTCATCAACAAAGCTGAAGCCTGGGATACCTCCATCAACGCCACAGATCAGCTGTCCTCGCTCCAGCACAGCATCCAAGCGGCTGCCGCCAGCCGTTGCAGTCGTGGTTTCGCCGTCGGCGCCATCATCACCTTCTGCAGCCGTATCTGTAGTTGTACCATTAGCACAAGCGGTCGTTAGGGTAAGGGCTAACGCTAACCCGAGCAAACCCCATTTCTTCATTTGCCTATATGCCTCACTAACTCATCACAGTCACACTTTCGTCAATGCCGTTCAATAAAACAACGCGGATGTTTTAGAAAGTGAACTAGTCTGGCTCAACATTCCAACGGTTGACGAAATATTTTTGTATTCTAAAATACTTTACGGATTCTACATATTTTGTACAACCACTGCAATTGCCGTGGTTAAACATAGGCGCCTTTGAATCAGCAATTCAGCAGGTCCGTAAAATAGCGTAGCAGCGCCATACGTTGCTTTACTCAACAATGGCTTATTGGATGTGCAAAAGGTTGTCTTGTAATGTCTAAACTGCCGAGCGTGACGGCTCGAGATCCAATCGCGACACTGGAATAATTGGGTTTTACACCGTCAGGCAAAAGAGTCGCCATGCTAAGAATGCGCCATGAAGACGAACGAGTGGTGACAGTTCCGGTGCTTGCTCGCAAAATTATCGGCAAAGGGGTACTTCCCGAGATTTTGCGTGATGCTGAGTTAAGCAAGGACGAATTGATTGAGCTGTTAAGGTAAATGCTCTAGAACAGCGCGTCCCTGCTCACATATCCAATGTTTTAACCGCCGCCACTGCTGCGTCTAGCGCGATCGCCACATGGGTCCAATGGGTTCCCCCTTGGCAGTAGACTACATAGGGTTCGCGCAGAGGACCGTCAGCAGAAAGCTCTGAGGTGCTGCCGTCAATAAAAGTGCCGCCCGCCATCACCAGTTCGCTGTCGTAGCCGGGCATGCCAGCAGGAATGGGTTCCACGTAAGAATCAACTGGGGAATGCTGCTGGATGGCTTTGCAAAAGGCGATGAGCTTGTCAGGAGAGCCCAGCTTGATCGCCTGGATCACATCGCGTTGGGGAGCCGCTGCTGGGGGATTGACGGGATAACCGAGTTGGTCAAAAGTGTGGGCAATCAGGGCATTGCCTTTCATAGCCTCGCCAACCATCTGGGGCGCCAGAAATAATCCCTGAAAAAGCAGCCGGTTTTGGTCGAGGCTGGAGCCGCCGCTGCCGCCAATACCGGGTGCCGTCAGTCGACAAAGAGCTTTCTCGACTAAATCAGCTCGTCCGGCCAGATAGCCGCCCGTGGGGGCGATCGCCCCGCCAGGGTTTTTGATGAATGAGCCCGCTATTAGATCGGCCCCAACGGCTGTAGGCTCGCGGGTTTCAACGAACTCGCCATAGCAGTTATCAACAAAACAAATCGTTTTGGGGTTTTGTGATTTGACAATTGCAACAATGCGCTCAATTTCGGCGATGGTAAGGCTGCAACGCCAGCTGTAGCCGCATGAACGCTGAATTAAAACCATGCGAGTGACAGGATTTATGGCTTCCTGCAGCTGATCCCAATCAACGCAGCCATCCATATTAAGCGATAATTCCCGGTAAGTGATGCCAAATTCTTTTAGGGAACCTTGGTGATCGCTGCGAAGTCCAATGACTTCTTCTAAAGTGTCGTAAGGTGAGCCCGTCACTGAGAGGAGTTCGTCACCGGGGCGTAAAGCGCCGAACAGAGCACAGGCGATCGCATGTGTTCCAGAAACGAACTGCACTCTCACAGCGGCAGCTTCTGCCTGCATGACATCGGCGAAGATGCGATCAAGCGTGTCACGGCCTAAATCATTGTGACCGTAACCAGACACACTCGCAAAATGATGACTTCCGACTTTATGCTGGCGCATGGCCGTCAGCACTTTATTCAGGTTGACTTTAACCTGCCAATCGATTTCCCAAAAAATTGGGGAGAGGGTGCCTTTAGTGGCCAAAAAATCGTTTGGAGAGTCCATCGGGAAGCTGCGCTTAACTTTGTAGAGTATATTCTTCCGTGAGTTTGTATCTTCCTGTCCACAAGCTGAGATATTTCGAATGACAGTTGCACAAAGCTTAGAAAAACCTAATATTAATTGGGCCACAACGGCGTTTATGGCGGCCATCCATATCCTCGCTCTACTAGCCTTTATTCCCGGTAATACAACTTGGGGCGCTGTCGGTGCGGCCCTCGTCCTTCATTGGATTACTGGCTGCCTTGGCATCACCCTGGGGTGGCATCGATTGATTGCCCACAAAAGTTTTGAAGTACCTAAATGGCTAGAGTACTTTTTTGTGGTCTGTGGCAGTATGGCCTGTCAGCATGGCCCTATTGTTTGGATTGGTCTCCATCGTCATCATCATCGTCATTCTGACCAACCGACCGACCATCATGACGCTGGCAAAGGCTTCTGGTGGAGTCATATGGGCTGGCTACTGCATGAAGTGCCGGCGCAAGCGGAGATTGACCGGTTTACTCTCGACATCAACAAAGATCCGGTCTATCGGTTTTTCGAAAAATACTTTTTAGCCACTCAAATTCCCCTAGCCGTGGTGCTGTATTTGCTGGGTGGCTGGTCATTTGTGATTTGGGGCATTTTTGTGCGCCTAGTCGTGGTCTATCACTGCACTTGGTTCGTCAACAGTGCTACTCATAAGTTCGGCTATCGCACTTATGAAACTAAGGACCTATCGACTAATTGCTGGTGGGTGGCGCTAGTTACCTACGGTGAAGGCTGGCATAATAATCATCATGCTTTCCAGCATTCAGCTCGTCACGGTCTGCGCTGGTGGGAAATTGATATCACCTGGTTGCATATTCGCCTGTTACAGATACTGGGTTTAGCTCGCAAAGTGAAAGTGGTTAAGCCATAGCCGGCTTTGTTATGAGAAAGTGAGCAATGTGCTTCTGCAGATAGGCGATCGCTGCTTGACTTTAAACTGTTAGTCAAGCAGCGCTTATCTAACTTTGTGATAAAAAGCTAAATCCTACTCATTTTTAAGATTGAATCATCTCTAATCCTTCAGATAGTAACGATGGTGGCAATCGATAGAATTATCTCTATTTAAGTAAGGGGCAAAAATCCACAGTTGAATCTGAAGGGCTGTGAAATAATTTAATGTTAGGTTGCTTGATTTAAATCGTTTATTGAGGAGTAATTCCCATGAGTGTTGACAGCAAGGAATTTCACGAAGAGCTAGAAAAAGCTCGTTCCTATGCCCGTTCAATCTGTGCAGAAAAGGGAGAAAGTTCGGCTGAATGCGCCGCCGCTTGGGATGCCGTAGAGGAAATGCAGGCAGAGGTTTCACATCAGCATCAAAAACCTGAAAAGAGCAATTTCGATAAGTATGTAGAAGAAAACCCTGACGCCCCCGAAGCTCGTATCTACGAAGATTAAAAGAGTTCAGAGGGAGAGATAATTCTGTGTTCTCCCCTCTGAAGGTCTTGCAATCAGTATTGACTAAATATGCTTGTATGTTTGCTCACTGACTGCGATTGCAGACTCAGGCATGAAAATTTATCGATACCAGAAAATATGCTTGCATTGCATAAATTTGCACCTTTGCAAGGTTGATTGATTTATAGATCGCTAGGTGGTTCTGCAAACAGCAAAATCTTTTTTCTGCGCCTTTGAACTATCTATTGTGAACGAACTCCAAAAGGCTGCTATTTGCCAGACAAGGCCAACTTTTGATCTTCATCTGCTAATGGAATAGACGCTGCTAATTTAATATCAGGCAGCAACTTTTGTGCCATGTCATGGCTTTCTTCCAGCAAATATTTCAGAAAAGTATCAGCCACTACGGAAAGCTGTTTACCAGCTAAATTCGCCACATACCAATGGCGCTCGATGGGGAACCTCTCGACATCGAGAATGGCAAATTCTCCAGTAGTTCCTTCTGAAATAATCGTGTGAACTGACAGAACAGAGATCCCTAAACCGCCAGCGATCGCCTGCTTGATGGCTTCGTTACTGCCCAGTTCCAACCGAACCTTAACCTCAACCTCGTTCTCCTCGAATAGATTTTGTACTGCCTGGCGCGTACCAGATCCGGGCTCTCGCATGATGAACTGCTCGCCGTTCAGTGCGCGAATGGGAATATTTTTTCTGCCCACTAGTGGGTGATTTTTAGGCGCAATGACAACTAGTGGATTCTCCAAAAAGGGATGAATCTTGAGATCCGGCTGCTCTGGCGCTTGACTGATAATGTAAAGATCATCTTCGTTGTTCGCCATCCGCTCTTGAATATGCTGGTGATTAGTCACCTTAAGCGAAATATCGATGCCAGGAAAGCGCTGACAGAATGGACCCAACAAGCGCGGCACAAAATATTTGGCAGTAGTAATGACGGCAATTCTGAGCTGACCTTGCTTCATCCCCTTGATGTCGGCGATCGCCATCTCAAACTGATCCAATCCTTCAAACACTCGCTGACAGGTTTCGAGCAGCTGTTGGCCTGCTTGAGTCAAGTAGAGGCGCTTCCCGATCTGCTCAAACAAAGGTAAACCGACAGCTTTGGTCAACTGCTTAACCTGAATTGACACCGTCGGCTGAGTTAAATACAGCTCTTCGGCTGCGCGAGTGAAGCTCCCGTGACGGGCAGTTGCTTCAAAGACTTTGAGCTGGTGAAGCGTGGCATGAAACAACGGTTCAAGTCCCCTATACGTACGCCAAAGCTATCATAGACCATATTCTATCGATTTGTCACTTTTATCTATGTAAAATCAATGATTGTTCAGCCTGAAGGAATACGTTTTTTTACTGAAGGCTATCCGTTGAGAAATTTGCTCAAAATAAGCAGTTTGTCAATTTCTCGTCACGATGATTGGGTTTTGTGGTTCGACTCTAGCGATCGCGAGTCCAAGCAATGTGTTTTAGATATCCCGAGAAAATCCTAGTCATCCTTCACAATGAGAGGCTGAGGCCAAACCTAAGAGCGCGGCCTTGTCCATAAAATCTTTGCCTCCATCCCAATGTCCTTACCTTCTACCTCTCACCCACCGCTATCATCACGCCTAGGCGAGTTAGCGCAGATTTTTGGTCGGCTGGGCTGCCTGGGTTTTGGCGGTCCGCAAGCCCACATCGCCATGCAAAATGATGAGGCCGTGGTGCGTCGACAATGGCTTACTCAAGAGCAATTTAGCGATGGCTTAGCAATTTGTGAAATGCTGCCGGGACCAGCCTCAACCCAAATGGGCATTTACCTCGGATACATTCGGGCCGGGCAGCTAGGCGCCTTAGTGGCAGGCTTTGCGTTTATTGCACCAGCCTGCTTAATTGTCGTGACTCTTTCATGGGCTTACTTCCATTTTCAGGCCTTGCCTCAGTTAGGTGCATTATTTTTCGGCATCGCGCCAGTCATGATCGCTATCATTCTAGGCTTTTGCTGGAAGCTGGGCAGAAAGTCGGTGAAAGATGGGAAGGGAGTGGCGATCGCGATCGCCGTTGCCGCCATTGTAGGTTGGGGCCTGCTCAATCCGCTTTTAACTTTTATTCTGGCGGGGCTGCTGGGGTTGATGCTCTATCGACCTCGCGGTGACCGCTCACCACAGGCGGCTTGGCTGCCGCTGGGTTTTCTTTCCAGCTTGCCGTTGGCGATGGTCTCTGCAGACGCACTGAGACTGTCGAGTTTTTGGGGCGTAGAACGAATTGCCAGCTTTTTTTGGCCATTGGTGACGCTATTTCTCAGAACTGGCACCTTTATTTTTGGCGGTGGTCTGGTAATTATTCCCCTCCTGGAATTTGAAGTGGTGGATCAACTACAGTGGTTGACTCGCAATGAATTTATCAACGGCATCGCTATCGGGCAGCTAAGTCCTGGACCGGTAGTGCTCACAGCCGCTTTTATTGGGTTCAAGGTGGCAGGTGTGTTGGGGGCACTGGTGGCCAGTGTCAGCATCTTTACTCCTTCCTTTTTGTTCATTATGGCGGGGGCTCCAGTCCTGTTGCGAATTCGTCAAAATTCTTGGGTGCAGGCCTTTTTGAAAGCAGTGCGGCCAGCGGTATTAGGCGCGATCGCCGCCGCCGCAATTCCTTTGATGCAAACAGCCATTTTTGAGCAGTCATCCTGGGTTCTGACCGCGATCGCGGCAATCATCACTCTTTTATCGTTAGTGGCCCTAATTCGCTTTAAGGTACCGACCTGGCAATTGGTACTGGGAGGCAGCATAGTCGGGCTATTGACCGGCCTGTCCCTGGGAAACGATTTTGCTTAATTTGTTATGTATAAACAGCTTGGAAATTGGGCATTCTGAAAACGGCACACTTTAAAGAGTTGCCTTAAGTAATGCTTTATCTACTTTAAAGATTAATTCTCTAACTGTGCCCAGCAGACTGGGACGATCAGAATGTGGAATTCACAAGCTAACGACCACAGGCGTTTAGTTAACTGCATTTTCTCAAGTCTTCTACCTTAAACTTTTTACTTAAACAAAACTTGATATGGATACCCAAGCAAAAATTTTTATCGCTGGTCACAATGGCTTGGTTGGCAGCGCCATTGTCCGTACTTTGCAAGATCGCGGCTATAAAAATCTACTGTTGCGATCAAGTAAAGAGCTAGATTTACGGCAGCAAGCAGCAGTTGAGAATTTTTTTGCTGAGGAGCAGCCAGATTATGTATTTTTGGCAGCAGCTAAGGTCGGCGGCATTCAGGCTAATAATCTCTATCGCGCAGAATTTATCTACGACAACTTGATGATTGAGGCCAACATTATTCATAGTGCCTATCGTCATCAAGTAAAAAAATTGCTGTTTCTTGGCTCTTCCTGCATCTATCCCAAGCTGTGTCCGCAGCCAATGCGAGAAGAAGCCTTGCTAACTGGTTTTTTGGAGCCTACGAATGAGCCGTATGCGATCGCCAAAATTGCTGGCCTTAAACTGTGCGAAAACTATTGCCGCCAATATGGAGTCAATTTCATTTCAGCGATGCCAACCAATCTCTACGGTATCAACGACAATTTTGATCTAGCCAACTCCCATGTGCTGCCAGCTCTCATCCGCAAGTTTCATGAAGCTAAAATTAACAATACTGATACTGTCACCGTCTGGGGCACGGGAGAGCCGCTGCGCGAATTTTTATTCGTTGATGACCTAGCCGACGCTCTGTTTTTCCTCATGGAAAACTACGATCGCTCAGAATTTATCAACGTTGGCACAGGCGAAGAAATCTCTATCAAAGACTTAGCGCTGACCATTAAGTCTGTGGTCGGCTTCGATGGCGAGTTAGCCTTTGACACCTCTAAACCTAACGGCACCCCCCGCAAACTAATGGACGTGTCACGCTTGAAAGATCTGGGCTGGCAAGCTCAAACAGATCTCAAAACTGGTCTCGAGAAAACCTATGCCTGGTACTTAGCTAACCTTGATTCCTTTCGGCGCTAGAAATCAACCTAATCAACATTAGTAGTTTTAGCCTCGTCAGAATTTATAGGACATAATTTTATAGCGTTTGTGGGGAAAGCCTTTTAATCAAAGTCATAGCTGTCATATGGCCGTCGCTATTGCCGTATTTGAGCAACTCACCAAATTTCAGCAGAGTTTCTGTTGCATTTGAAGAATTTTGGAGCTACGCTCAGAAATCTAGTACGTGCTTGATAGTCTGATGCTAAATTTTTGACTATCAGATTAAAAGGCACTGACATAAATTGCGATCGCCACATCTTTAGCTGCCAATTTTTATGCTGACGAGCGTTGACCGACTACTATTCGTTCGGGGTGTCCCCATTTTTAACGAATTGAGGGATGATTTCTTAGTCCGGCTAGCCTCCATCATGGATGAGCTGTCTTTTCCTGAAGATCACACCATTTTTGCCGAAGGCCAGGAAGGTCGAGCCCTTTACATTGTGGTTAAAGGCCAAGTCAGCGTTCATTTACAAGACGGTCAAACCTTAGCCGAGTTGTCAGCCGGCGCTTGTTTCGGAGAAATGTCGCTATTCGATGCTGAGCCACGCTCTGCCTCGGTCACGACGCTGGATGCATGCGATTGCCTGATCTTGACACAGCATCAGCTCTATGAAGCAATCGATGAAACTCCCGGAATTGCCATCAACATTATTCGTCTGCTGTCACGGCGCATTCGCGAACTCAATAAAGATTTGCAGGAAAAGCAGCAGGAAGCTAAGGCATTGTCGCAACAGTCAGCGCTAATATATGCCGGTAGATTAAAAACACCTTATCCAGTGGGAAACAGCGGTCCTTATCAAACGCTTGAAAACAACAGCAGCGCATCTTCTGGCGGTTTTTTTCATTAGGCTAGCTGCACAGCAATCAGTCTGATCAATTTCATCGGTCGCTGATTCTTTACAGCTACCTTCTTGCAATATTCTGCCGTCTGCCGTCCCCAAATTCAGGTACAAGAGAAGGGCTGCTTACACGACTTTGTTATGAATTTGTCCCAGCGCCTTTGGCAAGCAAACCAGGACTTAGCCCAGGCTTCGCTTAACCATCCGTTTGTCCAGGGCATTTATGATGGCTCTTTGGCCAAAGCTAAATTTGCCTATTACGTGGGTCAAGATGCATTTTTCCTGGAAGCCTTCGCCCGCGCATATAGTGTTGCTGCCGCTAAGGCCCCCAACTTGTCAGGTTTTATGACATTTCATGAGTTGGCTGAAGGAGTTTTAAGTGAACTGCAGCTGCACGAGAACTATGCACAAACGTGGGGTGTTTCCCTAGCAGAGGTGCAGCCAGGGGCGGCCACGCGACGCTACACGGACTTTTTGTTAGCTACGGCCTGGAGTCAGTCGGTAGGCATTACTGCGATCGCCATGTCGCCTTGCATGCGTCTTTATGCCTACATTGGTCAATCTCTCGCGCAGCAGGGCATTCCCGATCATCTCTACGGTGATTGGGTGCGCACCTACAGCAGTGATGATTTTGAGCCACTCGCTGCTCAATTGGAGGCGCTCGCTAATCAGTACAGCCCTGACGAGCAATTGGTGGCAGAGACGTTTCGCTATGCCATGCAGTGTGAATATAACTTTTTTGACGCAGCGTGGCAGGTGGAAGTAGAAGAGTATAAGGGTGTGCAGAAGTGACGTTGGGCAAGCGGGACGATAGATGGCGGGCAGCGATCGCAAAAAGTCGTCATGATGAAAGAGGTGTCTACCCTAAATTGTCGTGACGGTTGCTTCTCTATTCGACATTAGCCGAGCCATACCGCTTCTTCGCAAAGCAGTTAAGCCCTTTCCCAAAGCAGCGATGTTTCAGCTTGCCGACGAAGGATTTAACTCGCTGTATGAGCAGTTGATATCCTGCATTATTTCCATTCGCACTTACGATGAGGTGAGCGTGCCGGTTTCACGGCGACTATTTGAGCGAGCTCGCACGCCAGCGGCTATGGTGCAACTGAGCGTTGATGAAATCCTCAATTTGATTCGCCGGTCAACTTTTCCTGAAAATAAAGCAGCACAAATTCACACCATTTCACAGCGCATTCTGACTGAATTTGACGGACAGTTGCCTGCTGATTTCGCAACCTTGATTCAGTTCAAGGGCGTTGGTCCCAAGTGCGCCAACTTGGCGCTGGGAGTGGCGATGGGCTATCCCTGCATTAGCGTTGATATTCACGTTCATCGGGTGACTAACCGCTGGGGCTATGTTGCTACCAAGACTCCGGAAAAGACAATGGTGGCTCTGGAGAAAAAACTGCCAAAGGAATACTGGGTAGAAATCAACCGCCTACTGGTGCCATTTGGCAAGCACATTTGTCGGGGGCGATCGCCGCGCTGTCGCATCTGTCCATTAGCCAACATGTGTCAACAGGTCGGAGTCGCTTAATCCAGACATCTACCATCAAGATCAATCTAAACAAGCGCATTCATGCATAATTCGGGTATCTAGTCTACGGTAGCGAGTTTGCCGTTTTGTCCTGACAACACGGGTAAGCTTACGTCGAGTGATATTTCTGACTGGTGATTATATGTCGTAGCCAAGTACAACGCCCCAAAAGGCGTCTTCAAAAACGCCTTCATTCGCTTCAATTGTTGCGCGTTTAGCCCAGGTGAAAACGTCAAAGCTAACGTAGCCGCTGTCATGCTGCCAAAAAGTACCTTTTTGAATGTCGGTATTGCCTACAAGCGCGACCCAGTGATTGGGCACGGTAAGTCGTGATGGCTGATCGCTGAGCAAATTTTCTGCGGTAATCAATCCCAGGGCTACACCTCCCTGGTCAAGCACTGTCTGGGACTTTTTCAGTGCCGCTAAATCACGCCAAACATAGGTATGGAAGTAGTCCACTCGAGGATAGTGCAAAATTTCCCGTACCCAACCCTTCATTTCCCAAAATTTGGTCATTCCAGCTAGGTTACGAACAATTTCAGGCGCATTAGGCTCAACCGGGAACAAAAAGTTTTCTGACTCTCGCAGAGTTGCCAACACCATCCAGTCGGCTGGACCCATGCGTAGCTCTCCCTGACTAGCCTGTCGCAGCGATTCGGAAGTCTGAATATACCGCGTTTTAGTCTCAAAACCACCGGTTTCATACAGCGACTGGCAAAGCTGAACATACCGTATTGGAAACTTGCGGATTAGCTCAAACAAGATGGACGCAGGGCCACAAAACGGCTGCTGTCCCTGATTAACCTTAAAAGGATTATGCAGACGAATGCGCATTGCTTCGACAATCGCCTTTTTGTCCAGATGCGGCCAGACTCCTGACTCCGGGGAATCTCGGAATCGGTTAAGCGCGGCGATCGCAGTCCGCTTCTCTTCAGGACTATCAACAATCTTAGGAACAACGGTCATCGCAGCTCTCCATGGTGCAAGTACAGTCAGCTCTAAAAACTTCAATCGGTTTGCTTTGTTTCCGTAAGCAATCAATACTGTCAAGCTGTTTTAGCTTAATCAAGGGACTGAAATAGCGGGTTGCTCTATATTGTCATGACATGAGCTGTTGATTTGAGCTAATAAAAAGCGCCCCCCGGGATGCGGGGAGCGCTTTTAAGCTCAAATCAACAGAGCTGATGCAGGTAATTAACCGATGATTTCGGGTGCCTCAGCAGCTGCCAAGTCGAGGGGGAAGTTGTGAGCATTACGCTCGTGCATGACTTCCATACCCA